>JAJYFM010000022.1 GCA_021790895.1 bacterium
TGCAAGCAAGGAAGCGGTAAAGAAACGCGCCGTGTTCATGCCTGCGATTATCTGGGCCGCGTTTTCGGATCCCTTCCGCAAGAAGAGCTGGCCTAACCTACGGCGCCGGCGTGTACTGCAACACGTACGTGAAATGCGTCGGCGCGGCGAGGTTCGCTAACCGAACCGTGCGCAGCGCGTGCGCGGTGGCGATCGTGACGGCGAGCAAAGCGTTGCCCGCGCTCGCGCCGTCACCGAGATCGATCCTGACGTCGTGCAGCGTCGCGCCGGCGAAGAGCGGGTCGGCATCGCTTCCGCCGCCGACGAGTGCCGAGAGCGCGACACTCCGCGCGGAGAGCGCGGTAATTCCGGCGTAGCTCTGCGTCGCCAGCGGCGCGCTCGCTTCGCTTGCATCGATGACGCTGCGCAGCACGCGCGCAGAATGCGTCGCATCGGCGGCGACCCAGCGGTACTCGACGACTTGTTCGGTGAGCCCGGCGGCGCGGGTCCGCAATTCAAAGGCGTGTGCATCGAGGTTCGGCACACCGCTGCTGTCGGTCGCGGGAATCGTGAATCCGGTCGCCGTCTCGTTGTCGCTGCGAATCGCCGCGATCAGTGCGGCGATCGCCGCGCGGTCGTTCAAATCGGCGACCGCGGTTGCGCGTGCGTGCAGTAGCCCCAAGGTCGCATTAGTGGCACCGATCAGCACCAGCGTTCCGATCCCGAGCGCAACGAGCACCTCGAGCAGCGAGAAGCCGCGTTCGCTCTCCATGCCGACGAACGTTCCCCGTTCGAGCGGGTTTACGACCGAAGCAGTCTCTCTCCCAGCGCAACCGTCCCCGGAACGAGCACCTCGCAGTAGACGCCGAACGTCGCTGCGCGATCCTGCGCGAGCGAGCGGAGTATGCCGGGGTCGACGGCATCGCTCTCGGGATCGTAGGTGATCGTCACGCAGCGCCGGATCGCCTTTGTAACCCGCAAGCGCACCCGCTCGCCGATACGCAGTTCGGCGCCGAGGAGATCGCCTTCGCGCTGCGCGCCCACGATCGCATCGGTAACGAGATTCGGGCGAAAACGGCGCACGTCGAGCTCTCGCCCACAGATGCGCTGCGCATCCTCAAGCCACGTGGCTGTCACCAACGAGATCGGCGAATCATCGAAGTAATGCGGCGCCGCGTTCTCGCTGCGCACGAGGACACCGCGCTCCGCGGCAGCGCGCGTGGCGCTCGCCTCATCCTCGAGGCGGTGCAGTCGCTCGTCCTCTTTTCCGCGATAGGTTTTTCCGGTGCGCGCGTGTCCACTCGCGACCATCAGCGCGGCGGCGCGATCGCCGGCGATTCCGCTCGAAAGGATCTCCGCCTGCGCAAGCGATTCGCCGCGCAGGCTCTTCACCGGATAGCGGTAGATCGCGCGAAGCAGCGTTACGACTCGCGCGAACGAAAGCGATCGAACAAATTGCGTCCCGCTTGTAACGCGTCGTTTTTCGTCCGAGCGTAGAGTTGCGATGCCTGCTCTTTGCTCATCGGTCGCCCGTGCGCGATGAGGAAACTGATCCCTTCGCCGACGACGATCGTTCCGGCATAGGCGATCGCACCTTTAATCGGCACGCCCGCGACCGGCATGAAACCAGAGAGTTCACGCGCGAGCGTCCGCCAGCCCAGGCCGCCGCCGATAATCGGCAACAACTCCCAGAGCCGTCGGAAATCCGGATCGCGCCCGTAGGTCGCCTCGATCTGCATCATCAACGCGATCTGCAAGCCGGTGATCGCGACGGTGTCGCCCGCCGACGCAACCGCGCCGAGCGCTAAGCCGAGAATCGGCACGTGATCGACGAGCCCGCTCGCCACTGCGATCTTCACCGCATTCTTCGCTGCATCTTGAGTGATCTTCGTGGCGACGATATCGCGTAACACCGGGAAACGCCGCCCAACAGCGACCTCGACGCCCTTTGCCGCCCGGACGAGATGCGGGAAGACATGCGCGCGCAGCGATTCCTCGCTGAGTTCGGTAAGGCTGTAGTTGCCGACTTCGCCCGCAGCCGGTATGCGCTCCGGCGCGTGGTCGCTCGTCGCGCCGACCGCGATCGCGAAAATCGGCACGCGAAGTGCGCGCAGATCCAACAGATGCGCGTCGATAACTTGTTCTACACCACCGATATAGAGCACCGCTTTGAGCTCGCGTGTCGGCGCGCATGCCGCGGTATAGGTCTCCAAGCAACGCGCCGCGTCGGTGAGCCGCTCCCCTTCGTTGCCCGCAAGCAGTATCGAGCGTAATCTCGAGATGGCGGCCGGGTCGCCGGCGAGAACGATGCGAAACGGCAACTGCGCGTGCGCGCGAACGCCGCGCATGTCGACCCCTTTGCGAACCATTTTCACCACGTCGGCGCCGAGCGCCGATGCGAAGTTAGCCGCCACTAATCTCTCGCTGTGGATTATCGGTGTAATCGAGATAGGTCAATCCCATAAAAATCTCCAGCGGCCACGCGTGCATATCCTGAGCGTTCGCTTCGTCAACCAGCGGCAGCCCTTTGGCTTTTGCATCGGCAATGACGTCGCGGATCGCTTCGCCTTTATCGGAGGCTAGAATCGAGGCCGTGGTCACTTGGCCGGGGGTGAGGTTCTCTGCAATCATCTTGCTGTAGGAGATACCCGAGTTCCCGAAGCGTTGTTTCAACGCATAGCGGAGTGAGGCGTAACGCTGCGGTGAGGTGCCGAGGCCTAACATCGTAATCCGCACCGAGAGTTGCCGAGAGCGCGCCATGTTGAAAAGTTGATCGGCCTTCGATCCGGCGATCGCAGCAGCGTTGACCGCATCGAGCGATTTCTTCAAGTAGGGAAGCAACGCGTCGTAATCTTGCTTGTTGAGATCGCCATTAAAGTTCAAGCGAATCCCAACGAATTGCCGGAAAAATTCATCGAGTCGGCTGATTGCACCGTCGAGCAAGAGCGCGGATGCGCGCGAGGCATCGACTGCCCCGAGCATATCGGATTGCGAGCGCGAAAGCTCGCCAAGCATCGTCGGATAATCGGAGAAGATTGCCGCCGACGTGCTGGGAATCGGCGACTCTTTCAACGGCGCGGAGAGATCGCGCAGAATCAACTGCTGATCTTCGAGAACGCCGAAGGTTTTCTTCGGCTCGAGCGATCCGACGCCTTGGTTCCCAACGACCGCTTGAATGTTCGCGAGCGCTAAATTGAGCGCCGCGCCCATTGCTTCGATATTATTGCTGATCGCTGCGAGCCGCGAGCCCGGGCGTACCTGAACGTTGCCGATATTGGGGACGTCGTAATTGAGCGCGGTCATGCGCGACTGCAATGCCTTGAGTTGATTGCGCCCTTCGGCAGCGCGCGTTGAAATATTCGTTGCCGAGGATTCGAGTTGCGATTTTGCCGCAGCAAGCTCCGCGCGCAGCGGCGTCAAATGCGGATGCAGAAGGTCGACGCCCTGCACCTGAAGTTTCTGTACCGCAGCGAGCCGCGAAAGTGCGAGCTCCTTCGCTTGCGGGTCGCCGACCGACGCGGCCTCCTCCAGCGTCTGCTCGCTCTTCGAGGTGAGGCCGAGCGCAAGTTGCATCTGTCCGAGTTTCAGCAGCGCTTCCTGGTTGTTGGGAATCTCCGGGAGCAGCGCCGAGAGTTCGCTCGCTGCAATATTGTAGCGGGCGCGGTCGGCATCGCTCAGCGCCTGCACCAGACGTTGCTGCGGCGTCACTTTCGTCGGGTCGAGCTCGGGATAACCGACGAGATGTTCCACGCGCACGTTCGATGGCGGATGGTTGGCGAGATATTTGGTAATGAGATCGCTGTGTTGCGATTCGAGCGTGCCGATATGTCGCATCATCGAAAGCATCGCTTGCGGGTCGTAACCGGCGCGCGCCATCAGCTGTAAGCCGTAGCGGTCGGCCTGTAATTCGTCGTCGCGCGAAAGCTTGGCAACGATTCCGGCCTCGGCGAGATTGCCGAATTGATAGACGAGCGGCGAGAAGAGCGATGCGATCGTGAAAAGTGCGTTGAGGACCGTTACCTTCGCCTGCATCGAAATAACGTGATTGCGTTCGATATGCCCCGTTTCGTGGCCGAGGACGCCGGCGAGCTCGTCGCTCGATTGCACGAAATCGAGCAACCCTTCGTCGACGTAGACGTATCCGCCGACCGTCGAGAATGCGTTGATATCGGGAGCGTCGATAATTTTGACGTTGTACGGCAGCTCTTTGCGTGCAACTTGCTGCCAGAGTTTCTGCGCGACGTGGTTCACCCAGCGGTTGAGCAGCGGATCGGTTTCGATGATGCTGCTGCGAACGATCTGCTCGTCCTCTTGGCGCCCCATCTGCACCTCTTGCTGTGCCGTCATCGCTTGCGCGGGAGCCGGCATGCAGGTGAGCAGCAGGGAGAGCGTGGTGACGATGGGGAGCAGGCGGCGAAGAAACATGGAGCGGACCTCTATTGGGCTAAGGGCTTGCTTGGCGACACGATCATTCTAACGCTTAAAACGCGGGAAGAGTGGCTTGACGTTACGCTGGGATTCTGTGAGTTGGATGGGGATGGAGGCGGGAGAACGGAGAGCTTCTTGCGAGCGAGCTGTGGATGGGGAAGGGGTTCGCGGGAGCCCGGCGGGAACCCGCCGTCGATGACGGGACGAGCGAGGGCGTGAGCGCGTTGCTGCGCGGGCGGAGTTGGGGGATCGAGATCGCGCTGGAGGGCGGGGATCTCGGTGAGGCGCTCGCCGAACTGGAGAGTAAACTCGGCGCCGCTGAGGCGTTCTATCGCGATTGTGAGGCGACGCTGCGCTTCGGTGATATCCCGCCGAGCGAGAGCGAGCGCGAGCGTCTGCAGGTGCTCCTTGCCGGTCGCAATATCTCGCTTCGGCGCGTGCTCGGGGGCGCCGCGATCGCCGCGACCGCGGCTGCGCTCGCCGCTCCCTTCGAGGAGAGCGCCGCCGAGAACGCCGCACCGCCGACGCGCCGTGAACCGCGGCGCGGCCGGGTGCTCGAACTCTCGGAGTCGGCGCGCTCGCTGAAAGCCGATTTCGACGGCGCCCGCGCCGATATCGCTTCCCGTCGGCGCGCCGGCGAATCGAGCGTCCGTCGACTCGATCTCAAGCGGCTCGGCGGCGAGGAGGCGCCCGCGCTGCGTCTCGTCGAGAGCGCTCCGGGAACGCTCTACCACGTCGGCACCTTGCGCGGTGGGCAATCACTGCAGCAGATCGGCAATATCGTCGTCATCGGCGACGTCAATCCCGGTGCCGAGCTCATCGCCAGCGGCGACATTCTCGTCTACGGACGGCTCGCCGGCGTTGCGCATGCCGGCGCGCAGGGTGACGTCTCGGCGCGCGTGCGAGCGCTTGAATTGGTGCCGACGCAGTTACGCATCGCAACGGCGATCGCAGCGGAGAGTTCGGCGCGACGCGGAAAGAAAGCCGAGCCGGAAACGGCGTGCGTGCGCGATGGAAAGATCGTCGTCGTTCCTTTCAGTAAAGAAGAAAGTTGGTAATGTGAGCACGCGACGTATCGTCGTAACCTCCGGTAAAGGCGGCGTCGGAAAAACCACGACGACCGCTAACCTTGGTGCCGCGTTAGCAAAACGGGGGCACCGCGTCGTGCTCGTCGATGCAGATATCGGCTTGCGAAATCTCGATTTAGTGCTCGGCCTCGAAAAGCGCATCGTCTTCGATATCGTCGAAGTCGCCGAGGGGCGCTGCCAATTGCGTCAGGCGCTCATCAAAGACAAGCGCTTTGAATCACTCGCAATTTTGCCCGCCGCGCAAACGCGCGAAAAGGAAGCGATTACCGCCGAGCAATTCGCGAAGGTCATCGCAGGGCTCGACGAATTTGCCGACTTCGTGCTGATCGATTGCCCCGCCGGTATCGAAACCGGATTTCGTAATGCAGTCGCCGGAGCGAAAGAGGCGCTCGTCGTGACGACGCCGGAGGTCAGCGCGATTCGCGACGCCGATCGCGTCATCGGCAAGTTGCTCGAAGTGCCGATGCCGATCTCGCTGGTCATCAATCGCCTACGCCCGGAGATGGTGCGCAGCGGCGATATGCTTGCCGTCGAGGATGTCTGCGAAGTTCTCAATGCAACGCTCGTCGGCGTCATTCCCGACGACGAGGAGATCATCGATACCACCAATCGCGGCGAGCCGATCGTGCTCGACGAAAGCAATCGTCTGCGGACGATCTACGACAAAATCGCTCGCCGCCTCGAAGGCGAGGATATTCCGATCACGAGTTTTGAGAAGCCAACCTTCTTCAAGCGCCTCATCGGCGCGATCACGACGGGGTAAACCATGCACGAACGTCAACCTGAAATCGAAGAAGCCGCGGTGCCTGCGGTGCGCGGCCGAGCGATCGTCATCACCTCCGGTAAAGGCGGCGTCGGCAAGACGACGACCACCGCCAATCTTGGTACGGCGTTGGCGATGCGAGGCGCGCGCGTCGCGCTGGTCGATGCCGACGTCGGTCTACGCAATCTCGACATCGTTCTCGGGCTTGAGAGCCGCGTGAAGCATCATTTGCTCGATGTCATCGAAGGCGGAGCGACGTTGGATGAAGCGCTGGTACCTTCGAAATATAACGAGTCGCTGATGCTGCTCGCGGCGGCACAGAACCGGGAAAAAGACGAAGTCCCTACCGAGGCGATGACGGCATTGATCGAGCGTTTACGCGAACGTTTCGATTACGTGCTCGTCGATTGTCCCGCGGGAATCGAGCACGGTTTTCGCAATGCCGTCGCCGGCGCTCAGGAAGCGATCGTCGTCTGCACGCCGGAGGTTTCGGCGGTGCGCGATGTCGACCGCGTGATCGGCTTGCTCGGCAATCGCTTCAAACCGCAACTCATCGTCAATCGCCTCCGCCCGCAACTCGTCAAGCGCGGCAAGATGCTCTCTGTTGAAGATGTGAACGCGATCTTGCGTTTGCCGTTGCTCGGCGTGATCGCTGACGAACCGGAGATCATCATCACGACGAACAAGGGGGAGCCGCTCGCGTTGCGACGCGACGCAGCTACGGGCGCTGCCTATCACGCAATGGCGGCGAAGATCGCCGGCGAAGATGTCGCCGCTCCAACGGTCGAAGCGCGCGAATCGTTTTTTGGGCGCCTCGGCGCGTTCTTCGGAGGCAAAGCATGATCGAGTTTTTCAAACGACTCTTCGGCCCATCTGATTCCGGAGCGACCGCAAAACAGCGCTTGCAATTGGTGCTGATGACCGATCATCTCGCGCTTGCGCCCGAGATGATCGACGCGATGAAACGCGAGCTCGTTGAAGTGATCTCGCGTTACGTCGAGGTCGATCGCGAGAAAGTCGAAGTCGATTTCGAACGTCACGACCACGCACTGGCAATGATGGCGAACGTCCCGATTCTCGGCGTCGCGCGCCCGAGCGAACGCGCGCCGGAGCGCGCGCCCGAACCTCCCGCACCGGCGGCCGCAGCCGAGCCGGTTGCCGCCGGGCCGGCGCCGTTACAGCAAAGGAAGCGACGCAAGAAAGCGCAACGCGCTCCGGCGTGAGTCGCGCGCTCGCGGCGAAGATCGAAGGCTTCGCATTCGAGCCTCACTTTCTAACTGAGAGCGAGGCGCGCGACCTTTTCGCGCGCCTCCTTCACGATATCGCGTGGACGCAACCGACGATCGCGCTCTTTGGTGTACGCCGCCCCATCCCGCGCCTGGAAGCGTGGTACGGCAACCCCGACGCATCCTATCGCTACTCCGGGCTCGCGCACGAGCCGCTCCCGTGGACGCCCGAGCTCGCTGCTCTTCGCGATCGCCTCAGCGTCCATGCAGGCGCGCCCTTCAATAGCGTATTAGCGAATCTTTATCGCGATGGACGCGATTCCATCGGCTGGCATAGCGACGACGAGCGCGAATTGGGGCCGACGCCGACGATTGCCTCGCTCTCCCTCGGGGCGACGCGTCGTTTTTTCATCAAGGCCAAAGAGAGCGGCGAGCGGCATGCGTTCGACCTTTGCAACGGAAGCTTGCTGCTGATGAGCGGGGCGAGCCAGCAGTTATGGCGGCACACGGTTCCGAAAGAGCCCCACGTGCAGCACGCGCGCATCAATCTCACCTTTCGCAGTATTCTCGCACCATGAGCGCAATCGTGACGCGCCTCGGTCGCGATTCTTCCTATCGCGTCGCGTGGCCGCTCATCGTCGGCGCGATCGGGGCGAGCTTGCTCGGTGTAGTGCTGATCCGCTCGGCCGATCTGCACAACCCCCAGGCGGGGCCGGAGTATCTCAAGCAGTTGCTCTATATCGCCGTCGGAGTTCCCGTGATGTTGCTCTGCGCGCGCATCGACTATCGAGTCTGGCAGCGCTTCGCACCGGCGATCTACATCGTGAATCTTCTCTTATTGTTGGCAATCGTCGTCATCGGCCACCGCGCGCTCGGCGCGCAACGCTGGATCTCGCTCGGGCCGCTCGGTACCTTCCAACCGTCGGAATTTGCAAAGCTTTTTCTCGCGATCTCCGGCGCGGCGGTGCTTGCGCGTGGCGACTACACGCGTCTGCGCGATTTATGGAAACCGCTCCTCACCTTTGCAGTGCCGGCGATTCTCGTGCTCAAACAACCCGATTTCGGCACCTCGCTCGTGCTTTTAGCGATTTTAACGACGCAATTGTTCTTCGGCTTGCCGCGCCTCGTCGGCTTTGCGCTCTATTGCGCCGGGCTCTTCGTTGCCGGTGCGATCACTGCGGGGACGAACCTGGTGCTCAAGCCCTTTCAAAAGGCGCGATTGTTGGTCTTTCTCAATCCGAAGGCCGATCCGCAAGGCGCCGGATATAACTTGAATCAAGCGAAAATTGCCGTCGGGAACGGAGAGTTTTTCGGGCGCGGGCTCTTTCACGGAACGCAGACGCAGCTCTCGTTTGTCCCCGAGCACTCGCGCGATTTTATTTTCACCGTGCTCGCCGAAGAGCTCGGTCTCATCGGTGTTCTTGGCCTCTTTGCGCTCTACGGTGCGATTATCTACGGCGGCATTCGCGCGATTTACGGCGCACAAGATCGCTTCGGCCTTTTGCTTGCCTCCGGAATAACCGCGATGTTGCTCTTCCACATGCTGGTGAATATCGGCATGACGGTCGGCATCATGCCGATTACGGGCATTCCGCTGCCCTTTCTTTCCTACGGCGGGTCGGCGATGTTGACGAACTTCGCCGCCGTCGGCGTGCTGATGAATATCTACGCCCAGAAGGACCGCGGCGTTCTCGGAAACGCGTGAGCGAGGCGGCGCCGATTCGCAGCATCGAACTGCACGATGCAACGCCGCTGCGGTCGATTATCGATGCGCCCGAGGGAACGCGGTTTGCTGCCGCCTCCACCGTTGCCCGCGCCGTGTGCGACGCGCTTGCGGAGATTGCGCGCACGCGCCGATTAACGTTGCAACTCTCCTTCGGCGGGCTTGCGCTGCTGCGGAACGAGCGCATTGCGGCGGCGGTCGAATCGCTTGCGCTCGGCGGTGCACAGCTCGACGATCTCACGTTGCCGCCGCACCTTCGTGCGCTACGCCTCAACGGCGGCGGCGGATCGCTCGGCGCGCTGCTTGCGCTGCCGTTGGAGATCCTGGCGATCGATCGCGGCAGCTACGATACCGCGCCGCTCCTCGCGCACCCGACGCTCGCCACGCTTTCGGTGGCGAATCTCCCCGCCGATGTGCTGCGTGTTGGGCCGCATCTGCGAGCGTTCCGTGCGATCGGGGTTCCGCTGCGGAGCCTCGAATGCGTTCGCTCCGGTACTGCGTTGGAGCGCCTCGAATGCTCCCGCTGCGATGCGCTGGAATCGATCGAAGCATTAGCAGCCCTGCCGATGCTGCGCGAACTCGCGCTCGAGGGCTGCTGGCGCCTCGATCTCCAGGCGACGATTGCGTTTCTGCGCACGCTGCCGTTGCACGCGCTACGCATCGATATCGGCGGGCGCCGAAAGAACGTCGAAGTCGACAAGCGTCTCGGGCTCGCGCGCCTCACGCCCTTCCCGACGCCGGAGGACGAACGCGTGCTACTTACAACCGGAAACGAGGCCGTCGAAACTCCGGCAGGTGGCAGAAATTGTTGGCAATGGTGATATTTTTAGTCGCGAGGGCGTAGCGTCGCGATCGTCACTGCGCCGAGAGTGACGATGGTTATGGCAAAGGCTATAGTGAGAATCAGTGGCTGTGAAATTGAGGCGCGTTTCCCAAGGTGTTGACGCTGCGCATCTCCGACGAGATTGGCTTCGGCGAACGTACGAGGATGATCGTGCTGGAGAAGGATACCTAGATCGTAGAACGGAGCCTGTGTGCGACGAGTCAGCACCAGGGAGTACGATCGCCCGGAGCGAGCTACGAACACAAGGAATTGGCGCGGACCGTAGACGGATGCCGTAAGATGCGTCAGCGGAGCGTCGTTTTCGTTCGAAATCTCCGCACGCACGTAGCGTGCCGACGCGTTTGGAAGATGGATTTCCAACGTAGGCGAGCCATGCGCGAAGCGCTGAATGTAGCCGTTGCCGGCATAGCGCCAATGCTCGCCATCGTTGCTCGTTACGATCGACACGGCGCGCGAGAACTCGGCTTGCGTCGTTTGGAAGCGGACTTCCGATATACGCGTATGCGGAGTCCCAAGATCGAGGGTTAGAATCGACGTTCGTTCATTCTTTCGCCAAGATACATGCGTGGCGGCCCGAAGCCGTATCGCCTCCGGAGCGACCGATTCCGTGTCGGCGAGCGCCGCTGCGTCGATCGGAAAGGGCGACTTGCCGTCCAAGACGCGGATGCGAATCCAGCGCGCGCGCGCCGCCGGAAGGGAAATCGCCTGGCTTCCCGGATCACCGGAGTCGGCGACCCGATAGATCAGTGCGTCGTTACGCACTTCGCGCCATGTCACCCGGTTGTCCGAGATTGCGACGTCAACGCGAGCGAAATACGTTCCGCGTGGTGAGTCAATCGAGAGGCTGGAATAGCGCCTTCCGCTCTTGCCGGCGTCCAGGAGAGCTTGCGTGTAACGACCCGGCACGAATCCCACGTCGCTCAGGCGTGCCTTATGCGTTGGGAACGCGGCGTTTTGGGGATTGAGGACGTAGGGAGTTTTGTGACCCCGGTTGTCGACGATCCGAAGGTCGTCGTAATCGCCGTCGGCGCCGGGGGCGATTTGTTGCGGCAGTTCGAGCATCGTCCAGGCGGGCCGCTCGCGCGATTCGATGGCAATCGCGCGAGCGGTGTTCACCGAGAGGCCGACCGCGAGAAGCGCGGCAACGATCACAGTTGCCTCTCACTCGGGAGACGACGTTGATATGCATACGATACGCCGATGAGCGCCACGCCCACCAGTACCGCAGAGAGGACGCGGTAGCCGAGATCCAAGAATGAGAGGTCGAAGAAGAGCACTTTTCCCGCCGTTACGACGATCAACGCAAGGCCCTCCCAGCGCATGAACGAGTCGCGCTTACGAAGGCCGTAGCCGATGAGCGTTGCCGCGAAGATCGCCCATACGATCGAGAGCGCGGCATTCGAACCTTGTGCGGTACCGCCGAAATGGGCGACGCTGTCCCAGGCTTCGGCCGAGAGGGCGAATAGCGCGATTGCATGGCCGACCGTACGAAGCGTCCGAACCAGTACCGCATCATACTCCGCGGCTCCGCTTCCGTCGATCGCACGCACGGCGGCCCAGACTGCGACGATGGCTGCGGTCAACGAACCAAACCGTGCGTTAAAGATCGGGTGGGTCGATACATAATCGACGTACAAGAAAGCATCGCGTGCAACGTCGAGTGCGAGCAGGCCGAGCCCCATCACCTTCAGGACGTCGTCGCGGAAGCGCAGCCCTGCGATCGCGAGAACCGCAGCCTCGGCCGCCCATGCAACGTTGACGAAGATGGGACGATCGAATGCCGCCGGAATAGCGAGCGTGAGAGCTGCGGTTGCCAGCCACGACTGGTAACGCGACTTCAGAAGCGCGGCTGCGCAGAGATGCGCGATCGAGAGCCCGAGTAGGATAGCTGCAAGCAACGTCCGATGCTCCGATAGCAATGCGGTCTCGAGCCCAAGCAGCAGAGTGCCGAGCGCGACGCCACCGACGACCGATCGGAATGGGTCGAGCGTGCCGCGTACCTTCGTGACGATCCAGCCGACGCCAGCGAACGTCAGATAAAGGGAGAGGTATATGCCGGCGCGTTGGACGTCATCAATGGTATGGGCGAACGAAAAACTGCTCAGTGCGTAGAAGATGCTTCCACCAAGAGCGATCGGGCCGATGATGCGTGAGTCGATCAATTCGGCGAGCAACAACAAGCCGATGTCGAGCACGCCGATGTATCCCGCCAGCAGCAACTGATCGGCGCTCTGCGTTCCCGCGAGCATCGGTGCGAGAAAGCCGCCGATCGCCGCAAGAATTCCGAGACGCTCGCTTTGCCGACGCCACGCGAGCGACGCAATCGCTGCACTTACCGCGACCATGCCGACGAGAACGAGCGTCGGAGAGGCGAGGTGGAAGAGCGCGTTCGAGGCATAGAGCGAGAGGAACTCGATACCTGCCCCAAGCGCGGTGATACCCTCGGAAAAATACCGTTTCCCTTTGTTTGCAAGACGCTGCCCGTAGACGATCGTTGCCGTCCCAACAACCAAGCCGAGCGCGACACGAAAGACCGGCGTGATCCAGTCGTGATCGAAGGCAACCTTGAGGAAGAACGCCGCGCCGATAAAGACGAGCAACAACCCGACGAGGTGAAGCCATCGACCGGCCAGGAGGGCTTCTAGCTCTCCCGAGGTCATGCCGGCGCGCTCGGTCGGTGGGTCGGCGTAAGCTGTCGACTCCGGCTCTTGCGGCTCGGGAACGAATGCGGCGATCGTAGCGGCCTGCTCGACCGGCGTGGGGGCTTCTTCTGCATATGCGGTGCTCTGGGCCACCGTTATGGCTCGCTGGAGGTCGCTTCGGATGCTCCGGAGGTCGCTTCGGATGCTCCGGAGGTCGCCCTCCGCGGCCGAGATTCGCGGCACGAAACTTTCGAATGGACTGGTTTCCATGAACTTACTCCTCTGTAGAAAGTACCCGTTCACGGTAGCCTTTCGGGCGTTGGAGAGCGTCCGTAGTCCTACGGAGTTTACCTGAGGAGGCCAGGTTGGGGGGCGCACTCGAACTTCAGCACCCTTGAGCGCCGCACTGATTTCACGTCCCGAGGTCGAGCGCCGGCTCCGCGCTGCCGTCGAGCATACCCCCCTTACGCTCCTCTCCGCGCCGCTTGGTGCGGGTAAGACGTCTGCCGCGAAGATGGCCTTCCGCGACACGCCCGGAGTCGTTTGGATAGAGGCGCTGCCGTGGCATAGGGAGGCCTTCATCCGCGCCTTCGTCGGTGCCGTCCGCGATGCGCGCGCCGATTTTGGCCGCATGACGCTCGGCGCGCTCGATGCCGGAGCGAACGCGGCCCACATAGGGGGCGTTTTCGCAAGCGAACTCGCTCGCGTCGACGAGCCGCTGACGCTCATCGTCGACAACGTCCACGTCTTTACCGGCGAACCAGCCTTCTCGCGGTTCGTCGATGCAGCGATGAATGCGTTGCCGGTCGGCGCGCGTATTCTCGCGATGGGGCGATCGCTTCCCGACGTAACAATGGTGAGAAGCTTTGCGCGCGGCAAGGCGCAGATTCTCAGCGGCGACATGCTCACGTTCAGCGCCGAGGAAATCCGGGCACTCGGACGGCAATTCGGGCGGGAGATCGATAACGGATCGGTTGCCGAAATCGAGAAGAGCACCGAAGGTTGGGCGGCCGGCGTCACGCTGGCCGTCGCGGCGCAACGTATGCCCTTGCCAACGGCGAAGGGGCCGCGCGACGCTGCCGAGGTTTATCTGACGACGGAACTCTTGGCGTATCTCGATCGAAGCGTCGTCGCGTTTCTCGAACGGGTGTCCGTCTTCGAGACGCTCGATGTGGCCGTGCTCAACGAGATGGATGCGTTTGCCGGAGCGAAGACCTTCCTCAAGAACTTGCGTCGTAGCGGTGCCCTGATCAGCGAGACCGGCCCGGGTCGTTACCGGCTCAATCCGGTCTTGCGCGACTTGGCTGAGGCTCGGCTGCAGAAGCGCGGGGCGGTCGGCCCTGCGCATCGAGACGCGGCTGAGGCCTACATTCAGGCGGGAGAATTCTCCGCCGCACTTTTCCACGCTGACGAAAGCGGCGATGCCGCAATAGCCGCCTCGCTTCTTAGAAACCACGCACCGGCCGCCATTGCGACAGGAGGGCGCGCCCGTGTGCGCTCGCTGATGAAACGGATAGAGGCAGATGGGCCCGATGCCGGCGTTCGCTGGTATACCGAAGGGCTGCTAGAAAAAGCGAGCGCGTCGGCTGCGGCGCGCGCGATGTTTTCACGCGCGATTGAAGCAGCCGATCGTAGTAAAGATGCTGCAATCGCTTTTCATGCGCGAGCGCAAGCCGTCGAGCACGATCTGGGGCATTTGATCCCCGTCGCGAGCAGCGTACTCGACGACTTGTCGCTGCGCGCCGCCCCGCTAAGCGATTCCGCCGTGGCGACGACGTTGGTGCTGCAGGGATGGGCAAAGGCCGTTCTTCATGACTTCGGCGGTGCGCTCGCCGCGGTGGCATCGTTGAGCGACACCGATGATGCTTCGGAGAGATTCAACGCCGGCATTCTACGTGCGTACGCGCACTCGGCCCTCGGCCAGGCTGATATCGCCGAAGAGATTCTTGACGAATTGATGGAGTTGTTCGAGAACGACGACAAGATCGTTCTCGAGACGCTGACGTTGGTATGGTTCGCTCGTCTCGCGCTCGTTTGGGGAAGCACGACGGCGGCGAGCGATGCAGCCTTTCAGGCCGAACGGCTCGCATCCGCGCTGGACGTACGAGCGGAGGAGGCGGCGCTCTACGTGGCGCTCGCGGAGGTCGCCACTCATCATGCAGACGTTGAGGCTGCCGTTCTCTTTGCCGAGCGAGCCCGGGCCCGCGCCGATCAAGCATGGTACGCCGGAGATGTGAGCCGCGTAAACGCCTTTGCCGAGATCGCACTCGCGCGAGCCGCGTTCCTCGGGCACGATAACGCAATCGCGAGAGACCTGGCAAATCGCGTTGGGGCGAGAACCGACTTTCCATCGGTGCAACGCGCCGTCGCGCTCGCGGAGTCTGCAGTTTATACGCTTTTATGCGATCCGAATGCTGCACCACGAACGACTGCTCGCGCTCGCGAAGCGCTCGCATCGGCTGTGCCGACCGACGCTGCCGATGCAGCGGCGCTCGCCACCGCCGACGACGTGCTCGCTTTCTTGGATGCGGCAAACGGCACGCCGCACATGACGTCACTAAACGGTTGCGAGCCCTTTTCCGCGCTCATTCGCCACCGGCGCGGCTTGGTGACGCTAGAACACGCCGGTATCGCAGTGGGGAACGCACGTCGCGGCAGGGCCGAGAGTTCCGTCCCGTTTGACAGAGCGATCGAGGCCCTTACGCGAAATGGCCCGCGCTTCGAGGCCCGGTTAGCGCGTGCGTACGCCGCATCGTTCCTAAAGCCACGGCGAGTTGCGCAGCCCGCGGCACCGCATCTCGACCTCACGCCGCGCGAGCGCGAGATCCTCGCCCTACTCGTGGACGGATTGACGAACAAGGAAATTGCTCAGCGGCTCATCGTGAGCCACCGCACCGTCGAGACGCATGTCGAGCGCGTTCTTGGAAAGCTCGAAGTAGGATCGCGATCCCGAGCGATCGCAAAAGCAATTCGTTTGGGTCTCGTCTCGCTGGAGAACGCACCGTCTTGACCCGATTAAAGAGGTAACGCAGATGCTGGCGACTCGATCTTCAGGCGACGATTGCGTTTCTGCGCACGTTGCCGTTGCACGCGCGTTACTTACAGCCCGAAAGGAGCCCTCGTAGTAAGAGGCGCGCCGTTCGCAGCGGCATGTGGTAGAGACCGACGAGGTCTTGCGGACATGAGCTTCCACCGCCGCCCGATATCTCGACCCAACGCGCATGTTTCCGTTCGTAGATCGCTTCCCCGCCTCCGGCACCGTACCAAGTGCGGAGTCCCCAGTTGCCGATCGCGCGAACGGATTGAACGATACTACCGTGAGATGCCTTGCGAATAGCGAGAACGCTTTCCGGCGGGCCGCTATCGGCATACGTTCCCGGCGGCGGACAATAACGACCCTTCGGCGCGTAGGCGATGCCGATGCGCTCGCTCAGAAGACGTACGATCTGCGGCGAGATATTATGCGCTGCAAGCAAGCAGGCGTGGAGCCTCATACGTCCATCGGTCGCGATCTCCAGCGTTTGCCATCCGAAGGGAAATCGCTCGAGGAGGAACTCTCCGTGATACGGAGCGCCCTCGATCTCCGTCCGCACCATCGCAATGGCGAAGTTCCCGGCGATGCCGACGCGTGAAATCCTTGGAATCGGAATCTGCGGATCCCCCTTGAAATACCAATGGTGGACGATATCGCGCACGATCGCCGCTCGTTCGTTAGTCTCCCCTTGGGGGAAGGCGCTGACCGTCGCGGGGGCGAGGACGAGCAGAGCGAGCGCAGTGCCGAACGCGGCATTCACGGCGAAGTTGCTATCGGATTTCATGATGCAGCTGCAACGATATCCGTCGATCGTGGCGGAGACCTGCGCGTTGCAGGAATCCTTTCGTGAATCCTCCTTGAAACAAAGGTGAAGCACCCCTACGGCGTGAAGAGCCTCCATAAGCCGACGGAGCGAGTCGCATTTTTGCGATCCGCCGCCGAGCGAAAAGTATTTTACGCGCGTCGCGCGCATGGCCCGTCACAGGCGAACTCGCCGAAGTCGCGATCCCGGGTAGCACCGCAGGGTCGCGCGATTGAGCGGTAGCCGGGCGGCCGGTGCGCCCGCCAGAAGGACAATTGATACGTGCGCAACGAGATTCTGATCTCGAGCGACCCGTGGGAGAATCGGGTTGCTATTATGGAGGACGGCGAGCTCGCCGAACTCTACATCGAGCGTGAAGAGAAAGTCATCGGCTCGATCTACAAAGGCAAAGTTCATAACGTGCTCCCGGGTATGGGCGCCGCGTTCGTCGATATCGGCCTCGGCCGCAATGCGTTCCTCTACGTCGACGATATCAACAAACAGCCGCTGAACATCGGTGACGTCGAAATCACCCAAGGACACAGCGGTTTCACGATCGGCGAAAAAGTAAAACGCAACGACGAAATTCTCGTGCAAATCGTCAAAGAGCCGCGCGGCCTTAAAGGCGCGCGCATTAGCACGAACATATCGTTGCCCGGGCGTTATCTCATTCTCATGCCAACCGGAAAATATTCCGGAGTTTCGCGCAAAATTGAATCTGCAAGCGAACGCGAACGCCTGAAGAAAGTTATGCAGCGTATTCGCCCTGAAGGCATGGCCACGGTCGTACGCACCGCTGCGTCGGGCGTCAGCGACGCGGAACTCATGGCCGATCTCGGTGTGCTCATTCGCATGTGGCACGGCATTCTCGAAGTTTTTAAGCGCGCTGCAGCGCCTTCGTTGTTGCACAAAGATATGAATCTTGTCTTCAAAGCGGCGCGTGACTTTGTTACCGCCGACGTCGACAAAGTGTATATTGACGACGAAGAAGAGCACCGCAAAGTTCGCGAATTCTTACAGTTACTCGGGCCGCAATATCTCGACCGCATCGAATATTATAACGGCGGCCGGTCGTTGTTCCACGATTACGGCATCGATCTCGAAATCGAGCGCTTGATGAATCCGAAGATCAATCTGCCCTCGGGCGGATCGATCGTGATCGAGACAACCGAGGCGCTCACCGTCATCGATGTGAACTCGGGAAAATTTACCGGCGGGAAGAACCTCGAAGATACCATCGGAAAAACCAACGTCGAGGCTGCCGCGGAGATCGCGCGCCAGGTACGCTTGCGCGATATCGGCGGTATCATCGTCGTCGATTTCATCGATATGGGCTCCGAAGCCGCGCGCAACAAAGTGCTCAAAACCCTCGAGGACGGCTTACGTCGCGATCGTACGCGTGCGACCATTCAATCGTTCTCGAATCTCGGGCTGCTGGAATTTACGCGCAAGCGCGTCGGCAAAGATCTTGCCGGACAATTACGCGGAACGTGCCCGACCTGCGCGGGGCTGGGGACGGTCATGTCGTCGCAGTCCGTCGCAATCGAGGCATTGCGCCATCTGCGCGCGCACTCCGTCGAAGGGCGCCACCGCCACGCGGTCATCGAGGCCGCACCGAGCGTTGCCGCGCAACTCGAGTTTTGGTACGAAGAAGAATGCGCGCAGCTCGCAAAGGATCTCGGCATAACGGTGCACGTGCGTGCAAGCGCGGCGATTCATCCCGAGCGGACGCGTACGGAATTCCGTGCCGAAGCACCGGCTGCCGACGCGCGCGTTCGCGTCGGCGACGAAGTCGAAGTGCAGTTGCTGCCGGGGCGCTTGCCCAACGCAACCTCTGCCGCGGCGCTCGTCGGCGATCGCATCGTCGAAGTCGAAAACGCGGCCAACCATGCCGGGAACGCCGCGAAAATTCGCATTCTCGATATCGATGACGCAGATGATTACGTGGTCGCCGATCTGCTCTCTGCCGGAGCGGCGATTGCCGACGAGAGCGGAAAGCGTCGCCGTGCGGGTGCCGGACGCGCGAAGAAACGCCGCGGCCCGCTCACGGCCGCCGAACAGACCGCACAACTCAAAGAACTCGCTGCCGAAGCAGCGTCGAGCGCGCAGGCGCGCCCGCCAATCGGAATCACGACGATCACCGAGGAAGAGGAGGCCGCCGATACGGCGCTCGCTGCCGAGGTGAAGGGCGAACACAGCGCAGCGGCGATCGTGATCGCCGAAGATGGAGCGATTGCGGCCGGAGCGCCGGAGTCGCACGAAAAGCGCCGTCGCCGGCGCCGCGGGCGCCGCGGCCGTGGGCGCGCGACGGGTTCGGCGGAGAGCATTCAGCCGCAGGCGCGGCCGGTCGCCGCAGCTGCGCATGCCCTTGAAGACGAGGACGAAGACGAGGATATCCAGCCGGAGAGCATTCCGCCGCTCGGCGGCATGGGGCATGCCGCCGGCGCTGCGAACGCCGAGGGTGGGCGCCGTCGCCGTCGCCGCCGCGGACGCCGCGGTCGCGGTAGTGCCGGTGCAGGCGCTCCCGGCGCGGGGACACCGGTTCCCGATCGTTCGCTCTTTAGCGTGGGGAGTGATGGTGCCGCCCAGCCGACGGGACGTATCGTTCCGCCCGAGCCCTCACGGGCGATAGCGCGTTACTCCGCACCGACCCCTCCGGCAGTCGAAGCACCGCCGCCGCATCTGCGTGCTCCGCACGAAGAGCCGCAGCCGACGAAGCCGGCGCGCGCTCGTCGTCCGCGCGCAGGCAAAGTGACCGCGGAGATTCCGGCGGTTCAGCGCGCAGCGCTACCCGCTCCGCCCGCTGCGGAGAAGCCGAGCGCAAAACCGGCCGCGAAACGCAGCACAACGAAGAAAGCGACGGCGCCGAAAGCCGCCGCCGCGAAAACCGAGACAACCGCTGCGAAGAAAGCTCCCGCCAAAAAAGCGACGAGCACGGTGAAGAAAGCTCCGGCGAAAAAGGCCGGAGCGAAGAAAAGCCCCGCAGCGAGCGGGGCCAAGAAGAAGACGAGCGCGACGGCAGGTCGCAAGAAGAGCTCGTAACACCGTCGGCACCCGACTGCGCGAGCATCGGGTGCCTTCAAAACTCGGCTTCGGTCGCGTCAACGCACGGGGATGCCGTAGCTTGCCGAGCCTCTACAGGCAGCGATAATGCGGATCCGCGGGCACCAACGGCAGGTTGATGAGCGGCGCTACGTTCCACGGATAACGTCCCATCTGCCGCATATCGAGCGACCAAAACGTTTCGTCGCCGCGAGTTGCTGCCGGAGTGATGCGTGTGAACCGCGGGCATTGCCGAAGACTCGTAAAACGAAAATTCAACGTGGTCGTCTGGTCGCTGGCGATTCCGGCTCCGATCGTATATGCACCGGAACTGCCGGCCTTCGCGACGCGGACGGAATATGTATCGGGCAGCAGCGCCAAAAAGACGTAGAACCCATGTGTATCGGTATATCTTTTCCCGATGTACCTCGGCGAAACGACGGTGACCAGCGCGCCCACGGCGGGTTTTCCGTTCGCCTCACGGACGTAACCGTTGAGGACACCGGTCGTGCCCGCATCGCATCTCGTACAAACGGCAAACGCGAAGAGCAGGGTGAGTGCCGTCACTTTCATGTGCGAGGCTCCGATTCCGTCGGCACGAAGTTTTTTTGCCTATTCGGGCGTCGCACAACGCGTCCGACGCCCGAATAGGTCGCGCTAGAGTTTCGTCGTTATTCCCGATTTTTGGGCGGCGATTTCGCCATCTAAAACTTCTATTGCGCGTTTGAGTTGTACGTCATGTGCCGGGCGTCCGAATTGCGCGTCTTTATTTTCGGCAACGACGATGTTGGGGATGATTCCCTTATGGTTGATGTAGTGATACTCCGGCGTAAGATAGCGCGCGGTCGTAATCTTCACCGCTCCGCCGTCGCGCAGCGGGAAGAGCGTCTGCACGACACCCTTTCCGAAGGTCTTCGTGCCGATCACCACCGCAGCGCCGCTCTCCTTGAGTGCCGCAGTCGTAATTTCCGAGGCCGAGGCAGTGTATCCGTTCACCAATACGACGAGCGGCTCCGGAGAGATCGCCGTACCGTCGGCTTCAAGCGTATCGATATGCTTGCCGCTGGTTTCGATCGAAACGATCGGCCCTTCGGCAATAAACTTCGAACTCACCGAAACGGCAGCCTGAAGATAACCGCCGCCGTTGTTGCGCAGGTCGAGCACGAATGCGCGCGCTCCCTCTTTGTGGAGGCGCGAGAGCGCCGTCGCTAATTCGGCCCCGGTGGTCTCACCAAAGACCGTCAGCGCGACGTACCCGATTTTTCCCGGAAGCATTTTATCGAAGACGGTGATTTGATGGATCTTCGCGCGCGTCAGGACGATCGGCTTTGGCAATTGTGCGCCGTGGCGTTCAACGGTGAGCGTTACTTGCGTGCCGATTTTTCCGCGCAATTCTTTGCTCGCCTCGACGGTGGTGATGCCGTAGGTCGATTTTCCGTTGACGGCGGTGATGAGATCGTCTTGTTGGATGCCGGCTTTATCGGCTGGTCCCCCAGGGACGACCTGATAGACCGAGATGAACTTTGTTTTATTATCGGGCTGAATAACGATGCCCGTCCCGCCGAAATTCGTCCCGTCGAGCCCGTTATTGAGCGCCTTATAATCTTTAGGATCGAGAAAGACGGTCCAACGGTCGTGCGCCGAGTACATCATTCCCCAGAGTGCGGCAAAGACGTACGGCTTGAGCGGACGCTTTTTCCCGCCCAGCATGCGCGCTCGTTCGATTTCGTATTCTATCGCGCGGAGGTTGCCTGCCGTGCTGCCGGTAGCCAACAAAGGCGGCAGCGTGCGTTTCGCGACGTGTTCGTGCGCGAGTTCGAGCACGAGACCGAAGCGAACGCCGTTGAGGACGCGCTCGATCGGCAGCTTCTTGTAGAAGGTCGTCGTAAGGCGCGTGTACGCCGTCGAAAGGTCGGCGCGATCGCCGGCAGGGAGAGCCGCCGTCGCGGCGCCGGCGACACGGATCAGCGGTGAGGTGAGCGCGGCGATCGTGAGGGCGGCGACCGCGGTGAGGATGCGTCGTTTCATCGCTTGGTAGAACGCGTCAGCGCCTTCAAACGTGCCAGTGCAACCGTCAATTGTTTGTCCTGCGGGCTGCCGAAGGGGATATCGACCGGCTGATCGACCACGATATCGGGTTGGAGCCCCTTGTGGTTAATATCCCGGTTGAGAGGCGTGAGATAACGGGCCACGGTGATTTTCAAGGCTCCTCCTTGGGGC
This sequence comes from bacterium, assembly GCA_021790895.1. Classification (GTDB taxonomy): domain Bacteria; phylum Vulcanimicrobiota; class Vulcanimicrobiia; order Vulcanimicrobiales; family Vulcanimicrobiaceae; genus JABEUX01. Next base: position 21,792 of record JAJYFM010000022.1, read on the forward strand.
AGCAGATAGAGTTGTTGAACGACGCCTTTGCCGTACGTTCGCGTACCGATCGCCGTTGCGAGATGGTAATCCTGAAGTGCGCCGGTGGTAATCTCCGCTGCGCTGGCGGTGAACTTATTCACGAGCACGACCAACGGCGAGAGGCCGTGAATCGCGTCACCCGTCGCTTCGCTCTCCACTTTCGTGCCGTTTCGGTCGATTGTCGAAACGATAGGCCCGCTTGGAACGAAATTGCTGACGATTTTCACGGCTTGCTCGACGAGCCCGCCGCCGTTATCGCGAAGATCGAGGATATATCCTTTCACGTGTTTGGCCTTGAGCGCAAGCAGTGCTTTTCGCATTTCATGCGCCGAATTGGCTCCGAATTCGCTGAGGTGAATGTATCCGAAACCGTCGATTGTTTGCGAATAGACGGTCGGCACGATCACGATATTACGGACGATCGAAATGTTGCGTATTTGCGTCGGCTTATTAAACGGCGCAATCCGCAGACGCACCGTGCTCCCCTTCGGGCCGCGAATCCAACGCTGCACGATATCGGTAGCAACATGCGCGACGGATTTTCCATCGACGGAACTGAGAATCGCCGGATAGGTGAGCCCCGCTTTCGATGCGGCGAGTCCCGGCAACGGCTGCAGAAGAATGCGGCCGTCACGCAACTGGAAAATGTACACGCCGATGCCGCCGAAATCGCCGCCGGAGAGGCTTTCATCGAATTGCTTCCACTGACGAGGCGGTAGATAGACGGTGTAGGGATCGTGCGGCGCGGCGAGGAGCCCTCCCAACGCGGCGTCGATCAAGCCGCGCTGCGTCGCCTTTTTGAGATGCGATGCATCGAGGCGATATGCAGCGTCGAGCGCGTCGGCGAGATGCTCGCCGTCGAGGACGGCGTGCCCGGTCGGAGCGATCGCAATCGGCGCAGGCTTTGGAATGCCGTGCCGATGGAGGTATGCCGTCGCACCTTTCTCCGCACCGAGGAGCAGTGTCGTCGCCGTGATCGGTTCGTAATAAAATCGTTCGACGTCACCGAAGCCGGTCGCGAGCGTCTGCGCGCCGGGTAGTGCGGCGAGCCGTTGCGCCTCCTTCGCCGCCTTCAGGCGCGCGAGCCCAATCCAGGCCACGGCGATAACGGCGATGACGGCGATAACGATAACGAAAAGAGCGTTGGAGCGGGGTTTCGGCGCGTCGTTCAAGCGGAGATCTCAGTTTCTGCAAGTGAGGGGATGAAAAGCCTTACGGAAGGCGTGGGGCGGGATCGACGGGTTTGCCGTTGATACGAATCTCGAAGTGAAGGTGCGGACCGGTCGAATAGCCGGTGGTTCCGACCGCGCCGATTGCTTGCCCTTGCTTCACATGTTGGCCCGCCGTGACGTAAAAGGCCGAGAGATGCCCGTACGCCGTGGAGTAGCCGTCACCGTTATCGATCAGAATAAACTTACCATATCCGCCGTACCATTGCGCCATCATGACCGTCCCGGAAGCGGCGGCGGTGATCGTGGTGCCCATCGGAGCGGCGATATCGAGCCCGGTGTGAAACTCCGGCGCGCTCCCGAACGGGTTTTTGCGCCATCCGAACGGTGAGGTGATGATTCCGGTGACGGGCCAGGTAAAATGAATCGGCCCGTGGGGCGCGACGGCGTTTCCCGCGATGCCCTCGGCGCGTCGGCGCGCCTCCTCTTCGGCCGCAATCTCCGCTTGGCGGCGACGGATCAGCGCTTCGAGACGTGCCTCCTCCGCCGCGGTCAATTCTTCGTAGGTTGCCACTTCGACGGCGGCGCTGCGGCGCTGTTCGTTGGCGAAGGCGACGAGATTGCCGCGTTCGGCGGCGAGGGCTGCCAGGCGGTTTTGCGCACGTTGCTGCGCCAGCTGTTGAGCTTGTAGCGCGAGCTGCATGCGCTGCAAGTTGCGCTGCACGGTAGCAACCTTGCGCTCGGCGTTCCGGCGAGCGATGACGGCCTTTTCGTTCGCTTTGATCAGCAGTTGGAGATCCTGCCAGCGTTCGACGAAGTCGCTAAACGATGTTGCCGAGAGAAGAACGCTCAGGTAGTCGGGCTCGCCGTATTCGTAGATGCCGACGAGGCGCTTGCGCAGGAGCCCGTTTTGAAAAGCGAGCGATTTTTTTGCGGCTGCAAGCTGGATCGAGTTCCAAGAGATGCGCGCCTGCAGCGAGCGTTCTTGCGAAGAAAGAACACCGAGTTGCGAACGCACCGAAGACATCGCGGCATTCGTCTGAGCGAGTTGCGCCTTGAGGCTCTGTACCCGCGCAGAAACCGCGTTGAGATGCGCGCGCTTCTCTTGCAGCTTCTTTGCTAGACCGCCGGCTTTCGTGCGTTCTTGCTGAATCCGGTTCTGTATTTGCGTGTGCCCCGCACCAATGAACGAAAGCAGCATCGTCGCCGCCAAGAGAATGGAAGAAAAGCCTCTCACGTGCGTCGCTTATCCTTCACGTACGCCGAGCCTTCGATGGATTTTGCATACGATTTCAACTCGGCTGCAATGAGGCCGATCTGTCCGTAATCGGTAAGCTTGCGGTGTTCGTTGGAGAGCGCCGCGATCGAGACGGACATGAGCGGAACCCGAACGGGCTCTCCGCGGCGGTCGTGTGTCTCGACGAAACCGACGCGCCGATCGTTCTCGGAATACAGCGAGCCGACGCGCTCGTCAAACTCTTCGAGAATGACCTTTGCGATCTCATCGCAGCGTTCGTCCGTGGTGAGAATAACGAAGTCGTCGCCGCCGATATGGCCGAGCAGATCGCCGGGGTTGCCGCGGCGGCGCACGGCATCGAGCGAAATCGATGCGAGCATAACGATTGCATCGTCGCCGCGGCCAAAGCCGTAGACATCGTTAAATGCCTTGAAGTTATCGAGATCGAGATACAGCACCGCGAACGGCTTTTCGCCGGCGATGCGTCGCCGAAGCTCGGCTTCGATCGAGATGTTTCCCGGTAATCGCGTCAGCGGCGAAAGCGAGGAATCGGATTCGTGGCGCACGATGCGCGCGCGAACGCGGGCAAGCAACTCGGCCGGACCGAAGGGCTTGGTAATATAGTCGTCTGCACCCGCGTCGAAGCCGAGGACCTTATCCTCGGGCTCTCCGCGCGCGGTGAGCATGACGATCGGCACCGATGCTACCGTGGGGTTGGGGTGCGAGCGCAACCGACGCGCGGTCGCAAAACCATCGAGCAGCGGCATGCGCACGTCGAGCAAGATGAGATCCGGCAGCGCATCTTCGACTCGCGCGAGTGCATCTTCGCCATCGGTTGAGAGCTCGACGTTATACCCGGCAAGCTCGAGATTCGTGGAGATAACGCAACGAAGTTGCTCGTCATCGTCGACGACGAGGATGGTATGTCGGGCAGCTTCCTCTATGCGATTCATGTACGCAGGTAACGTCCGATCGAAAACCAGGATGACAGTCCGCCGATGGCGATGCCGACAAGCAGCAATTGCAGGGCAATCGGCAACATCGCTACGTGCGTGGCGTTGAGCTCAAGCCAAGGTAAAGCAAGTGCGAGCTTCGCCCACAGCGCGGCCTTCCCGATTCCAAGAATCACCAGCGCAACGAGCGATCCGAGCAGCCCATGCAACAGACCTTCGCAAACAAACGGCATACGTACGTAGGTGGCGGTCGCACCGACGAGTTGCATGATAGCAATCTCGCGACGGCGTGCAAACACCGTCAGCCGAATCGTATTCGATATAATGATCGCGGCGACGAAAAGCAGCGCAACGATGAGTGCGATGCTCACCCTTCGCAACACCACTCCGAGTTGCAGCAAACGTCCAACGATGGTTTTACCGTAAATAACGTTCGCCACGCCGGGCTCTGCACGTAGTTCTTCGGCAACTGCGGAAACTTGCGACGGATCGCTTACGCGAACGCGAAACTTATCGGGAAGAGGGTTTTGCGTCAGCATCGATACGTCGATCGATCCTTGCGTCTGACGGCGTAGCTGCTTGAGACCCTCGGCCTTCGGCACGAAGGTAAACGAAGCGACGCGCTGGTCCGCCCGCAAGACGGCGCGGAGGTGGTTTTCCTGCGCAGGCGTAGCATTGGTGTGAAAGTAAACCGATATTTCGATCTGCTTGAGCAGGCGATCGCCGACTCCGGCAAGCGTCAATCGCACGAAAAGAAAGAGACCTAATAAAACAACGGTCACCGCGACGGTGCCGATCGCGGTGGCTTGCATGCCGGCGTTGCGCGTGAAATTGCGCCCCACCTCACCCAGAAAGAACTTGACCTTGCCCCAGTCCAAGATAATAAAAACCCCGCTCTTCATCGGTGAAAATGCGCCCGTCTTCGAGCCGAACGACGCGCTTACGCATCCGGTCGACGACGGACTGATTGTGCGTTGCAACCACGACGGTGGTGCCCTTGGTGTTGATGCGCAACAACAGATCCATAATTTCGGTCGTATTTTCAGGGTCGAGGTTGCCGGTCGGTTCGTCGCAGAGTAAGAGTTTCGGGTTGTTGACGATTGCCCGCGCTATAGCGGTACGCTGCTGCTCTCCTCCGGAGAGTTCGCTCGGAAACATGCGACTTTTGTGTGCGAGACCCACCAAATCGAGGGTGCGAGGCACCTGTCGTTCGATCTCGCGCGTGTGTGCCCCGGTGACGTGCATCGCAAAAGCAACGTTTTCCCAGACCGTTTTGTCGTTGAGCAGCTTGAAATCTTGAAAAATGACGCCGAGATGCCGCCGGAGCGAGGCCACGCGCGCACCGCGCAGTTTATCGACACGGATGCCGTCGACGACGATCTCACCGTGGCTGGGGATCGCGTCGTGATAGAGCAACCGCAACAGACTCGATTTACCCGTACCCGAGCTGCCGACGAGGAAGAGGAAGTCCCCTTTCGCGATTTCGAGCGTGACGTTGTCGAGCGCCCGTACCCCGTTGGGATAGGTGAGGGAGACGTTGCGAATCGAGATCATTGCTAAGAGAGGGGTTTTCCGGCGTCGGCAGCCTATACCTCCGGCATGAACTTCGATTTAACCGACGAGCAGCTTGCTATTTCGCGCCTTGCCCGCGAGTTCGCCACCGACGAGGTACGCCCGCGTGCCGAGGAGATGGATCGCGAGGAGGCATTCCCCTACGACCTGGTCGCCAAGATGGCCGAGCTCGGATTCCTGGGGCTTCCCTTTCCCGAGGCCTACGGCGGGGCCGGGGCCGATACCGTCAGCTATGCGCTGGCAATCATGGAGATCGCGCGCGCCGACGCTTCGACCGCGATTACGATGGCCGCGCATGTTTCGCTCGGCGCAACGCCGTTCTATCTGTTCGGCAGTGAGGAGCAGAAACAGCGCTATCTGGTGCCGCTCGCGCAAGGGAAGATGCTCTGGGGTTTTGGGCTCACCGAGCCCGAAGCGGGGAGCGATGCCGGCAATTGCCGCACGACGGCGCAGCTTGAAAACGGGCAATGGCGGGTGAACGGCACGAAAGCGTTCATCACCAACTCCGGCACCGATCTCACCGGCGGCACCACGATTACCGCTATCTCCGATCGGCGCGCCGACGGTCGCCCCGAGATTTCGAATATCATCGTGCCGCAAGCGACGCCGGGATTTACGCGCAGCAAGAAGTATCGCAAGATGGGCTGGCGTGCGTCGGATACCCGCGAGCTCTCGTTCGTCGATGCGCGCGTACCCGAAGAGAATTTGCTTGGCAAACGCGGTGAAGGGCTCAAGCAGTTTTTAACCATTCTCGACGGGGGGCGCATCTCGGTCGCCGCTTTGAGCGTCGGCCTTGCGATGGGCGCCTACGACGAAGCGCTCGCGTATGCAAAAGAACGGCGCGCGTTCGGGCAGACGATTTCAAAATTTCAGGCGATTCAATTCAAACTCGTCGACATGCTCTGCGAGATCGAACATTCCAAACTCATGGTGCTCAAGGCGGCATGGGAGAAAGATAACAAACGCGACTTCCTCCAAACGGCGAGCTTAGCGAAACTCTACGCTGCCGAAGTATCGCGGCGCGTGGTGAACGAGGCCGTGCAGATCCACGGGGGCTACGGCTTCATGGACGAGTATCCGGTCTCGCGGATGTACCGTGACCAGAAAATCAACGAGATCGGCGAGGGGACGAACGAGGTCCAGCGCGTGGTCATCGCGCGGCGAATGGGGCTCTAAGCAAGCCGGCGCCGGTTTTTCTTGCCTCCGTGTCGTGCAACTTCGAGGGCCGACGCCCTATTTAAACGGCACGGAGGTAGTGATTATGCGTTCAACGTTTTTCCGTTCGCTCGCGCTCGGTGCTCTGCTCCTGGGAATGCTGACGCCGGCGGCCAGGGCGGCCTTGCCGGTCGGTGCGAAAGCGCCGATGTTTACATTGCAAGCGACCCAAGGCGGTAAAGTCTTTCCGTTTTCGCTTGCTGCGGCTCTCAAGAAAGGGCCGGTCGTGCTGTATTTTTATCCTGCGGCGTTTACTCCGGGTTGCACGATTGAAGCGCACGATTTCGCCGCTGCAATCGGCAAGTATAAAGCGCTTCATGCAACGGTGATCGGCGTTTCGCACGACCCGCTTGCGAAGTTACAAAAATTCTCGGTCAGCGTCTGCCGCCGCAAATTCCCTGTCGCAGCAGACACGAATCAAACGGTCATGAAGGAATACGATGCCGTGCTGACGGCGGCGCCGCAATACGCAAATCGCACGTCGTATGTGATCTCGCCGGCGGGCCGAATTATTTACACGTACACGAATCTGCAGCCTGGGAAACACGTCGCAAATACGCTTGCCGCATTGAAGCGTTGGGAAGCGACCCACAAAACCTAAGGCGTTCCGTCTGCGCTCTCGTCGTCTTCGGCAGTTGCATACATCGATTCGATTGCTGCAACTGCCGGTTTCGATGCTATCGTCCTTGCCGAAGTCGTTACAGGGAGAACGTCGCCCCCTTCGTTTGCATTCGAGAGGGCTGCGAGGCCGGCCATTTCACGCCCTTTTGGCAGAACGCTTCGTTCGTATGAGCCGATTGCATCGTTAAACACGCCAACGATGCCGTCGAGGTTGCTGCCGAGTTTTCTGAGGTGGCCGGCGAAGACGAGGAACCGCTTGTAGAACTCCGCCGCTGTGTCGGCGATTTCTTTCGCTCGCTCTTCTTGCTTGATGTTTTGCCAGACCATGCCGTAAGAGCGAAGGAGCGTCATGAGCGTTAACGGGCCGACAATAAAAACGGAACGAGCGGCCGCATACTCGACGAGATCGGGATTTTTTGCGAAGGCCGCAGCCAAGAAGCTCTCGCCCGGAACAAACATAACAACAAAATCGGCGCTGCCTTCAATATTTTGATATTTGACCGAAGCCAATGCGTTGACCCGTGATTTTAACGCCTTTCCGTAATCGTCCAAGAACGTCGACCGGCGCGCTTCGTCTTTTTCCTCAACGGCGTTCAGATAAGCGTCGAGCGGAACTTTTGCATCGACGAAAATATAACGATCGTTTGGAATTTTAATCGTCATGTCGGGGCGCATCGACCGATCGAGGTCGCGAAAAAATTCTTGCTCGTCGAAATCGCAGTGTTCGAGCATGCCTGCAAGCTCGCAGACCTTTTTGAGTTGAATTTCTCCCCAGCGGCCGCGCGTCTGAGGGTTTCGTAACGCCGTCGCAAGTTGTGTTGTCTTGTCGGCGAGTGCGCTGGCCACATTGCGTAAGTCGCTACCGTTGGCGGTGAGATTGGCGACTTGAGCGCGTAATTCGGTGTAGGCTTCCGTTCGTTTTTGTTCGAGTTCGCGCACGAAGGCGTCGACCTGGCTGAGCTTTTCACCGACGGGGGTGACGAGTTCGGAGAGTTTTGCCGCGATTCCGGCCTGCGTCGTATCAAAGCGTTGCCCGGCGAGAGCGAGAAATTCGGCCCGGGAAGATTCCACGAGTTCTCGCTGGGTCGCGGCCAAATCGTTTTTTGCGTGCTCGAGCAGCAGTTCGACTCGCTTGAAGGCTTCGTCGCGGTCGCGGTTGCCGTTGCGAACGAAAAAAGCGGTTGCCACCGCCGTAACGACGACGGCCACGGTGAGTCCAATCACGAAGAGGATTGTCGCCATCAATTAATGTTTCGGGACGAGGTGGTTTTTGAAGAACTCCAGCGTCCGTTTCCAGGCATCGCTTGCGGCGGCGGGAGCATATGCGGTCCGCCGATCGTCGAAAAAGTCATGTCCTGCGGTCTGGTAAACGCGCAAGTCGTTCGTTACGGTGAGGAGCGTGCGAAAGAGGCGCACGTCGTCGGCAGAGATTAAAGAATCGTGCTCGCCGTAGCTTCCGCAAACCGGAACGTGAATTTGGTCGGGTGTGATGCGGTCGACCGATCCATAGAATGGCGCGACGCAATTGAAGATATCGTTGTTATCGGCAGCCTGCAACAGCGCGTAGTGTCCGCCTACCGAAAGCCCTGTGATGCCGATGAGTCCCTGCGGAGAGCGAGCTTGCAACCAAAGGGCCGCCGCACGAATATCCCCGTCGGCCTGCCGACGGTCGATGCGCTTGGCAAAAGGTTCGAAAAGCGCCCGATCGCACGAATCATCTCCCGAAGGAGCTTCGAAACGCGCGTACAGATCGGGTGCGACCGTCGAGAAGCCGGCCTTTGCAAAGCGACGCACGACATCGCGTATCGTCGCATCGATTCCCCACAGATGCGGCACGACCACGATCCCCGGCGTATTCGCGCGCACCGCGCGCGGGCCGGCCGTGTACACGCGCATCGTAGTATCGAGCCGACGGAGTTCGACGATTTCGACCGTAATCGTCGAATCATCCTCGGCGACGAAAGGGAGGTGTGCCGGGGCGAGGCGCAGATCGCTGTCGTTCGCGCTCGGCATACGCCGAGGTGCGACGGCGTCGATCGCTTTGGCAAGCGCGGCTAAATCATCATCCTTTTTCAACGCCCACTCCTTCGACCGCGATGTTTCCGCACCGTGCTGCGTGAACCTTTGCTTTGCTTGGTGCCGGGCTCACCTAACAGCGCGGTAATGAATGCCTGTGCGAGCGGTGCAAGCGGACGGTCGTGCCGCACGAGGACGTAAAATTTTCGTTCGAGTGCGAGATCCGCGATGGCGACAGGAACGACGCGATGTAACGAAATTGCGCGCTCGACGACCAACTCGGAGAGGATCGCGATGCCGAGACCGGCTTCAACGGCGCGCACGATTCCTTCACCGCTGGGAAGCTCCAGCGCGATCGGCGGCTCGACCCCGGCGGCGCGTAGCGCATCGTACCCGTGATCGCGTGTGCCCGAGCCGGGCTCTCGACTGACAAAGCGCTCGCCTGCAAGTTCGGCGGCGAGAATGCTCGAGCGCCCCGCAAATGGATGCTGCGGCGCGACGATGAGACGCAGCCGATCGTGCGCGAAGGGGTGCGACTCAAGCCGTGGCTCGTCGATCGTCCCTTCGATGAGTCCGAAGAGCAGGTCGCCGCACAGAACGAGGCGTTCGACCTCCTGGGTATTCGCGATCCGGACGCGGGGTTCGACCTCGGGGCGGTCGCGGAGAAATTCGGCGAGCAACTTCGGCACAAGGTGGGTTCCGATGGTTCTCGTCGCGGCAAAATCGAGTCGACCGCTCCGCGCGGCGTTATAGCTCTCCGCTTCTCGCAGCAGCGTCTCCGCATCGGCGATGAGGCTGCGGGCCCGCTCGACGACCATCCGCCCGGCCTCGGTCAGCGCCGGGCGCCCCGCTTCACGAGAAAAGAGCGTCAGACCGAGTGCGGTGGCGAGCGTAGCCAGCTGCTGGCTCACTGCGGGTTGGGATATTCCCAGGGCGCGGGCGCCCTTCGAGAACGAGCCGCGCTTTGCGACTTCGGCGAGCGTTTCGAGCTGCGAGAGCGATATTTTCATAAGTTAAACGAATGGTTTTGCATCATTTATATTATTTGACTTATAATACGCCCCCTCCTATGCTCGGGACATGATTCGTCCATTTCGTTTTCGCGCCGCGGTCACGGCGATTCTCGCCGCCGCTCTGCTTGGCGCTACGCCATACAACTTCACCGTACCCAACGTCGACGTCGTTCCCGATCTGCACGGGAACCCGGCGAACGCCCAATTGGTGATTTTCGCCGCCGGCAACCAATACATGGCGATGCACGCATTGGTGGCCGCATTCCAGCGCGAGCATCCCGGGATCAAACGGGTCTTTTACGAAACCCTGCCGCCGGGAATTCTCGCAAAACAGATCGAGGCAGGTGCCTTGCAGATCGGCAACCTCGTCATCGACCCCCGACCGGACGTCTTTCTCTCCGGGAAAAAGCGCATGACGATCGAAAGAAATCTCGGCATTGTCGGCCCGGCACATACCTATGCGACCAATACGCTCGCGATTCTCGTCCGAAAAGGCAACCCGAAACATGTCATGAACTTGCGCGATCTCGGTCGCGCAGATGTGCGCGTTGCCATGCCGAATCCAGCGTGGGAAGGCGTCTCCGGGCAGATTCAAGCGGCATATCGGAAAGCGGGCGGAGCGGCACTGGTATCGACGATTATGGTCACCAAGCGCAAAGCCGGAACCACGTTACTCACGAAAATTCACCATCGGCAAACCCCGCGTTGGATTCTCTCGGGTCGCGCCGATGCAGGCGTCGTCTGGATCTCCGAAGCGCTCTTTCAGGCAAAACTCACCGGGCGCCTTGCGGTCGTGAAGATCCCAGCCTCCGAAAATGCGACGGCAATCTATCAAGCAGCCGCGGTGACGAAGGCGCCGCACCCGGCGGCGGCTAAAGCGTTTGTCACGTTTCTCACCGGCGCGCGCGCGCGCGCTATCTATGCTTCTTACGGCTTCACCACTGGAGGAAACCATCCATGAAACGCACAGCTTTTCTTGCAACGTCGGCCTCACTCGTCGCCCTTGCCCCAACGCTTGCCGAAGCGGCTGCGGCAGTTCCGGGCGGCACGGCGTTAGTCGAACGCAAAGCCAACTTCGACGCAGCGCATTTCGATAAAGTGCTCGGCCGTCCGGCGGAGATCCGCCAGATGTGGGAGATTCTTAATCCCAATCCGGTGGTCTGGAACAATATCAAAAATGCTTTCAACGGCTTGCATTTCGGATATGGATACCCAGCTGAGAAAATCGCGATGGCCTTTGCCGCACACGGTCCGGCATCGAGCTATAATTTCAGCGACTACGTGTGGGCGAAATATCGCATCGGGGAGTTCTTCAACATCAAAGGGCCCGACGGCGCCTTCGCGACCAAGAACTACCACTATCCCTCGCATACGCCGTTCAATCTCTCGGCAAATCCCGATAACGAAAAGTCGAGCTACCAAGATCGCTCGATTCAAACGCTGCAACGGCGCGGCCTAGTGATGTTGACCTGTCACACGGCCGTGGAAGAGCAATCGCGTGCGATCGTTAAGCGGGGCTTCGCTCCCAAAGGAATGGACGGATCGCAAGTCGCCGCCGATATTCTCACGCATCTCATTCCAGGAACGATCGTGGTGCCTTCGATGGTCGCCACGGTAGCGGTTCTGCAGAAGCGTTTCGGCTACGCCTACACGGCGCTGGCGTTCTAGG
>JAJYFM010000023.1 GCA_021790895.1 bacterium
GCATACAACGGTGCGCAGATGAGCACACCGGTATCGATCTCGGCCTCGGCAAACGGCGTTCCCTCAACGTCGATTACCAATGCATCATTCCTTCCGCTCACCACTGCTCCGGCGGTGAATGCAGCAAGTTTGACGTATACGGAGAGCCAAACCTATACAACCGAAACGATCGGGAGCCCGGGGCCCACGCCGACGCCGTCGATTTCCACATATACGTATACGACGACATTTTCGACAGGGGCGACATACAACGGCACCTCCGGTTTGGTAAAAGCGGAGACCGTATATCCCGAGCCGACCGGATCGCCTGAAATCGATGATAGCTACTATCAATGGGCGCCAGGACCCGCTGCCGGATCGTGGGCGTTCGGGTTCGTGGACGATAATTATACAGGGCAGCAGGATACTTCAACGGATATATGCAGCGCGCCGTATTCGGAGCAATGGGTTGTTCCGCTCCCGCAAAGCTGGGATTACTTCGCATCGACAACCGGCCCGTGCACGTTAACAGATACCAATACCTTCGTATATCCGTCCACATACGTCGGCACCTTGTATGCCGATGGTTCATATTCTTCTTCGTTCACGTTCCCCGTCAGCACGCCGTATCCAACTGGAGGCGAGACGACATTCGTCCAAAATTCCGATGGGACGCTGCTGATAACAAACAATAATGCGTCAAGTGGGTCATCGATCATTGCAGTCGGGACCCCTGCTCCAGGTGCGGCGACGATTCCGCTAGAGGTGCAAACCTTTCCAGGTGCACTTCCAAGCCCCGGCACCTCTGGAACTCCGGCGCCTGTAGCGACCAGCGAACCAAATTGGTATAGCACCGCCGGGCTTCCGAATGGTGTCGTTCCAAGTCCGCTTCAATCAGGTGTCTACACGACGGTCGGATCGACTACATTGCCGGCGCAATGCCCGATTTCAGCGAGCATTCTCGGAACATCACCGACGGTTTCAGAGGTCGATTACTTGTATACGGATTTGGATCCCTCAGGAGTATACGTGACAGAAACGAACCGTCTATTTTTCGTAAATGGAATTGGCGACGTATGCGATCTTTACACCGATTCCGACTACGATAACTGGAGTGCACAGGATGAGGGATTCCCAGGTGCGCCGTACCAGCCGACGACGCTATCCGTCACGAGTGGTGTGGACTACATTACCACTACGTCGCTGACGGCATCGATGATCGCTACGAAGAGCTTTGCAGAAGCGCTCCCCGCCGCTTCCCAAATGCTTGTTCTTGGCTCGACGGCCGAACGCGAGCAAATGCAAAGGCAGGCACGCTACCGGTCGGAGCGGCTTGAGGCCCAGCGTCTCCTCGAACTACACCACCGCTTCTACTAAAGCTGGAGAACGCCGATATCTCAACCCAGAGGGGCTTGCCGAAAGGCAGGCCCCTCGTCGTTTAAACGTGAGTTGCGCCGAGCTGCACAATGCCCGAAGCAAAGAATATTCAAAGCGACTATATGCTCGCTTGTTATTGAGGCGTTGCGTTGTTTTGTGCCACCACGTCGCTGCACGTAGCAACTATGGCTTTCCTAAAACAGCGTCGTAATAAAAAATTCGAACGGTTGTTTAGAAACAATACGTATGTCATAGACGAAATGTCCCAGCAGCGTATTCTGCGCGATTTTCCGCGAAAGGAGTATTTCTTTGCGTTCTTCTCCAGCCGTGGGGGCCCGTCAAAGGGCTCGCTCGTTGTATTTATTGGGTTGCGTAGCCCTTGTAAGTTTGGTCGTCGCGTGTGGCGGCGGAGGTTCGACTGGGTCGAGTGGTGGCGGCTCGACTGGTGGAGGTGTAACGTCCACGGTCCCGATGGGAAGCGTCCAGTTCACGATTACGGAGCCGTACACTCCCGTCGCGTCAACGGGGCGGAGTCCGCAGTTCTCGGTTTCATCTGGGACGCAGTCGATCTCGATCGTTCTCACACAGGTGAACGGCTCGCCGCCGCCGAGCCCCGCGAGTGCGAATGCAAATCTTGGCCCAAGTTCGCCGGGATGCACGACGACAAGCACGACATTAACGTGCCAGGTTACTGCGCAGGCGCCGGCCGGTAACGATAGTTTCTCCGTACTCACCTATGCGCAGCCAAATGATTCCGGGAGCGTTATTGGCGAAGGCGCGCTTGCCGTCGCTGTGGTCGCCGGGCAAACGGCCCAGGCACCGGCGACGCTTACGGGAACGATCGCCAGCATCGCCGTGACGGTCGTTGGGAGCGTTCCCGAAGGTGTGGCGACAGCGCTTCCGGTTCAGGTTGTGGCAAAAGATAGCGACGGCAACACGATTATCGGAACGTACAGTAATCCGATTACCCTTGTCGATTCCGATACCTCGGGCGCTACGAGCTTATCCGTGAAATCTCTATCGGCGGCGGGCGGAGTAACGTTAGCCTATACCGGCGCGCAGATGAGCGCTCCGGTTTCGATCGCTGCATCGGCAAGCGGCGTATCGTCTACCGCGATAACCGATGCGTCATTCTCGCCGTTGAGTACCGTACCGACGATCGATAAAGCAAGTACGACGGAAACGACAAGTTCCGTCTATACAACCGAAACGATCGGAAGCCCGGGACCAACGCCGACGCCGAGAACTTCCTCGTCATCCTTTACGACGACATATTCGACGGGGGCGACGTTCAACGGCATCTCCGGATTGGTAAAAATGGAGAGCGCCTTTCCCCAGCCGACCGCATCACCCGCGATCTTGGATTCGTACCTTCTAGTAGATCAAGGCTCGACGGCCGGATCGTGGGCCTATGATTTTGTAGGTTCTACCTATAGTCAACCGCAAATGCCTATGAGTTCGTCGTATATATGCAGTCCGCCATATTCGGTTCAATGGATCGTTCCGCTCCCACAAAGCTGGAACTACTACGCAGCGGCCGGCCCATGCGCGGTAACAGAGACTTCCAGCGACCCCTCCTTCACCTACTCAGACGTCGGCACGTATAACGCCGATGGTTCATATTCAGTCACGACGACCATTCCGCCGAGCACGAATTATTATTTAACAGGGGCCGTGAATACCTATCTCGTTCGTTCCGATGGAACGGCGCTGGTGACGAACAACGATGCTACGAATGGGTCGTATATCATCGCGGTTGGTACCCCCGCACCCGGTGCGGCGACGATTCCACTGGAGGTACAAACCTTTACAGGTGCGATTCCAACCCCCGGTGCCTCCGCGACTCCGGCACCGGTGGCAACGACCGAGCCGAATTGGTATAGTACCGCCGGGCTTCCGAACGGTGTCGTTCCGAGCCCGCTTCAGTCAGGGACCTACTCCACGGTCGGCGCAACGTCGCTGCCGACACAATGTGCGGTTCCGACGAGCATCCTCGGTGCATCGCCGACGATTACGGAAGTCGATTACACCGAAACGAGTTTCGATCCCACCTTCGATTACACGAAGGAAACGGTGCGTTCGTTTCTGGTCGATGGACTCGGCGACGTCTGCGATCTATACAACGATGCGGTATACACCAACTGGGATGCAGATTTCCCGCCATCGGTAAGTGCCTACAACCCGACGACCTACTCCGTGAGCACCACCGCAACGTACGTGACGGTCACGTCGCTGACCGCTGCGATGATGGCAACGAAGAGCTTTGCCAATGCGCTCCCCGCTGCATCACAGATGCTCGTTCTCGGCTCGGCGGCCGAACGCGAGCAAATGCAAATACAGGCACGCTCCCGGGCGGAGCGGCTTGAGGCCCAGCGTCTCCTCGCACTACACCACCGTTTCCACTAAAGCTGGAGAACGCCGAGATCCCAACCCAGAGGGGCTTGCCGAAAGGCAGGCCCCTCGCCGCATCGCCTTTCATGGCTGTTGCGACGTTTATCGCAGAAGATTGCCTAGACCCGGGAGGCCCCATGTGGTATGCTGTCCTGCGTTCCCGCACACGCGCTTTTTCCGTTTTAATCTAAGGAGTTTTCGTAGTGCCCAACATCAAGGCGGCCGAGAAGTGGACCCGCCAGTCCGCGACCCGCACGCAGCGCAATAAAGATACCAAGACCCGCCTGAAGAGCGCCTACAAGAAGGCCGTGGCGGCGAAGGACGAAGCGCTCACCAAAGAGGTCGAGGGCGAGTTCGATCGCGCAGCCAAGCGCGGCATCATTCACCCGAATAAGGCTGCCCGTAAGAAATCGCGGCTCGCGAAGGCCGTTAAGGCCGCAGCCGTCGCGCCGGTGAAGGCGACGAAGGCGAAAGCAAAACCCGCGAAGAGCACGGCTGCAAAGCGCGCGACCGCTGCCAAGAGCAAAGCCGCGAACGCCTAAACGGCGTAGCGCAGGCCCATCGTGTCGCGACGAATCGATCTCACTCCACCGGAGGATCGTCGCGACGCGATCCCGGACGACCCACGAGCGATCTTCCTCACCACGATGGCGCGCGAACTGCACCGCGCCGGGGTCGCAACCGATATCCTCGAGAGTACCGTCGGCAGCATCGCGCATGCGATCGGACTGCCGGTGCAGATCTTCGCTCTCCCCACCTACATCACGCTCGCGATTGGATCGAACCTTCACCAACACGTGGTGATGTTGCGCGTTGCGCCGGGGACTGTCGATCTCCGCAAGATCGCGATTCTCAATGTTATTTTCGACGATCTCGTTGCCGGGAAGATCGATTTCCGCGCGGCGAGTTCGTTGCTCTCCGATATCGATAAACGCTGGCCGCGCCATCGTGCACGCTACGATGTGCCGGCGCTGGCGATGGTCGCCCTCGGCGTCGCGGTGTTGCTCGGCGGCGGGACGCGCGAGATGATCGTCGCGACGGTGATCGGCGCCTGCGTCGGCGCGATCTCGGCGCTCGGCCGGCGCGTCGCGCTCGTCGGACGTCTCTTCGAAGTGATCGCGGCGTTCGTCAGCACGCTCATCGTCGCCGTGGGCACCCACGTACTCGGCCCCACCAACGTGCTCATCGCGATCGTCGCCGGGGTCGTCGTTCTGCTTCCCGGTTATTCGCTCACGCTCGCGCTCTACGAACTCGCCAACGCGAACCTCGTCGCCGGAACCGCGCGGCTGGGGAAAGTGCTCTCCACGCTGCTCGCCCTGGCGTGCGGCGCGCTGCTCGGTTTCGCCGTCGTCGGCCCATCGCTGCTCAACACCGGGAACGTCGCCACCGAACCGGTCCCCGGATACACCTGGTTCATCGCCGCCGCGCTGATGTCGGTCGGCCTAGCGATCGATCTCGATGCGCGGATCAAGGATTTTGCCTGGGT
This sequence comes from bacterium, assembly GCA_021790895.1. GTDB lineage: Bacteria > Vulcanimicrobiota > Vulcanimicrobiia > Vulcanimicrobiales > Vulcanimicrobiaceae > JABEUX01. Next base: position 5,234 of record JAJYFM010000023.1, read on the forward strand.
CTTCGCATCGTGCGCGGTCGCGCTGCTCATCTCGCACGTACTCGCACTCTCTCCCCTCCATCCGATCGCGCCGTTCATTGCGGCGTTCATCTGCGGAATCGTTGCGAGCCTCGCTGCGCGTTGGTTACGCGTTCCGCAACCGATCATGCTCGTGCCGGCGCTCCTGGTACTCGTCCCGGGCAGCATCAGTTACGAAAGCGTGCTCTTCGCCTTCCGCAGCCAAGTCAACATCGCCGTGACATCGGCGGCAAATGCTGCGATCGCCGCGATCTTGCTCGTCGCCGGACTACTGCTCTCGCAGTTGCTCGTCCCGTCATCGCCGCTGCTCTCCAGCGAGAATCTCGGCCGACTGCGCTGAGCGCCTACGCGTCGACGACCGTCACGAGGTGCGTCGAGCGATCTTCGCGGGCAATCGGTAAAATAAGGTCGCGCACGGCGTTCCGCAGCAACGGCCCCGACTCGGCGAGCAGGGCGATTCGGAAACGCCAGCGGTCGTTGAGCCGCGCAATCGGATAGGGCGCGGGTCCGCGCACGTCGATGCGCGTGCGTTCGCGAAGAACCGTCGCATAGTGCGCGGCGAGTGCGTGCGTCCGCTCGCGATCGAGACCGATCACGCCTAAGTAGAGCATGCGCCGTGCCGGCGGGAAGCCGAGCTCCTCGCGCTCGCGCAACCCTTCGTCGATGAAGCGTTGCGCATCCCCATCGGCGAGCGCGGCGATCGCGGGGTGTTCGGGGGAGTAGGTCTGCACGATCGCTTCACCGGCTTGCGCGCGTCCGCTGCGCCCGCAGACCTGCACGAGCATCTGGTAGGTTCGCTCGGCGGCGCGAAAATCGGGTGCGTGCAATCCGAGGTCGGCCGCGACGACGCCGACGAGCGTCACGCGTTCGAAATCGTGCCCTTTGGCGATCATCTGCGTCCCGACCAAGATATCGCCTTCGGCGATGAAGCGATCGATGATTCGCGCGTGTTCGCCGATCCGTGTCGTAGAATCGCTATCCATGCGCAGCACGCGCGCCTTTGGGAAGAGTCGCTCGACCTCTTCGACGACGCGTTGCGTTCCGACCCCGAACTCCCCTAACGCATCCGCACCGCACAGCGGGCAGCGATCGGGAATCGCGCTGTGAAAATCGCAGTAGTGGCAGCGCAATAAGCCGTCCTGGCGATGGACGGTAAGCGTCACGCTGCAATGCGGGCACTCCGGCGCCTTCCCGCAACTGCGACAGAGCCAGGCGCGTGCGCTGCCGCGCCGATTCACAAACAGCAGGCTCTTCTCGCCGCGCTCGAGCCGTTCGGCGAGCGCTTCGACCAAAGGTGCACTGAAGAGCCGTCGCTCGCCGCTGCGAAACGCCGATGCGAGATCGACGATGCGCACCGTGGGCATCGGTTGATCGGTCGCGCGCGTTGCGAGCCGAATCTCTTCGAGTTGCCCGGCGCGGACGGCGGCGAAACTTTCAAAGGACGGCGTTGCGCTGCCCAAGATCAGCAATCCGTCGGCCAAACGCATGCGCTCGCGTGCGACGGTGAGTGCGGAGTAGCGCGGCGATGAATCCTGCCGGTACGACGCATCGTGCGATTCATCGACAATTACCACGCGCACGTCGGGCAACGGGGCAAAGACCGCGCTGCGCGCACCGACGACGACGTCGATCTCCCCGCGCGCGCAGGCTTGCCACGCATCGTAGCGCTCGCGTTCGGAGAGCGCGGAATGCAGCACCGCCAGCCGCGTGCCGAAGCGCTCTTCGAAGCGCCGCGCCGTCTGCGGTGTCAGCGCAATCTCCGGCACTAACACGATCGCGCGGCCGCCCGCGGCGAGCACGCGTTGTACGAGATCGAGATAGAGAAAGGTCTTGCCGCTGCCGGTGACACCGTGCAGCAATACCGAGGCGAATTTCCCGGCCTGCTGCAGTTCGGCGAGCCGATCGATCGCGCGGCGCTGCTCGGCGGTCGGCGTAAATGCCGCCGCGGCGACCGGTGCGTGTGCCGCGCGCGGTTCGGGCGCGCGCTCTTCTTCAGCGATTGCTCCGGCGGCGATCGCGCGTGCGATCGTCGTTCGCGAGTAGCCGGCGAGCAACGCGTCGGCGAACGGCATCCCCGGCTGCGCGCGCACCAACGCCGCTAACGCCGCCGCCTTCGCACCGCGCACCTTGCTTTCGCCGGGAACCAAGACGCGCACGCGATAGGGCCGGTACGCCGGTTCGACGTTGCGCCGTTCGCGCGCGAGCGCGCCATCGCGCACCAAGGCCGTGATCTCGGCAAGCAGTTCGCTGCGCGTGCCGGCGCGGCGCGCCGCCGGGTGGCGCAACAGGCTCTCCGGTGACGTGCCCTCGGGAAAATCCTCGCGCATCACCGCGAGCAGCGCTTCGCCGCGTTCGCGCGCCACCTCGCGCGTCCGCTCGCCGAGCACGAGCCGCTCCTCGACGTGCGGCAGCGCGCTGGTAAGCACGACGCAGCGCAGCGCTTCACCGAGCGTCGAAAGATCGTGGCGGGCAACGAAGCGCGCGAGTGCGAGGCCGGTGGCATCGAAGGCGCGCGGCAGATCGCAGCGTTCGACGATCTCGCGCAGCCCTTCGAATGCCTCGCCTTCGTAGGCATCGCCGAGCGCAAGCCCGTAGAGTTCGCGCCGGCCCAGCGGCACGCGCACGATATCGCCGAGCGCGACCTCGTGTTCGCCGACGGCATAGGTGAGCGGTAATTCGAAGCGCGTGCTGCGCACGATCGGCAGCACTTCCACCAAGCGCATCGCTAGCGCTCCGACTCGCCCGGCAGTGCCTCCATGGCGCGCAGCACCACGCGCACGCGCGCATCGGGCACGCGCACGTCCGTGCGCACCAGACCGATCGCGTCGGGGAGCACGAAGCGCAGCGACCCCTCGCGCCGTTTCTTATCGCCGCGCATCGCCGCGAACGCGGCATCGGCGGGGACGCGCGTCGCCAGCGGCATGCCCAAGAGCGCGAGCAACGCGAGCACGCGCAGGTGAGCGTCGCGCGAAAAGCGGCCGCTGCGCAGCGCGAGCAAACCCGCCGCCCGCAGCCCGAGCGTGACTGCGGCACCATGCGCGATGCGGTACCTGCTCGCTCGTTCGAAGCCGTGCGCGAAGGTGTGCCCGAGGTTGAGCGTGGCGCGCAACCCGTGCTCTTCGCGATCCGCGCGCACGATCGCCGCCTTGATCGCCAGCGAGCGCGCGACGATCTCCGCCCAGGGCCAGCGCTCGAAGCGGTGCGCTGCGAGCAATTCGAGCGCTTCGAAATGCTCGCCGCCGGCGAGGATGGCGTGCTTCACTGCTTCGGCGAGGCCGGCGCGCAGCTCGCGAAAGGGCAGCGTGCGCAACGCGAGCAGGTCGGCGAAGACCGCGACCGGGTCGCTGAAACGCCCGACGAGATTCTTCCCCGCTGGCGTATCGACGCCGACTTTGCCGCCGATCGATGCGTCGACCATCGCGAGCAGACTCGTCGCGACGTGCGCATAGGGAACGCCGCGCATGAAGAGCGCAGCCGCGAGCCCGAAGGTATCGTTGGCGACGCCGCCGCCGACGCCGATGACGAGCGTCGAACGATCGGCGCCGGCGGCGAGCAGCGCGTCGACGATCCGTTCAATCGTCGCGAGGCGTTTGCGCGGCTCGCCGAGCGTAAACGGCAGCACGCCGAGGCAGCGCGGCAGACGCGCCGCGAGCACCCGCGCGCGCGCGAGCACCGCCGACTGCGCGTCGGCGAGAAGGATGCAGCGCGCACCATGCACGCGCACGAAAGAACGGAGCGGCGATTCCGCGCTCTCGCAGACGAGAATCGGATAGCCGAGGCTATCGTTGCCGATTACCACTCGATATTTTTCTTATGCATCCATTCGAGGATATTCTCGACCACTTGCGCGCTGGAGAGCTGATCGGCTTCGACTACGTGGTCGGCGTGGGCGTAGAGCGGCATCCGCTTGACGTAGAGTTCTTTGATGCGCGAAAGCGTCGGCGTCGGCCCGATCAGCGGGCGGACGGTGCGGCTATGACGCAAGCGCTCGAACGCGAGCTCGGGGGTGACTTTGATGAAGATGCGATAGGTGCGCTTCTTCAGCAGCACCTGCGTGGGTTCGTAGGTGGTCGCGCCGCCGCCGAGCGAGAGTACGCCGGGCGCACCTTCTTCGATCGCGTGCGTGATGGCGGCATGTTCGTACCGCCGGAACGCCGCTTCGCCTTCGTTATAGAAGATATCACTGATCGCGCCGTGTTCGCGCACGACGAGTTCGTCGGAGTCGTAAAACGCGACGCTGAGTTTGCGCGCGAGACGCTTGCCGATCGTTGATTTTCCCGAGGCCATAAAGCCGATCAGTGCGACATGCCGTTTCATACGTGTTCCTTTGCGAAAAGCTGCGCCGCGCGGGCACGCGAACGCGAGAGATTATCGAGCGTCTCTTCCATGCTGTCGCCGCCGTATTTTTCCAGCAGCGGCTCGACGAGTGCCAAACGGACCATTGCTTCGCCGACGATCGCGGCGGCGGGAACGACACAGACATCGCTGCGGACGATGCTCGCCGGCGCCGCGGTGCCGGCGTGCAGATCGACCGAGGGTAGCGCGCGCATGAGCGTGGGAATCGGTTTCACGGCGGCGAGCAGCGTGATGCGCTGGCCGTTACTCATGCCGCCCTCGATACCGCCGGCGCGATTGCTGCCGCGCACTACGTCGCCTCCATCGAGCGCGAAGGTATCGTGCGCCTCCGAGCCGGGCTTTCCGGCGACCTCGGCCCCGAGCCCGACTTCGACGGCTTTCACCGTCTGCATCGACATCAGGGCTCCGGCCAGAATACCGTCGAGGCGATTGCCGGGTTGCCGATTGCTGCCGATGCCGACCGGCATGCCCTCGACGACGACCGCGTAGCGCCCGCCGAGCGTATCGCCGGCGGCTTTTGCTTCGTCGATGAGCGCGACCATGCGCGCGCTGCTCTCAGCATCGGGGCAACGCACCGCGCTTGCTTCGATGCGGTCGCGATCGATTGTTGCGATCTCCGGTGCGACGACGCTGCCGATCTGCGCGACATAGGATGCCGTCGTGACACCGAGCGCTTCGAGGAACTGCGCGCAGATCGCACCGAGCGCGACCCGCATCGCGGTCTCACGCGCGCTCGCGCGTTCCAGCACGTTGCGCAGATCGCGATGGCCGTATTTGAGGGCACCGGCGTAATCGGCGTGCCCCGGGCGCGGATTGGTGAGCGGTTTGCCGGCACCGGTGAGCGGATCCATCAAGGCGCGCACGTTCTCGAAATCGCGATTGCGCACGACGACGGCGATCGGCGAGCCGAGCGTGACGCCCCCGCGCAGGCCGGCGAGAAATTCGATGCGGTCGCTCTCGATCTTCATGCGCCCGCCACGCCCGTGCCCGCCCTGCCGCCGTGCAAGCGCTTCGTCGATCCGCTCGACATCGAGCTGTAGCCCGGCGGGAAGCCCGTCGAGGATGCCGACGAGCGCGGGGCCATGCGATTCCCCGGCGGTGAGGTAGCGGAACATACGGCTAGGCTACGGCCCCGGCGCTCGGGGCGCCTGCCGCTACTTCGAAGGCGGGGGTTGCCCGGGTGCGATGACGTGCGGGGTGATGAGGAAGACGATTTCGTCGCGCTCGTGATTCGTCGCCTTATTGGCGAAGAACGAGCCGAGGATCGGAATCTGCGAGAGGAACGGAATCCGTTTCACCGTTTCGCTGCTGACATCGCGGAGGAGCCCTCCAAGCACGATTGTCTCACCGTTTCGTACGCGCAGCGTCGAATCGAGGCGGCGATTCGCGATAATCGGGAAGTTTTGCGCCGTAAATCCGAGAATTTCGCTGTACTGCGGGTGGATCTCGGCGATCACGCTGCCGCCGCGCCCTATCGTCGCACGGATTTTGAGCTTGACACCGATATCGATATATTGAACGCTCTGCGATCCGAAGACCGAGCCGTTGGTGGCAATCGGGTATGTAGCGCCGATGTGCAAGCGGGCGACGCGGTCGCTGAGGGTCAATATTTTCGGCGTCGCGAGAATGCGCGCGCGTCCCTGGCTGAGCAGTGCGTTGAGCTTGACGTTGAGCGGGATGCTCCCTCCGGGAAATGCATACGTGGCGGCCGCCGGGATCGGCTGGCCGCCAAGATCGATCCCACCGAATTCGAGTCCAAAATTACTCTGGTCGTTGATCGGTGTGAGATCCACGACGCGAACCTCAAAGAGCACCTGCGCACTCGGGCGGTCGAGCTGTGCGACGAGTCGATCGGCACGGTGCAGGAGCGCGGTGTTCCCCGAGATGATCAGCGCATTATGCATGCTATCGACGGCTACCACTGCGCGCGATAGGACAATCGCCAACGTCGCCTTTGCTTCTTCGGCGCGCACATATCGTAGTGTAAATCGTTCTGCGTCCTGTCGCCCCGAAGGCGAATCGAGAAGGCGAACGAACGCGACGGCGCGCGCTACGGCCTCACTCGTTCCTGAGATAATGACGCGCCCCGCTCGCTCGTCGGCAATAAGCGTCAGCCGAGCGTCGAGGGCAGGGCGAGCCGATGCGACGAGCCGCGCGGCATCGGAGCGGTGCAGCGTGATGGCAACCGTGCGCTGCTGCGAATTGGATCCATCAGGGAAGCGTCGCGCCATCTCTTCTTCGCTACCCACGATTGTAACCGATCCGATGTGCCGTTCAGAGAGCGCGTTTGCCCGCAATACGGCGTCGAATGCCTGGTCAAACGGAATATTTTTCAGGTGGACGCTGATACGCCGATTGGGAACGCTCGTATCGGCGATAATATTCCGATGTCCAACCGCGCCGAACATCGCCAATACTTCGACCAACGAGGCACCGGAAACGTCAAGCGAAATAGCTCTTTCGGCAGCGGCCACCGGTGCGAACAAAAGGAAGGCGGCTGCGAGCGAGCAGATGGAGCGGCCAATCACGGCGTCGTCCTCTGCGTCGCCCGGAGGGTACGACCAGATGAAAAACGGACACCACTGCTACCGATGTCGACGACGGTATCACCTGCGAGCGTATCGCCGATGGCGATGATTTGCTCGTTTGTTCCGAAGCGTACGAGTGCTCGTGGACGGCTGCCGTCGATAATTCCCTCGACGACGATAGCCGCTTCAGTGGAGTGGGCGGCGCGTTCGAACTTCAAGCGTGATGCCACCTCGGCAGGTTCAACGAATGGGTCGCGAACGAGCGTTACCTGTTTTAAAAGCGTTGTTCGGTCGAGCGATATTGTGGGTACGCGCTCATCTTGCGCGCCGAGACGGACCGCATCTGCGAGCAATGTCGGCTGCGAGGCGGCAAGCGGGGCAAGTAAGACCGAACCGATACAGAGCGCGCAGCCGACGGCGGATAGAACCGAACGCATGTCAAACGAAGGCCGCCGCATCAGCGAACTCCTACTTTATTATGGTCGAGATCTAAAAACGTTCCATCGACGCGAACGGCGACCGCGCTTGCGTCTTTCCCGCCAAAGGGGGTCGGATGAAAGTCGAGGCGTCGCAGATCGACGATGCCGACGCTTGCATCGATCGCTGCGAGGAACCGAAGAATCCCGGAGAGTTTGCCGACTGCCGTGACGCTTATAGGGAAGTTCGAAAGGGACTTTGTCGGATCGACAGATGATCGCTCGCCCTGGACGATCGTGGTTACGACAATCCGTTCGCGTCGCGAAAGGGAGCGTAATCGGTCGAAAAACAATGCTTGCCCATTGCCGAAGCTGTCGGCCTGAAGAGGCGAGCGTATTTCATTTTCGACGCGACGGTGGAGAGAACGTAATGCGGCGGCCCTGAGTAGAAGTTTACGATCTTCTGCAATCACCGCTTCATTGCTCCTTGTGACGCTTGTATTGGTCGCCATAAGCGCAGATGCATAACGAAAAGGGCCGGCGTAAAATGCAATGGCTGCTCCGGCCGCGACTGCGTACATAACAAGGGCACTACGTTCGATCATGGAGACCTCGAGTTGAAGCCGGTGGCATATCCTGGATGTCCATCGTAAACGAAAGAATCGGATTGTATGGATCAGTGGACCGAAGCACCGAGCTGATCCGTGGGCGCGGAGTTCCGCCTCGCTTTGAGGTCGCTCGTAGCATCATCGAAATCGCTGCAAAGGAATCGGTTTTTGCGTGAACGATAAGTCGGTGGTGGTCGACCGTCAGGGCGACGAACCATACTGATGTTGGGGCATTGTTCGCTACGGCTGCGACCGCTCCGAGCATGCGTTGGTCGCTGCGTTCGATTGCGGCGATGCGCCGAACAACTGCAATATCGTCTTTTAGACTGCGCTCACGTACGTGGGCTGAGGCGAGTTCTCGATCGAGAGCAGCGCGTTCGCCTGCGATAATCTTCCGAGTCTCGGAAGACCGGTTAACCTGATCGGCGACCGTCGAATTTCCTATCGCTACGAGTAGGAGACTTGCCGCTAGCGTAACGAGCGGAAAGCGCAAGCTTCTCCTCCCCATTACGACGGCTGCTCGCTCGATACTCTCAGACCACGGAGATGCGAGCAGGTTCATGATCGCCCATCACCGATAGAAGCAAGCGCGATAGAGAGCGCCCAATCCGAGAACGCCGCTCGTCGTATATCCTCCGGATAGCGCGAACGCTCGAACTCACTGAACGCCGCAAGCCAGTTGCGTTGCGGCACGAGGTCGGCGAGAAAGCGACGGATCTCGGGTAGGCGACTACCGTTGCCGACGAGCAGCATTTGTCCGGGATTTCCGGGTTCGCGCGACGCACAGTGCTCGGCGATCCATGCGACGAGTGCCCCAATGAGACGTTCGCCTGCGCCGGCAGAGCCAAGAATGCGCTTTCGTTGCTCGGCGGAGCGCTCGTCGATGCTCAGCTCTCGCGCCATTTCCAACGTTACTTCTCTTCCTCCAACCGGGTAACGCGCGACGGTCGGTATTCCCCGGTCGTAAGTATGAATGCGCGTAGATGTGGAACCAATATCCACAACCGAGAGCTTTTGCGATTGGAATCGCTTCCAAACCATTCCGTCGACGCCGAGCATTTGGAGCCGCAGGCCGGCTCGCGCGGCGATTCGCTTCCTCTGCATAATCGCCGAAGTGGGAGTGGTCACAAGCGCAAAGCTTCCGCGAACTTGCGTCGGGAAGAGCCGAACCAGGCGATTTCGCCAATCCGCATACCGTCGCTGGGCCTCGATATTCGCCGCTGCGACTTGCTCGCGGTACGAAATATTCGGAAGCGCGATCGCATCGACGGTCGCCTCTTCGGAACCGAGAGCCATCGAGCAAGCTCGGGTTCGAGCTCCCAGATCTGCGCGCATTTCGTAGAGCATCGTTGAGAGCCATTCGTCGGTACATCCGTCCTCGCGCTCACGAGATGTGACCGCCTCAATTCGGGGGCCCTCGGCTGTTTGTCGTGCATAGGTCATGCGCAATTTGCTTGCGCCGAGGTCGATCCCCAGCGGCAGATCCATCGTTCTTCGAATGTTAACCGGCATGGATTCCCCCCTCCAGGAAGTACGCAAGCGCGAGTATCGGCACAAACGGAATGGCATCTCGTCGAGAGACTATGCCGATGGCTAGAAGTGCGATCGCAATGACTGCACCGATCATAAATGCAGCGGAAAGAACTCTCAGGCTTTGTTCGGCACCGAGAACGCTACCCAACACCGATAATAGTTTTACATCTCCCAAACCGAAACTCGCTCCCTGTCCGACAACATGCAAAGAGAGGGCGATGCCGCCTACGGACAAGAGCCCGAATATCCCCCAAAACAAGTTGCCGCTCAGCAAAGCGTGGACGATAGCAAGAACAGAGAGCGGCACCAGCGCAGCATTCGGAACATATCCCGAGCGTAAATCGACGATCGCTAAACTCATCAGCGATCCATAAAGAACGGCGACCGTCGCGCCGTCGCCAAAGACACCGAAGTGCCATATGACGACGCTCGACACCGTGACGATGATAAACATCGTGGGCGATGGCGCGAGCCTTTTCGAGCCTAGCCAGGACAGACTTGTGTATGCAAGCAGATCCGTCCCGGCAAACGCTAAGGCTGTAAAACATGCGATTACAAACAACTGCAGCACGACTCAGTTAGAACCCTTCTCTGCGGAGTTGATAGAGTGGCCGCGGATCCTGCGGAGAGAGACGATGAGCTCGCATGAAATCAAGGCGCGCAACCTGCGCCGCGCCTCGCCGCCGAGCGAGGATGCCGGCGAACAACAATGGAGCAAGGGATTTGCTAAGACGAGAAGCGCTTTGTGCGTCTCGCTCTGCCGCTGCCAAGCGGTGAATGCGCCATTCCAGTAAGGCACGATCGAAAATAAGCGATGCATTTGCTCGCGTGTGCTTCACGCGTTGCAGCGATTGCAGAGCTCGATTGAGGATCGAGCGATTATTTGAAAGTAGCGCTAAAGTATCGAGTTTGCGTAACGCGGTGCGGGAGCCGCCGATCGATTCAGCTCGTCGATAGTAACGCCAAGCAGTACTGGGAGAACCAACTGCTAAGGCGCTATCCCCTCGGGCCACAAGGGCGTCAGATAAGGCACCGCGAAGAAATGGAATCGACAAACCGCACGCGCACATAACCAGTACGACTCGGCGTATATATGGCTGCTGGATCATGAAAGCATCCCAAAATAGACCGCGCAGCCAAAGAACAGACCGGATTGAATGACGATGGTTGCTTCACGGAACCCGCGATCGACCTTCACGGAAACGAAGGCGCGGGAGATGACGGTTGCCGCTAGCGGTACGGCGGCGTGCGCTGCCGCATAAGCAATCGCTACCGCGAGGGGACTTGCACCTCGCCCACCCGTCGCAGCGGCCGCCAATGCAAAAGGTGCGCAGCAAGCCCCAAGCAACAGTGAACTTCCCATTCCGGCAACGACTGGAACTGCGAGCATCGACTTTTCCCCTGCTCCAGCATTACCATGCGGTACAGCACATCTACGGTCGATCGGACGTGTGATGCTCCAGAAGCCGGCGATAAGCGCCGTAGCCGCCGCGAAAGCGTACAACCAACTCGAAAACTCGAGCACTCGAAAAAACAAAGCGAGTGAACTTACTAAGGCGACATCTGCAGCAAAGGCGCCGAACGTAAATGCCGATAGTGTAATGAATCGTTTCGGGCCGCGATAGAAAGACGAACCTGCAAGAACACGCGCCGCCGTACATGGCCCTCCGTTTGCAATGAGTCCAACCGTCGCCGAAGAGAGCAGAGCGCCGATTATCATTAGTGGACACTGAATCCCGTGTTGGAATCGTACTGTATGGAAGAATCGCTGGAGGGAGCTGTTCCGCCGTTGAGTGTCTGTAATGTCAACGCTGAATGTACGCCGGGACAGACAATCGTGTACGATGCATCACCCGTGCCTGAGCCGGTTATGCTATAGGAGTAGTATTTGCCAGGGCCCGCGGCTGGATCGACCGGCGGCTGCTTTAAATAGTACTTCACTAGCGGATCGGAGGCATCGACGGGGCTACTCGAGCCGGCCGTTGCCCCCGTTGGGTAGCTGAGGTTATCGGCGTAATACATTTCCAAACCCGTTGCAATCTCTTTCATGTTTGCTTCGCATGCAGCGGTTTGGGCTTGAGCGCGAGCTCGCATAAAGTTTGGAACCAGCAGCGTTACAAGAATGGCGATGATTGCCACCACGACCATCATTTCGATGAGGGTAAAGCCCCGGGATCGACGCAAAGTCGTTTTACGTCGTTTTATTGATGTTGCCGCCATAAACGGCGGAGTTCCCGGATAAAATTACCGCTGGACATAGCGAGCAGCAATTTTTTGAAGTGCGTGCTTTCGAATTCGACATATTTGACGAGTCGAATAGCCCAACTGCAAAGCAACGCTTGCGAGGTCGGCTCCCTGAAGATAGATACGGACGACTACGATGCGTTCAAGTTCGGTAAGTTCGCGCATACAGACCTCCAAAGCCAAGGAGTCGATGACGCGGTCTATCTCTTCTTCTAATGAAGGGGCCACTCGATCGACCGCATCGAGAGGCGCAATGCGGACGGGTTCGGCGATTGGGGCACGTCCGACAACGCCGCTCAGAGCGCTCTGGATCTCGCCACGCGTCGGCATCCGGCCGAGTTCGTGGGTGAGCCGTTCGGAGGCGCGACGCGCTAGGCGTTCGCGGTGACGTGTCGATCGCGGCGTTCGAATGATTTCGCTCTGATCCCGAAAAGCATGGCGCACCTCCCCGATGATGCTCGCCCATGCGTAAGCCGCGAACGGTACGCCTAAAAGAGGATTGTATCGATCGATTGCTTTGAGCAGTCCAACGCGTCCAATCTGCAAGAGATCGTCGTAACCAATCGGATCTCCGCGATAACGGCGCGCCGCATGAACGCACAGATAATCGTACGTCTCAAAAAGATCGTCGCGAGAAGTTCCGGAAGTACGCGGGGCGACGGGGGCAGTCATCGTATTCCTCCTATTGCGTTGTAAATGGGAATAAGGACTCCACTGACAAATAGCGCAACGAATCCACCGATGGCGAGCATCGCCAACGGCTCTAGGAACGAGGTGAGCAGACGAAGTCGCGCCTCTGCCTCAGAAAGGCGGTGCGTTCCAATCGCACCGAGAAGCGTAGGAAGGGAGCCGGTTTCCTCGCCGACCTCAGTCATCGTTTTCGTCATGGCGTCCACGAATACGCCATCGGCCATCGATGCCGCCCAAGTTTCGCCGGACTGTATGTTGCGAATCCACAGTTGTGCAATGCCGTGGAGAACTTCGTTATCGGCAGCGCTCGCGCTCAGTTCGATTGCCTCAATTATCCCGATACCAGCATCCAGAAGGTCGGCACAGACGGAAAAAAACTCGCCGGCGCAACGGTCGGCGAATATCTTTCCCAATATCGGTAGACGGAGGAGCATCGTCTCCCGCATGCTGCGAACCCTCGGCCAGCTTTGTACCGCCAGAACGCCGAGCGCGATAGCAACGCATGCGATTACGAGCAAAAGCCGACTCTCCGGCCCGGAAAACGCGTCGGCGAGAGATATCGAAAAAGCCAGCAGGCCGCTTGGCCGTGCACCGAGCTCTTTGAGGAGAGCGCTAATCGACGGGAATGTCGTTATCGCGAGGATTGCCATAATGGCAAATGACGCACAAAAGACCCATGCTGGATAGGCGACCGCCGCTGCGATTCGTCCGCGAAGTTCGTTTGTTTTTTCCAATCGCTCTGCGAGGTGGAGCAAAGTCGCATCGAGGCTCCCCATCTGCTCCCCGGCTCGCAGCAAGGCGACGTGATTCGGAGGAAATTCGCGCGGCATTCCGGCGAGTGCTTCGCTAAACGACCTTCCTGACTGAACGCGGGCGAGCGCTCCGATTAAGGCATCGCGCAGGGCCGGTGATTCGGATCTGACTATGCAAAGATCTAACGATCTCGAGAACGGACATCCGGCGGTCAAGAGCGTTCCGAGCGCGCGATAGAAGGAACGTCGGGCTTTTTCGGGCGTTGCCCTGAAGCGCTCGCTCGGCCGAAGGAGTGAATGAACGCTCCGTTGTCGGTCGAGAAAGACAACGGTCAGACCTCGCTCAAATAACTCTGTGGCAGCGGTGCTCCATGACTCGGCGCTCAGAACGCCGCTTGAGCGCGTTCCATCCGGGCGACGGGCGAGATAGAGAAATGCCTCACTCATGGCTTTGCGTTCCGACGAATCGCTTCATGCCTGATGATCCTCCGAGCGTCATCGCATTGCGTAGTTGATAACATTTCCCGTCTCGAACGATCGCTCGCACGGCATCGGTCGCCAGTAAGAGCTCGCTCTCCAAGAGACGCCCACCGGCAGGCAAAGCAACCAGTTTTTGCGCGCTCACCCCGAGGAGCACATCGGCGAGCACCGTTCGGGCCAACCCCGCCTCGTCGCCCGGAAACGAGCGCAACATGCGATCGATCGAAGCGGCCGCATCTGCTGCATGCATCGTTGCGAGTACGAGGTGTCCGGTCTCCGCAGCACGGAGCAGTGCGTTACAGTCCTCCGCAGTTCGCACCTCGCCGATCGCTATGACATCGGGGTCGCTGCGCAGCGCAGAGAATACTCCCTCGTTCAACGATGGAACGTCTTTGCCGATGGCGCGCTGTTCGATGCTACCGGGCAAGTGCGAGAGGTCGAATTCTACCGGTTCTTCCAATGTGATAATTTTCCGATAGCGCGCTTGTGCAGCAACAGCCAGAAGCGCCGCCAGCGTGGTCGATTTTCCACTTCCTGTTGATCCGACGATAAGCAGAAGCCCGTGCGACGAGTGCACGAGATCGCAGAGCCGTTGCGATACTCCTAAAACCTTCGCGTCGGGACACGTGCCTGGCAGAAGCCGTACGGAGCATGTACGTCCGGTGCGCGATTGCGTCCAGTGTAGTCTCGTGCGCCCCCACGAGGGCTCGGCGAGCACGGTCGTAACGTCCACGTTCGCGATTGTCGGTATCGTCTGCGCGTTCCATTGGGCTGATTCCCCAAAGAGTTCGGCGAGGGCGCGCTCGGAGATAGGAATCGCGGTTATCGGTCGGAGCATACCGTCGACGCGCATTGCCGGGATTCGATCCTGAGCGAGATGCAGGTCCGACGCGCCGAGTCGACGAGCTTCATAGAAAAGATCGTCGAAGAGGCAACGCGTGACGGCGTGCATTAATGGCTCGCCCCAAGAACGCGCTCGACCTCTTCTGCCGTGCTTCTCCCTTCCCGCACGTGACGTGCCGCATCAAGACGGAGTGGATGCGACGCTTCTGAGAGCGAACGCGCAACGAGTGCACGCGGTTCGATCAGTTCGAAAATTCCGATACGTCCCGCATACGAACCATCGCGTCGAACGCGACGCAGCAATCGTTGCGAAAGAAACGCGGTAACCGCAGCATCCACGAACCGATCGGCGAGACCGAGATCGAGCATGCGCATCCGAGCCGACCACGCATCGGTTGCGTGCAAGGTGCTCACCACCAATCGCCCGCAGAGCGCTGCGCGAGCCGCAAGTTCCGCCGTTTCGCCGTCGCGAATTTCGCCGACAAAAATGATGTCGGGATCATGTCGGAGCAGCCCTCGCAGCGCGCTCGCGAATGTGAGGCCGGCTTTTTCATGTACTTGCACTTGGTTTATTCCCGGCATTCGAATTTCGACGGGATCTTCGATACTGCAGAGGCTCTCTGTTTTCCCGACACGCTCTGCAAGCGCGGAGTAGATCGTGGTGGTTTTCCCGCTTCCAGTCGGGCCGCAGGCGATCACCAGTCCCTGAGGGGCGCGAACGAGCGCGCGAAAGCGGTGCAGCATGTCCGAAGCAAACCCCAGCGTATCGAGACCGGGAAGCCGCGCATCGTTGGCCTGCAGTCGAGCCGTCACACGCTCACCATCCAATAACGGCATCGTTGCAATGCGAATATCGAAGGCGCCGGCGCTGAATCGTCCATCCTGCGGCCTCCGTCGCTCAGCGATGTCAATGCCGCCGAGGAGCTTTATTCTTGTCACGACGCGCTCGTAGAGCACCGGCTCAAAGGCCGTCCCGTCATGCAGAAGCCCGTCGATGCGCATGCGTGCGAGCCCCCCATCGAAGCGGGGCTCAAGGTGGATATCCGAGGCGCCGCGCTCGATCGCCTCGGCGATCAGCGCCTCACAGGATCGAATGGCCGGTGGATCGTCGGTACCGAGCATCCCTGCACTCACGGTCGCCCTCCAGGAACGAAACGGGTGAAGCCTCCCAGTTACGCGGATCGGAAGGTCAAGCGAGCGTACCGTAGCAAGCAAGCGCTGTCTAGTATAGCGCCGAAAGTTGTCCCGACTCAGGGGCGCCGGGGAATAGCCCCGCGGAGGTTTCCCCCAAGCGGGCAGCCAAGGCACGCCGTCGCCCTGGAGAGGTGGCAGAGTGGTCGAATGCACTCGCTTGGAAAGCGAGCAGACCTTTACCGGTCTCGGGAGTTCGAATCTCCCCCTCTCCGAATGATTCGATAAGGAGTCGCGGCTATCGACAACGAGGCTTTCCCGTTTCGCGCCGCTACCCAACGGCGTCTGCTCGCCGTGTGGACGATCGCACTTCCTACCACGGTGTTGTGGATTGCAATCGCCGCAGTTGGGGCGTTTAGGCGCTCTCCGCTGGCACTGATTTTGACGTTCGGCTCGATCTGCGTCATTGAGGCAGCGCTCGTTCATTTTCTCGCGCAGGGGTGCGCGCAGCGCGCTCGCGTCGCCTCGACGGTAGCAGCAGCGATGTGGATACTCCTTGCGCTTGCGTTTGCGACGTACGGCTTTGCGTTTCTCGCCGTCGTCGGTCTCTTCGCCGGAATCGCGACGCTTCTTACCCTGGCGTTCACGCTTGAATACGAGTACTACGTCTACGGCGGTCTTCTTCCCGCACTGTATTTTATCGCCGATCGTCTTGCGGGGGCGACGCAGCAAATACGCTTCGATCTCCTGAGCGCGGGGCACATCACCCCGGTCGTTCATTACTGCACGTCAACGTATTCGTGGTTTATTTTCGACGCGACGATTCTCTTCATCGCCGGTGTAGCGATGCTCGCCACCTGGGTTTTTCGCCGGTTAGGATTGGTCGCTCCGCCGTTGGCATCGCAATCGGGCAGCGCCGTCTTTTTCGCCACGGTCGCCGTCTCCGTTATTGCGGGATCCGCCGTCAAAGCGACGGTGGGGTCTGCATTCTCGGTAGTTTCCGCCGCGCTCACCGGCTTCGCCTATTCGTTGATTACTCGGCCGAGCACGATGGCGGCGAGTCGAAGGAAAAGCATTACCATTATTGGGATACTAGCGCTTCTTGCCGTCGTCTTCGGTGCCGTCAATGGTTGGGTTTCTTGGCACGATTGGCAATTCAACCGTTGGTGCCCTTAACGCGCGACGGAGGATGGCCCGCGCCGCCTAACCGCGGTCGTCGCTCGATACGCGGTCGAGGTGCGCGAGCCAGAAATCGAAACTCGCGCGCGCTTGCGCTTCGAGCATCGCTTCACCGGTTACGATATCGCGTTCTAATCGGCGCGCTAAAGTCGCGCGCGGACCGTAATTGAGATCCATCACGATCTCGGGTTGCGCGAGTTCGATCGCGAGATCGTGCGGTAAAATCGCCCCCGGCGGCAACGTACTCACGACGATCTCCGGAACCGATTCGGGCCACGGTTGCGCGTCGTAATCGACGATGCATTCCTCGATGCGCTCGGCATTGCGCCCCCACACATACGCATGCGCATCGTACTCCTGGCACTGCGCTAAAATCGCGCGCGCCGTCGCGCCGGTGCCGAGCACGCCGATGCGGCGCAGCGCGATCGCATCTTCTAAGATCGCTTCAAGCGCGACGCGCCAGCCGATGCCGTCGGTGTTGGTGCCGCGGATCTGCATGTCGAAATAAACCGTATTGACGGCTTTTGCGCGGCGCGCTTCATCGCTGAGCACATCGCAGCCGGCGAGTGCTTCTTCTTTGAGCGGCGTGGTAATATTCGCGCCGGTATAGCCGTCGAGCCGCATGCGGCGCAACACGTTAATCGCGTTGCCGGCGGGTACTTCGATCGCGACGTAGCTGCCGTCGATCTCCGCTTCGCGCAAAAACGCGCGATGTAACTGCGGGCTGCGCGAATGGTCGACCGGGTCGCCGATGAGTGCGAGCTTCACGCGCGGCGCTCCGGCAGCACGAGCCGTTCGAGGCGGCGGAACAACCGCGTGAGCGGAAAATCGCGATCTTCGATCGGTTCCACCAAAATTGCGCGCATGCCGCAGAGCGAGGCGCCGAGCACGTCGGTAAAGAGTTGATCGCCGATCACCATCACCTCGCGCGCGCGCAGATGGAGCGCCCGTTTCGCTCGCAGAAAGCCGAGCGGCAGCGGCTTGAGCGCATTGGGGATGCCGCGCAGCCCGAGCCCGCCGGCGATCTCGGCGACCCGCGGGCCGAAGTTGTTCGAGAGCAGCACGATCTCCAGCCCGGCGGCGCGCGCCGCGGCGACCCAGGCCTGGTTCTCGGGGCTCGGGGCGCTCGCGCCAAAGCCCAGCAGGGTGTTATCGAGGTCGAGGATCAGCCCGCGTACCCCCTGCGCCGTGAGGCTCTCGGGGCGGATTTCGGCGAGGGTCGGCACGTGTTGGAGGCGGCTCGGCATGCGGTAAGGGTTTGTAACCTCTATCCCCACTATCCTCGGAGTTGCCCACAGCGCCGGCGCCCCTTACCCACGACTTTTTCTGCTTTTGGACACCCTGTCCAGAGGGAGTTTCCAGGCGGCTACCATATATAGTAGGCCCGAGTCTTTAAAGACACTAAACCTTGAACCGACAAAATATAGATCGAACGTTCGTTCCCTTGCCCCACCCGCCCATTTTCCCCCCTGCTGCCGCGTTTGTGATTAAGGAGATCCACCATGAAGTTCGCGCGCCTCTACTCCGTCGCCGGTGAGCCGTATGCGGGGGTGGCGTTTGAACCGCGCACCTCGCGCATCGTCAATCCCAACGGCTCGGTGATCTTCGAGGCGAAGGATATTATGGTGCCGGCCGCCTGGAGTCAGGTCGCCGTCGACGTGCTGGCGCAGAAATATTGCCGCAAGGCCGGGGTCCCCACCCGCCGCAAGCGCGTCGCCGAGGAGGGCGTCCCCGAGTGGCTCTGGCGCAGCGTCCCCGACGACGAGGCGCTCGCGGCGCTCCCGCGCGACGAACAGTTCGGCGCGGAGCTCGATGCGCGCGACGTCTTCAACCGGCTCGCGGGCTGCTGGGCGTACTGGGGCTGGAAGCACGACTATTTCGATAGCGAGGCCGATGCCCGCACCTACTACGACGAGATGTGCTCGATGCTCGCGCGTCAGGTCGGCGCGCCGAATTCGCCGCAATGGTTCAACACCGGGCTGCATTGGGCGTACGGCATCAGCGGCCCGGCACAAGGGCATTATTTCGTCGACCCGCGCAGCGCGGAACTCACCCGCAGCACGAGTGCCTACGAACATCCCGCGCCGCATGCGTGCTTCATTCAGAGCGTCTCCGACGATCTCGTCAACGAAGGCGGCATCATGGATCTCTGGGTGCGCGAAGCGCGCATCTTCAAATACGGTTCGGGCTCGGGAAGTAATTTCTCCAACGTGCGCGGGTCGGGGGAAAAACTCTCCGGCGGCGGCTCCTCGAGCGGATTGATGTCGTTCCTGCGCGTCGGCGATC
Source organism: bacterium (assembly GCA_021790895.1). Taxonomy (GTDB): domain Bacteria; phylum Vulcanimicrobiota; class Vulcanimicrobiia; order Vulcanimicrobiales; family Vulcanimicrobiaceae; genus JABEUX01. The sequence goes on from JAJYFM010000023.1 coordinate 24,298, forward strand.
GCGCCGCGGGGGCAATTAAATCCGGCGGCACCACGCGCCGCGCGGCGAAAATGGTCGTGCTCAACGCCGATCACCCCGATATCGAACAGTTCGTGTCGTGGAAAGTCACCGAAGAACAAAAGGTTGCCGATCTCGTCGTCGGCTCGATGCTCTGCGAACGCAAACTCAACGCGATCATGAAAGCCGCGCACGCCGAGACGCTGCCCGAACAAGCGCGGCTCGATCCGCAGCTCAATCCAGAATTACGCCACGCGTTGCGCGAAGCACTTGCAGCGGGCGTTCCGCAGGGAAATATTGCGCAGGCGCTCGATTATGCAAAGCAGGGCTACACCTCGATGCAGGTACCACTCTACGATGTGAATTGGGACGGCGATGCCTATGGCACGGTCTCGGGGCAGAATTCCAATAACACCGTGCGCTTAGGGAACGAGTTCTTCACTAAACTCGATGCCGGCGCCGATTGGGAGCTCATTCGCCGAACCGACGGCGGCGTCGCGAAGAGTTTTCCTGCGAGCGATCTCTGGGAGCGCATCGCGCTTGCCGCGTGGCAGTGCGCCGACCCGGGGCTGCAATTCGACGACACGATCAACGAGTGGCACACCTGCCCGAGCGACGGCCGCATCAATGCGAGCAATCCGTGCTCGGAGTATCTCTTCCTCGACGACACCGCATGCAACCTCGCGAGCTTGAACCTCGCGACCTTCCTCGATGCCAACGGTGAATTCGACGCGCCGCGCTTTGCCCAGGCCTGCCGCATCTGGACCTTCACGTTGGAGATCAGCGTGCTCATGGCGCAATTCCCCAGCCGCACGATCGCGCAGAAATCCTACGATTTCCGCACCCTGGGGCTCGGCTATGCGAATCTCGGCACGCTGCTGATGCACATGGGCTTAGCCTACGATTCACCCGAAGGGCTCGGCTGGTGCGCGGCGATCTCGGCGCTGATGACCGGCGCAGCCTACCGCTGCTCGGCGGAGATGGCCGAGCAACTCGGCGCGTTCCCGCGCTATGCGCCCAACGCCGATTCGATGTTGCGCGTCATTCGCAACCATCGTCGTGCCGCCTACCAGACGCCGGCCGGCGAATACGAAGGGCTCAGCGTCTCCCCCGTCACGCACGCACCCTCGCTCTTCACGCAGAACAGCTGGGCACTCGCGCGCAAGATGTGGGACGATGCGCTCTCGATCGGCGAAGTGCACGGATATCGCAACGCGCAAGTCACGGTCATCGCTCCGACGGGGTGCCTGGTCGGCACGACGCTGGTAACGACCGATCGTGGATTGCAGCGGCTCGATCGCCTTGGCAACGTCGATGGTGCAAAATGGCAAGACACCAATTTTCGCGTGCTAACCGACGATGGGGAACAACGCGCGACGAAGTTCTTCATCAACGGCATCTCGCCGACGCGACGTATTAAAACAGCAAATGGCTACGTTATTCAGGGCACCCCCGAGCACCGTGTTAAAATCGTTGACCCCGCGACTGGCCAGTTAGCGTGGAAACGTTTGGCAGAGGTCGCGCCTGATGATGTTGTTGCACTTTCGATGGGAACGCTCGTTGGTGAACCCAACGTCGTGTCCTTGCCACCGCTCGGTGAGGAGTATTGGACGGCAGATTACACGACGCGAGTTCCGCGCAAGGTAAGCAGCGATCTCGCCGAACTCGTCGGCTATTTCATGGGCGATGGCTCGCTGCACGCCAAGGGCCTGCGGCTCTGCGTCTCGGCTGAGGATACCGACGTGCGCGAGCGTCTGACCGCGTTAAGTCGCTCGCTCTTCAATATCGAGCCGGTCGTCACGGTGAAGGGCAATTATATCGAGATTGCCATCCACTCCGTCGAGTTGGTGAACTGGTGGGAAGCATGCGGCTTTACCAAGCTCGCGCCTTCGCCGGAGCATAGCGGCAAGGGCTATACGCCGCGCATTCCCGATGCAATCCTTTCGAGCAACGATCGCGCCATCTTCGGGGCTTTCCTCCGCGGCGTCTTCGAAGCCGATGGAACGGTTACCAACGGGACGGCCTCTCTCTCGACGGCGCGCTCCTCGTTCGCCGACGAACTGCGGACGCTTTTGCTCTCGCTGGGCATTCCGACGAGTACCAAGATCGACACCTCCGGTTGGGGGCAAAGCGATCTCTTCGTCCTTCGCGTGCGAAACGCCGCATACGCGCGCGCATTCATGGAGAGCGTCGGCTTCATCGGCCAACGCAAGGCAAGTAGCGTCCATTTCTCCGATACCTGGCAGGGCACGAAGGGCGATCGCGTTTTTCTCCCCTCCGCTTTGGTTGAAAAACTCATTCCCAAGGAGAGCGACCTCTACGGGCGTGCGACGACCTATCGGAGCCGGCACGAAGGCGCGTTGAGCCGCGCGACGGCGACAGATTTGCTCGAACGCACGCATTTGCCCGAACTGCAATCGGCGCTCTCCTTCTTCTACGACAGCGTCGCGGCCAATGACGATGGCGGCGAGCAACTCACCTATGATCTCTCGGTACCAGCGAACGTCACCTACGTAGCCAACGGCTTCATTTCGCATAACACGATCGGGCTGGTGATGGATTGCGACACCACCGGCATCGAACCAGATTTCGCATTGGTGAAATTCAAGAAACTCGCGGGCGGCGGCTACTTCAAGATCGTCAACCAATCCGTTGCTCCCGCGCTGCGCAAGCTCGGATACAGCGAGGAGCAGATCGCGAAGATCGAGACCTACGCCAAGGGCACCGCTTCGTTCGACGGCGCACCGCACATCAACCGCGCGACGCTGCGCGCGAAGGGTTTCAACGACGCAACGATTGCGAAGATCGAAGGCTCGCTTGCCGGCGCATTCGAGTTGCCGTTCGCGTTCAATAAGTTCGTGCTCGGCGAAGAGTTCTGCACGAAGACGCTCGGACTCACGGCCGAACAACTCGACGACTGGAGTTTCTCGATCCTGCGCGATGGGCTCGGCTTTAGCAACCGACAAATCGAGGAAGCATCGGCCTATATCTGCGGGCGCATGACGCTTGAAGGGGCGCCCGAACTCAAAGACGAGCATCTTCCGGTCTTCGATTGCGCGACGCCGTGCGGTAAATACGGCACGCGCTATATCCGTCCGCTCGCCCATGTCGACATGATGGCCGCGGCACAGCCGTTCGTCAGCGGAGCGATCTCCAAGACGATCAACCTGCCGCAGACCGCGACGATCGCCGACGTCAAGGAAGCCTACCGCTACAGCTGGGAAAAGATGATCAAGGCGGTCGCACTCTATCGCGACGGCTCGAAATTGAGCCAACCGCTTGCGGCGAGCTACGATCTCAGCGGCGAAATGGAGGCCGAAGAGGCGCCGACGCAGCCCTTCCATACCCCGGTGCAGATCGCCGAGAAGCTCGTCTATCGCTATATCGCCAAGCGGCGCCGCATGCCCGAACGGCGCAGCGGCTACACGCAAAAAGCGATCGTCGGCGGGCATAAAGTCTATCTACGCACCGGCGAGTACGAGAACGGGCAACTCGGCGAGATCTTCATCGACATGCACAAGGAGGGCGCAGCCTTCCGCTCGTTGATGAATAATTTCGCGATCGCGATCAGCCTCGGATTGCAGTACGGCGTGCCGCTCGAAGAGTTCGTCGAGGCCTTTACGTTCACGCGCTTCGAACCCAACGGTCCAGTCGCCGGCCACGATCACATAAAGATGGCGACCTCGCTGCTCGACTACGTCTTCCGCGAACTCGCGGTGAGCTATCTCGGTCGCTACGAACTCGCGCACGTCGCGCCATCGATGGAGATGGATGCGATGGGCATCGATGCCGCCGAGTCCAAAGAAGAGTACGTCGCCGAAGAGGCGGGGCCGACCAACGTCCGCACCGCCGGCGTCGCCGAGCGTCTCCATCCGGTCTCCACGCATCTCCACCCCGAGCCGACGCAAGGAAGCTACGGGACCGGCACGACCACGTCGCCCGCGCAAACGGTGCGGGGCGTCGGGACCGTAGTTGCAGAACGCCCGCAGCATGCCGCGATCAACGCCGCGAAGGCGAAGGGCTACACGGGAAATGCTTGCAGCGAATGCGGGCAGCTCACGATGGTCCGCAACGGCAGCTGCGAGAAGTGCGATTCTTGCGGCGCAACGAGCGGCTGTAGCTAGAAACAATATCCTCGCGTTTCGTCAGAAACATCTCGCTCAGGTTAGGATAACGCTAACGCGCTCCGGCAACGTCGGGGCACGTTAGCGTTTGCAATCGCAACGCTCACGCACATCGCTCTCTGAGGGGCATGCACCGCTGGCCGATGCACCCTTTTCATTGCTTGCCGTGCGACCCACGGATAGATATCCGCCGAACCTCGCGGCACTCGTATTCCTTCCGATGGCGCCAATCGCTCGGCGACTCGGATGCCATTAACGGATTCGCATCCTAACATCTCTCCTTGGTAACAACGGGGCGCGCTACCAATTACGCTACGGCGCACTACCGGAATGGCCGGGATCGAACCGGCGTACTCCCAATTTTCAGTCGGGCGCTTGAACCAACTCAGCTACGTTCCGCCAAAAAATAACGAGGGGACCGAGCGCAATCGCTCGATCCCCTCCTGGGAAACCCGAACGATAACTGCTCTTAGCCTAGATTGCCCAACTCCTTATAAAACGGATTAGATGGCGCGAAGGTGTTCGCGCCAAAGAGGCGCTCCATCTGACTAAAGTGCAAATATTGCATGACCACAGCAGAGTAGCACGCCGCGTCAAGCGACTTCAAGTGTGCCCTTAAATAAATCTTGACATCTCATGATACGCTGAGTTCGAGATGAAGCAACATACCTCGATCCAAATCCAATGTTCCGATAGATCCCGGCACATTCCGGGACGGGTCTTCGCATGTTCGCTGACTTTCTTGACGGAGAACCACATTACGTAGGGCTATCTCTATATCGAATTCCCGAAGGGGGGCGAGCAGAGATGCTTGGCTCCCTTTTTAAATCGTCTCGCCGCGGCGCGTTGTTTGGCGTTGCGTACCAGATTGGCCGAGGTGCGCGTATGGCATGCGCGCCCCTCGACGGTAGAGACAGCATACTCAACCTTGTATTTCGAAAGGAGGTACATTACCATGAAGCTTGGTGAAGCGCTAAAGCTGCGCTCTGATAACCTGCGCCGGCTTGAAGAACTCGGTCAGCGTGCAGTGCAGAATGCACAGGTTCAGGAGGGCACGCAGCCTGCGGCCGACCCGAACGAAATCATCGCGGAGATCGAGCGTCTTACGTTCGAGACGACATCGCTGATTCAGCGTATCAATCGCACGAACGTCGCGACGCGTCTACCGGACGGCACGCTTGTTTCGGATGCACTCGCCGAGCGCGATCGGCATCTAGCACTGCGTAACAGTCTCCGCGCGATTGCCAAGGCCGCGTCAGAGCCTCAGACGCGATTTCTGCGGTCGGAACTTCGTGTGATTCGCGCGATCGATCCTTCGGCTTTGCTGAAGCGCGCCGACGATCTCGCGCAAAGGCATCGGCTCCTTGACGCTTCTATCCAGGAGGCGAACTGGACGATCGATCTGCAAGACTAGGAGACGGGTTGGTACCGGATCGAGAAGCGGACACCGGGCTTACATGTTGGCCCTAACAACATGTCTCGGTGAGCCAACGCGGCTCTTGGGGTTCGATTCCCCATTTTACTGCGTATGCGTCGTACCGAGTACCTTGCATCGTGACGTTCACGGCGTACTACCATGGTGTCGATCTCGGTTCGGGAGGGTGGGCTCGGGGATCCCGTCTCCTGGCGCGTGCTAAACGGGAGCAAACCTTCCGGTGTTCGGCCTGCGCTATTATCATTAAAACTGATAGTAACCCGACGAATTCGAGCGATTTCCGCATCAGTGCTTTTCCGGTGACGTCCAGCGTTCGCCGGAGGCCCGCCGACCGCGTCCGACTCCCGATTCTTACTTCACTTCCACCACTTCGGCGCCGTCCCACGCGTCGGCGCTCCGCGGCCGAACGAGCGAGAGCGAACAGGCATCGCGGAAATACGCTGCCGGAGCATCGTGTCGATTGAGCTCGGCAACGCGGGCGAACATCTTGCCGGCGGTGATAAACATGCCCTTGCGGTACTCACTCATCGCTTGGCTGAAGAGCGATTTCGTCGCCTCTTTGTGTTCGAGCATTTGCGGTGCGTCGTTGCTGTAGCATTCGTAGATCTCGACGCTCTGCGTCTTCCCCTTCGCCTTCACCGCGCCGAGGTGGCGTAACGGAATGCCGTGCCCTTTCGGTAACGCATCGACCACCCCGCCGCTCACCAACAGATCGACGCCGAAGATTTTCGTCAGCCCCTCCATGCGCGATGCGACGTTGACCGCGTCGGCGATCACGGTCGTCTCCATGCGGTGCTCTTCACCGATCGTTCCGAGAATAAGCTCGCCGCGGTGCAGGCCGATGCCGATCCGAATCGGCACGTAGCCGGCACTCTTGCGCCCCGCGTTATAGATGCCGACCTGCCGCAGTAACGCGACGGCGGCCTCGAGCGCGTCGACCGCTTTATCGGGGAAGAGCGCCATAATCGCATCGCCGATATACTTATCGATAAACCCATGGTAGGTGCGGATGATCGGCGTTACGTTCTTGAGATAGGAATTGAGGAACTGAAAGTTCTCCGTCGGCGTCAGTGCCTCGGAGAGCTTCGTAAAATCGCGAATATCGCTGAACAGCACCGTCATCGTGCCGGAGATATGGTCGCCGAGCTGGACATCGGTTAGCGATTCGCGGCCGAGCAAATCGAGAAATTCGCGCGGTACGAAACGCCGCGATGCGTCGTTGTGCAGTTGTAAGAGTACCGACTCGTCCTTCTTCCGCGTCGTCGATATTCGCACCGTCGCCTCGCGCTGGCGGATGCGCCCGATCATCGATTCGAAGCGACGTACCACGAGCAGCGGGTTGGCGGTATCGAACGGCGTGTGAAGATAATCGACCGCACCGCGTGCCAGGCAGGCCTGGAGCCGGTCGCCGACCTCGGCGGGCCCCGTCACGATCACCTCGGCGCGTCCACGCCCGGCGGTGCCCGGTATCGCTGCCTTCAGAACCGCGAAGACATCGGCGCTGCGCTGCGTGACGTCGAGCATCACGATCTCGACCTCGCGCCCTTCGATGGCGGCGATCGCCTCGGCCGGGCTCAGCGAGACCGGCGCCGGCAACGCGGCACCACGAAGCAACGCACTAAGGGCAGTGCGATCTTCTTCAGTACCACCGACATGAACGATGGGATGCTCCGGCAGCCAGGGCCTCCAATCTTATCTTGGGGTTGATTGTACGCAAGGCGAATAAACGCAATTCGCCCCCGCAGAACTTCGCCACTGTGGAGGAAAACCTGCAAAGGCGCCTGACTCTTCCCTCGCACCAGCGTAAGGGAGGCCGAAGCGAACCTCCCCTCGGTTGTATAGCTCTACCGCTGATCGCCGGTGAGGGGAGCCTCGTCGAGGTGGCTGCCGTAGTCACTCGCGTCGAAGTACCACGACGGAAGGCTCTTCGGGAAACGAATTTTCTTGTAGTCGTAGGTGACGTGTTTGCCGTCGTATGCGTAACCGCCGCCGACGCGCCCCTCGATATGGGTGATCACCGGGTAGCCGTCGAGGCGCTTCATCGTACAGGTGAAGAGCACCGGATAGATCTTCTTCGACCCGTTTCCGAAGACGAAGAGGCGATCGGTCGCAGTGAATTTCTCGATCTCCAACGTGCGGGCGTCGACCCAGAGCTCGCGGAGGCGATTGCGCATCGGCGTTCGGCGCGGCTTCACGCGCACGTCGAGCAGTGGGCCTTCGCGGGTCACATCGGTGATCTCATAATCGGGATCGTAGAGCGCCTTGACGACGATGATCGTCGGCAGCGGCGTGTAGGAAGGCTCGGGGGTCGGTTTGAACGCCGCGGGGCGCGGTGTCGCCGGTGCGCGCTGGAAGATATCGGCAGTCGGCGGGCCGGGATCGTAATCTTCATTAAACGCGGCGCGTTCGAAGCGCATGCGCCCGATCGCCCCGAGATGATAGAGTTTGCGTTTCAAACACGCGCGATCGGAGTTGCGGCACCAATAATCGACTTGATAGGTATCGTTGTAGTCGGGATAACCGTAATCGGTCGTCTGCTTGCGAAAGAGCTCGTAGGTTTCGTAGGGCGGCGGTGGGCGATGCGAGCGAAAGACACTGCGAATCTTCGCGAAGAGCACCACATAATTGCCGATCGGTGGGTAGCTCGCCGTCGCACTCGGGGCCGCGGAGACCGCGCGTGGCGCCTGCCCGGCGAAAACCCCGAGCAGTAATGCGGCGAGGATGCCGCCGAGGAGAGCGATACGAGCCTTCATGCTGATGGGAACGTATCGCTCGCCTCGAGTGTCTCGCTGCAACTAGAGGTCGTTCCGCAGTACGTAGGCGACCGGCAGCGCGAAGAAGACGATGTGGGCGACGAGGTTCGTCACCAGACCCATCCCGCTCGGGAAAGCCGGTTCGAGCCCTTTTCCGAGTAGCAGCGCGTTCATCCCGAGCATCACGACGATGCCGAAGATCACCGCATTCCCCCACCATGGGAGTTTCGGGAAGAGGCGCTGGAAGACGACGACGTAGATCGCTGCCCACACGATCGAAATAAGTAAATGCAGCAGAATGCCGAGCGCAATATACCCGGATGACGTGAAAGCTACTTTTCCAACTAATCCGGATGCGATGAACATGTAGACGCCCGGAAACGGTGCAGCGTGCACGAGAATCAGAAAAAGATCGACGATGATGCCGCCGACGATGCCGGCGCCGATGATACGCCCGATTCCGTGCGGACGCTTCGCGAGGGTTTCAGCCACGATCGTTCCTCCAATGGTTTATAAAAGCATCGAGAGATCTCGCCCGCGGCGAACGGGTGCTGGGCCTCGAGCGCGAAGAGTGGC
>JAJYFM010000060.1 GCA_021790895.1 bacterium
ACCGTGCCGCTTGCGCTCGCGCGTTGCGGTGCCTGAATAGTTCTCCCGCGCCCGCGTATTGTTTTCGAGCGAGTGAAGTTAGCCGCGCGCGCCGGCACCGCGAGTTCTTCAAGAAGTGGAGCGGCCTGGTCATTAAGGTGCGGATTCTCGCCGGTGTCGTCGTACACAAAAGCGCCATTTCCAGCAAGAAGACGTAAAGCGAGAGCGTCACTTTTGACGTCGAACGGTTCACCTTTTCGGACGAACGCGGCGAACTCGGTGTGTTGGCCGAGTAGCGGAACGTACACTTCGGAGAGTGGACCGATATAGCGAAGACGCTTCATCCGTTGCCTTCGTCGTCGCCGATCGCAGCGAAGTCGCGGCGAAGGCGCACAAGGCCGTCGAGGCTCTTGTGCAGCGAGTTCTCGGCCGTCGTTTCGTAGCGCAGAAGCAAGTCGAGCGCGCCTTCGTGGTAACAGCCGTAGTCGTCCGCTTTGATTGGGAGCTGCGCCGATTCGCGCGCGGCGTCGAGCTTGCCGAGTTCGTATTCGGCTTGGTCGAGTTCGTACTGAATCCCGGCGCGAATACTCCCGCGCAGCGAGGTTTCCGTCTCATGCGTGGTGTTCGCGTTGTGCTTCCAGAGTGCAGCGAGCGCGGCGCGAACCTCGCCGACAGTCGGCGGCTTCGTGTAGTCTTCGCTACGTTCGTACACCACTAACGGGAGGCGTTCCGATGTTTCGTCCGGGCAATCTTCCGGCGTGTACGTTTCGAGCTCGATGCCCGCGCAACGCGCGCCGACGTCTTCGAGAAGGCCGTTATTAAACCAAGCGTCGTCGTCCCAATCGGCGTCGATAATCTCCCTATCGGGGCCTTTGCCTTCGGCGAGGTCGAGCGCGCGCAGGGCCGTCTCTTGTTGCGCTCGTGCGCGTTCGAGTGCTGCGCGGTCTTTCTTCCCGTAGTCGGTGTAGCTCGTGCGGCTTGCGCTGTCGTCCGCTAGGTGTTGCTCGCTCGTGACGAGTGCGCGCTCGAAGCGAGCTGCGCGACGTAAGCGCCACGCAGCGAGCGCCGCGCGTTCGGCAAAGATGCTTTCGAGATAGTTCTGTGGCGCGATGGAATCAAGGACGGCCTCGCGGTGTTCGTCCCATGCGTCGGCGCTTTCGGTCGGAACGATGACTAGCTCGGCGCGAAGGCCATGCTTGAGGCCGTTCCATCGCGCTCGCGCCTTGCCTTCGCTCGTGCACGGGCCGGTGCTGCGCTGCGCGTTCGCTTTGTTTGCTTTCGCCTTCGCGGTGCTCACTTTCGCCATGCCGGAGCTGCCTCCCAATGCCGTTGAATCGCGGCCGATGCTGCTGCTTCGATCCGCGCATATTCGTCGCGCCGATCGGCGGGCGAAGACTCCGCGAACCGTTGCACGAGCGCGAGAAGCTGCCGCACTTTGCGGATCGTGCGCTTCTGCGCGTTGCCCGCACGAATCGCGCCGAGCCGATCGGTGAAGCGCGCGAGAACGTCGTAAGTGCGTTTCAGGGTTTCGGCCTGCTCGTCGTGCTCGTCGCGCAGCTCGTCGGCGTTCATGTCTTAGACCTCGTGCAATTGCAGTTCGACGGTCTTGGGAACCGCCGATCCGGCGAACGCGCTCTTGCGAACGTAGAGCGCGGTTACGACGGCCTCGGCGTCCTCCGCTTCAAAGCGGAACGTGCCTTTCGTCTCTTTGCCTTTGGTGAGGCGAACGGTGATTGGTTCGGCCACGAGCGGCCTCCTATTTCGCGGAAACTCCTTGCGGGAGCTTAACTGCTCCTATTATACTGCAAGCAACGGATGCAACGCAAAGGGGGTAACCGTTGTCTACAGTAGTCGCCGTAGCCAATCAAAAAGGCGGCGTCGGAAAGACGAACCTCACGGGCAACCTCGCGGCCGAATTAGCCGCGCAGGGGTGTTCTGTCGTCGTCGTTGACCTCGACCCGCAGGCTACGCTTACGGCGTGGTTAGTCGGCCGTTCCGACGTCGTAGGCACCGCCGAGGTGTTGCTCGGCGAGGCGAAGGCATCGGATGCGTTGCTCGACGTTCCGACGTTCGGGGTGCGGCTTCTTGCCGCCGTTCCCGATCGGTTGCGCGTGGCCGATCGGACGCTCGCCTCCGAGGTCGGATCGGAGCGGCGGCTTGCGAAGGCGCTGCGCGGCGTCGAGGCCGACGTCGTTCTATGCGATTGCCCGCCAAGTATGGGCATCCTCACGGCCTCGGCGTTACTCGCCTGCGAGGTCGTTCTCGTGCCGACGACGCCGACCGCCGAAGGGATAGACGGCCTCACGCAGTTCCGCGAGAACCTGGCGCGTCTCTCCGAGGCGTTCGATCGTGAGCTGCGCGCGCGCGTCGTCGTGACGTCGTACAACGACCGGCTACGCCTGGCGCGTGAAGCGCGAGAGGCCATCTCTACGATCGCCGGAGCCGACCTCTGCGGGGTCGTTATCCGCGAAAGTGTCGCGGTGCGCGAGGCCGTAGGGCACCGCGTTCCGATCCGTTCCTACCGTCCCGGCAACACCGGGGCGGCCGATTATGCTGCGCTCGCTCAGGAGGTTTTCTAACGTGGCAAAGTCTCGCTCCGCGCTCGGCGGCGGCCTCGCCGGTATCGTCGGCGGGGTTCCGTCCAAAGCAACGGATAGAACCAAAGCAACGGCTAAGATAGAGGCAACGCCTAAAACGCCGAAGACGGGTTCGGCCCGATCGGAAGGGACCGGCAAAATGCAAACCATCTATCTCAAAGACGCCGACCTTGAACGGGTCTTTGAGGTCGAACACGCCTTGAAGACGTCGCGCGAGGTTCCCGGCCGGATCGGCCTCTCGCTCTTGCTTCGCATTGGCCTCGACCTGTTGGCCGACGAGCTGCGCGCCGATCGGGAAGCGGTCCTCGTGCGGGCCAAGCGGATCGCCGAAGGCGAGTGAACTTGCCGAGTCCCGCGCGGGCGCTCAGAGGGCCTCCGCGTGCCGATTTGGACCGGAGGCTCGCCGGGATGGCCGATCGCGCTCCTAGGCCCCGGAAAGGGCCTTTGCGGCCATGGTGGCGGCCCGGTCCGCAAGCCGCCAGGCCGGCCGAGGTGCGGGCCAAGCCACGCGAGGTCGCGCGGTTGCAGGGCCTTATCCTTTGCGGAACCCGGCGCGAGGCCGACGCGGCCATGCGTGAGCTGGAACGCCTCTGCCCCGAGAAATACGGGCCGATAGACCCCACAACACCGCCCGCGTAGGGCCGGCCTCCGTTCAGAGTCCTTGGTACCGCAAATGGGTTTGGTGTTAGGGATGCTAGCGACTACTCTTAGCTCGCGCTTTGGCTCCGAGGTACACCGGGACCGGATCGGTTCGGTGGCCGAAGCCGAGAAGTTCGAGGCGGCCGTCGCTCGTCGCGCGGAAGATGAGGCGAAAGTCGTCCTCAGGGTGCGGCGGGAACTTACTGCGCCGCCAACCTGCCAGGTGGTGTTCGAGTGCTTTGCCATGCGTCTTCGGCGCGGCCTTCGCGCGGAGAATGTCGGCGGTAAGCGCCACGACCCGCCGAGCAAAAAGCGCATCGTTAAACGGGTCGAGCGCCTTCATGTCGGCGAGGTCGTTACCGATCCGCGTAGAGTTCGCGAGAATCGCCTCGTTCGTGAGTACCTTACCGAGCGCGCCGATCGCGTCGGCCGGGGTCACTTTACGGCCGCAGTTCGGCGCGCGTCGGCCTCATGAAACGCTGCAAGAATCTCGGCGGCACGTTCGGGAGTGCCGGGAGTACGCTCGTCGTGTTCGCGTTCGCGGATAAACTGCGCGACCATCGCCTCGTCGAGAAGTTCTTCGTGACGCTCGCGGAGCTGCGCAGAAGCGGCCTGGGCGGCCTGTAGGGCCTTCCAAACCTTGATACTGACCATAATGCCCAAAGGCGCGCCCGCCCGCGTGACGCGCACGGTGCCGCCATGCTCCGCGAGGCTCTTAGCGATTTTGTCCTCGGAGCGAAGGTCCGTGAGGGTTACGTCGGCGTCAACGCCGAGGGTGGGGAGCTGGAAGGTTTCCATGCGGCAAGCATACCCCTGCGCCGTTTTATCGTCAACGCATCGGCGTTAAAATGGCGCTGGTTTAGCCGAGAATCGTGCTTAGGGCCGCGTCCTTGAACGGGTCGGCGCGCCGGATATACTTGCTCAGTTCCTCGACGGTCTTGTGCCGCGAGACGGCTTGAATAGCCGCGAAGGATGCGCCCTTTTGTGCCGCTGCCGTAACGAATCCGGCGCGCAACGAGTGCCCGCCAAAGTCGCCGTCGAGGCCCGCGCGTTCGGCGACCTTTTGCACGAGGCGCGCGACGTCGCGGCCGTCGATTCGGTTGGCTTGAATCCGGCCGCCCTTCGAGAACGTGCGGAAGACCGGGCCTTCGATGATCCGCGCGGCATCGAGCCATGCGCGCACCGCGCGCGCCGCGCAAAGACCGGCGTTCGGGATAAACGGGACACCGATAATTGACCCCTTGCCTTCTTGGTCCGTCTTCGATCGGCGAATCGTAACGGCGAGGCCGCGCGCATCGAAGGCCAAGTCCTCGACGTCGAGCGCCGCGAGTTCCGATCGCCGCGAGGCGCAAGCGAAGCCGAGAAGCAGAAGCGCACGGTCCCGCTTCGCTTTGAGGCCGGTGCCAGGAAGCGCGAGGAGAAGGCGACCGAGGAGGTCATCCGTGAGCGCGGCCTTCCGGTGCTGCGCCACGCCTTTCGTGCGGGCGATACCCTTGAAGACCTCGCGGACCTTCGGATGCGCGACGGGGTTGGCGAGGCTTGCGGCTTTGTGTGTCTGCGCGATAGCGACCAGGCGTCGCTTAATCGTCGCCACCGTCTTCGATTCGGCAAGGTGCGTAACATAGAGCGCGACGAGCGCCGGATCGGCCGGGAGCGTCGGCGCACTGTGCCGATCGGCGAACGCATGAAAGTCGGCGAGGTCGGAAGCGTAGGCTTTGCGGGTTGCGCTCGCCTTCGAGGCGTCGGCGTACTCGCGGGCCTTGTCTACCATCTCGGCGAGTTCGGTCGAAAGCGCGGTCGTCGGAATCGTGGCGAGCATTGGGGACGTCCCTCTCCTAAGCGGGTCCAATAACAGAAGGTTATCGGTCACAAAACAGAATACCATGCTTATCCGTTGTAAGCAACGGGTACAACGGGAACGACGCCTCCGGGGCCATTTTGCCGAACGAACCCAAGCACCGCGCCGCGTGGCGTTTTTTACAGGCCGAGGTCTCGCGCATAGCCGAGGAGGTCGTCGGCGTCCTCGACGTCGCCTTCGATCGCGAGCTGCACCGCATGACCCTGTGCTTGAGCCACGATCGCAGCGACGGCCGCGCGCAGACCACCCCGATCGGCGAGAAGCCAGGCGTTCGCGTCTTTGATCCCGTCCGGGTAGGCGAGGCGGAAGCAACGGGTGCCGAGCTGCAACGCGGTACGCAACGCGGCGGCGGCCGATTCCCCGGCCTCGTCGCTATCGGTCGCGAGAACGACGGAACGGAGCGCGAACCGCTTGCGGAGGAGTGCGAGCTGCGCGGTTGCGCCCTTCCCGAATAGCGCGACGGCGGGGAAGCCGACGTCGGCGAGGCTTAGGGCGTCGATCGGCGCTTCGCAGATTACAACGAGCTGCGCGTCGAGCGCGCCAGGCGTTGCGAAGACTCCGGTTCCGATCGGGCCGAGGCTCTTGGTCTTCGGTGCGGCATTGGCGGCCGTATAGCGCCCCTGTAGCGCCACAACGGCGCTGGATAGGTCAATGCCCGCGAAAACGACCGCAGGCCCCCCAGCGAGCCAGGAACGCGCAAAACGGACGCCTTGCGCGGGCGGACCGGCGAGGCCACGGCTTGCGAGGTACGCAGCTCCCGGCGAACCGGCGAGCGGAACGGTTGCCTTCGCTGCTGCTTGAACGTCCTCGCGCGCGGGCGCGCGTAGCGTGCGCGCGTTGTCCCTATTTGTAATTTGCTCCGGTTGTTCCCGTTGCTTCCGTTGCGTCGAACCGAAGAAACGGCCGAGCTGCGCGCGGGCAATCTCCCGGCGTGAGCTGCACGGTTGCCGATCGGCGAAGTCGCCGAGGATGCCCTTCGCGTTGCATCGGTGGCACAGATAGACGCCGGTTGATTCGTTGACCGAGAAGCTGCGGTGCTTGCGCGGGTTCATGTAGGCCGCGCAAGCGGGAAGCGGGCAAAGGTAATGTTTCCCGCCGGTCGTTCCACGGCCGCCGTTCGGATCATGCGCGCGCAGCTCCGCGAGCATCATGCCGTCTTATCGCTCGCGTCCCTCGCGCGCGTCACGCGCCTTTGCGTCGGATCGGCAGGACGTCGGCGGAGTCGGCTTCTCGAAAGGCCATGAACCCGCCGTTAAAGGCGAGCTGTACGCGCGTCCCGGTCGCACCGAGGCGGTTTTTGGCGAGCGTGGCGATGATCGGTATATCGCCGTTGACGTCGGCCACGGCGTCTCTATCGCGAGATAGTGCGAGAACGACCTCGGCGGCGTACTCGAAGACGCGCGTTCCGGCGGCGGCCTCTTGCCGATCGGAACCCTGCGCCGCGCGGTTTTGCTCGGCAACGACGACGACGGCGGCTTGCAGTTCGGCCGCGAGCTGCTGCAGCGCATGAAGCGCGGCCGACGTCGCTTCGTACTCGTTCACGGATTGCAGGCTTCCCGATCCGCGAACCCACGAGTGCAATGAATCCACGACGATAAGTAAATGCGCGGCGTCGCCTTTGATCGCTTCGGCCGCGTCCTGCAAGTGTTCGTAGGGCACCGGAGCCTTGGTGCCGTCGAGGATCGCAAGCTGAGGTACCGCCTGCGCGGTGCGCCGCACGAGGTTTAGCCATTCGCTCGGCGCGAGCTGCCCGGTGCGAAACTTCGAGAGGTACGTCCGCGTGACGCGCGCCGCGTGACGTCGTAGCAATTCCAGGGGAGCCATTTCGCAAGTAACGATGAGCGCCGGGCATCCGGCCTCGGCTGCGAGCTGATTCGCGAGCGCGGTCTTCGCCAATCCGGGCGGCCCGTGCAGTACCGTGAGGCCGACCGGAAGCGCGCCGCAGAGTTCGCGACCGAGCCGATCGGAAAGGCCGACCTTCGGACCGAGCGGCGTTCCGTTCGCGTAGGCATCGTGACGAGCCGTTGCGTCGGCGAGGCCGTCTTCGAGGAGGTCGGCCAGGCGGGTAAGCCTGGGGGTCGGATCGGGAGCGGCCATGCTTTGCGGTTCCTCGGGCCCACGGCCCTACTAGGGGGCGGTTCGCAAAAATAATATCAAGGGGCGGGGTAGCGGTAGCGAACCCGGCCCCTAATAGTTCTAATAGTTCTAATAGACCCCGATTTCGTGCGTGATTACTCCCAACTGAGAGGGGGGTAACTCCCCAACTGAGAGGGGGGTAACTCCCCAACTGAGAGGGGGGTATGGTTTGGGTTTCTCACGGTTTTGAATCGTGTACCCCCCTCTCTGCTGGGAGTTACTTAGGTCGGATTCTCAATTTAAGTCGTGGACTAGGCCTGCTTCTTCTTTCGGGGTGCTTGCCTGGCGGCCGCTGCGATAGCCTTTTGCCGTTCCTCCGATCGGAGCGCGGCGCTTTCGAGGATAGGCTCAGGGGGCGTGATTTTTACGCGGCATTTCTCAAGCCAAGGCCGGAACCATCCCCGATCGGGAAGCGCCTCAGTGTCGCCCGTTTCGTACTCCCAACCGGCAACGCAACCCACGGCCTTCAAACGGTCGAGCGCCGCTTCGGCGTTATCACGGAATCGCGTAAAGTGTTTCGAGTTCGCTTCGATCGGAACGCGCGCGCCGACGAGGAGTGTCTTCACGAGAAACGGCTGCGCGAAGTTCTGTGATTTTTCGCGCACGCGGAATTGAAAGACAAGGTACAGGCCGAGGAGGTAGGCGATTCGCTCGACGCCTTGCTTTGTGTCGAGCGCCGCAAGCTTTGTAAAGAAATGCGCTAGCTGCGGCGATTGCTCGAAGAACGGTGCAACGGCCAAACCCGGACGGATCGCAAAACCGTAAGGCGTCATGCCAAACAAGTCTTCGGCTTCGGCAGTAACAACGTCGATAAGACGGCCGGTTAGCCGCATCTTCCTGCCGTCCGATCCGGGCGCTTCACCGCTTGCGTAAAACTTTTCGAGGCGATGGAGCCGCGCTGCGACGGCGCGCTTTTGCTCCGGCTTAAAGGTGCCGTCTTTCGTGCGCTTCAGTCCGCGCAGTTCGAGAATGTCGTTAACGTGAAAAACGACCGCACCAGATTGTGAAAGCGTCCTGTTATGAAAGGCTTGTGTCCATGCGCCCATCGCTGCCGCAAACGCAAGGCTCATTTCCGGTTCGAGTGCGGCAAGGTCGGCTTGTAACCCCTCGTCCGTCGTCGGCCGAAAAGTTCCGTCGCCGGTTATTCCGCCGATTGAATAGACAACGCCGCTGCTATCCTTAAAAGACGGCCAATCGGTTCCGGTGTCATTCCATCCCTCGCGCGAAACCATCGCGCGGTGCGCGCCTTGGAATACTTGCGCCGAAGGAATAAGGAACGTTTCGCCTTCGCGGATCGGGAACACCGGCCGTGACCCTGTAGGCGTTACATCTTTGCCGTTCCGCGATAGACCAAGCCGAAAACCACCGCTTTCGTGCCACGACCAAAACTTTTTCGCGAACGCATGGTAAGCGTCGCGGATTTCCCGGCGCATCTCTGCAAGGTGCGCCGGCTCTTGGATGACGGCGTTCGTCTCGTTGGCGAAAGCCACAAGGAGCGCCCGCAAATCTGACGGGAGATCGCTCGCCATGAAGCCGGTTGCATTGCCCGGTACCGCGACGTAAAACCCATCTACGGGAAGTTTGGCGTCGATCGTTTGTTCGGAAAGTGAAAGGTCTCGTTGTGCCCATCGTATCGAAACCGGCGGGCGAGCCCGCAACTCGTCGTCGGATGCATCATACGCCTTGGCGATTTCATTTAGTGGGATAATTGCGCCGGGCCCGATCGTGAGATAACCTCCGAAAACGCCGCCCGTGCGGCCAGCGTCCGCTTCGATCCAGGCATGGATAACTTTCGAGGGGCCGGGGAAGTCATCTTGCTCGACGTTCGTTTGCGCGTTTTCACGAAGTGTCTTATCAACGTCGCCAAGCGTGCGCTCGCGATTTTTTTCCATGAAGGCGCGCATTTCGGCGACGTCGGCGAAGCGGTAGTCGCGCACAAGTCGTTCGCCTTCGGCCTGGTGACCGGCCAGGATCGCCTGCCGTTGCTCGGGCCATTGTGCGAAGTACCGATCGGCAACGAGTTTTAGCGCGTCAAAGTACGGCGTGACCGTGCCGCTTGCGCTCAAGCGTTGCGGTGCCTGAATAGTTCTCCCGCGCCCGCGTATTGTTTTCGAGCGAGTGAAGTTAGCCGCGCGCGCCGGCACCGCGAGTTCTTCAAGAAGTGGAGCGGCCTGGTCATTAAGGTGCGGATT
>JAJYFM010000024.1 GCA_021790895.1 bacterium
CCGCGTTGTTCGCGTTCTGGACGTTCTGAACGGCGGTGTTGAAGCCATCGACCTGCGTTTGCAGGTTCGTTGCGATGGCGAGACCGGACGGATCGTCCGCCGCGGAGTTGATACGCAAACCAGACGAGAGCTGAGTAACAATGTTCTTCAGCGCGCTCTGATTATTATTGAGGTTGAACTGTACGCTATTGGCCAACAGGTTGTTGGCGATGCTCAGACCTTGAGCCATGTTATTTCCTCCTTGATATTTGCGCGCGGAGCGCGCAGGTAGAGACTAGTCATCTGCGAGGAAGCGTCCTGCTCCCTCCCCATGGATATCGGAGCTCTGGGGTATCGACTTTAGGGGGAACCCCCCTTCTTAATGTTTTTTTACGGGAATATGCGGCCGGAGTGCGGCGACGCCGGCCCTTCCGGGGGCCGAGGGATCCGCCGACGGGGCCGACTCGGCGGCGGCACGCTGATTGCTCCGCTGGATCTCTTCGTAGACCTCCGAGCGGTGCACCGGGATATCGCGCGGGGCATCGATGCCGATCTTGACCTGGTCGTGGTCGAGCGAGACGACCACCAAACGAATATCATCGCCGATCATAATCGACTGATTTGCTTTCCGACTCAGAACTAGCATCGTGCTGCCCTCCGTGGCTGCGGCGAGCCACGCAACCGGGCCCGCTTCGTCGATGAATTTCGCGAGAAGGGGGATCCCCCCCTGCGGGCAGGAGGGCGCTAGGCGCCTTGAGCGGCGGCGGAGCCGCCGGCGCTTGCCTTGCGCGGCAGCGGCATGCGAACGGGATACGAGCTGCCGTCGAGCGGCACTTGGCGCCCGCGGTGATTCTTGAGGTTGAGCAGAATCGGAGCGAAGAGGTTCATCGACATCTCTTCGGCGTTCGCGGAGACGATCACCACGCAGAGCGTCGCAAAATCGGTCGGCTGGGCGATTCCCAGCGATTCGACGGCATATGCGGGCACGCGCGGCGTATAGTCATCAAAGATCGCGTACGGGTCGGCGGTCGGGATCGCGACGTTGAGATCGTCGAGGCTCTGGAGCCAGATAAAACTCGGTTGCGTATCGATCGTCAGGGCGATCCAGCGATGGAGCTTCGGGAAACCGGGTAACCCCCAGGTGAATTCGAAGACATCGGTCGGCGAAAACGTGAACGTTCCGAAACGCGGGAAATCGATCGTCGTGCTCTCCGGCATACTTTGCACCGTGACATCATTCATCATTAACACCGTAAAGCCCCTCTTAAGCCCCTTATGAAATGTAGTCGAAGAGGCTCTTCTGCTCTAATTGAGCGGTCGTGCTGTATGCCGCCTGCAGCGCGGTCTGCGTAAGAGAGAACTGCGACGTTACTTTAGCAATATCGGTATCCTCGATATTCGACTGTACCTGGGTATCGTTAAGAACTTGTGCATCCATTGAGTTTCCGGCAGCTTGAATCGATTGGATGTTCGCCCCAAGAAATGCCCGCGCATTCGAAACTCCCTGAATCACGCGATCGATGTCGCCGAGTTGCGTGCTGAGCTGCTGTACCGTATTCGCTTGTGTTTGCAGGTTAAAGACCGCGGTGAAATTCGATGCGGTCGCCGCTCCCGCGCTCGGCACGTTATTGATCTGGAACGGGCCGGCCGCGTCGCTGAGAAGCAAACGCTCCGCGCCCTGTTGCGGGGAGACTCCCGGAACAAATTGCGCGGTGACTCCGGTTCCCGACGCATCGATCGCCGCAATGACTGCGCCGATCGTAGCGGTCGAGGCAAAGGTCAACGTTACACCGGAGGGGACTGAAGCATTAGCAATGTTGATCGATATTTGGCCGCTGCTGTCGGGAACGACCGAGGTAAGAAAACCCGCGGCATTGAGCTGGGTCCCCAAGGTGATATAGTAACCACCCTTATTGACCGCCACGCTGCTCTCATCGATCACCGTCGAACTCGTCAGCGCGAGTTGAAGGTTCTTCATCACCTGGAAGACATCGGGCGAGCCGTCGGGAGAGTTGAAATTAAATGCCTGTTGGAACGTCACCGAGGAGTTGATGATCTGCCCGTTGGGCAACCGCTGCGTCTGCGCTTGCAGATTGCCGCTAAAGGTGATGCCGTTCGGGGCAGTCCCGACCGCTTGCACCGGCGTGCCGGCAGTGTTCGCCGTTCCCGCAAAAACGTACTGTCCGGCAAATTGCGTGTTCGCAAGACCGACGCTCTCCTGAAAGAGTTGATTGACCTGGGTCGCGATCGCTTGACGTTGCGATGCGGTCACGACATCGCTAGCACCTTGAATGGCCAGCGAACGGACCTGCTGTAACACACTTGTCAGCGAACTCAACGCGCCGTCGACGGTCGTGAGTTGATTCGCGAGATTGGTCAGATTCGAGGAGGTCTGCGTTCCCAACGCTCCATCGGTCCGAACGGCGAGATCCTCGGCGATCAACGACGGGTTATCCGAGGGTTGATTGAGCGACTTTCCGGTCGAGAGCTGCTGACCTTCGGTCGCCTGCTGCACGACGAGATTGTCGATCGCATTGGTCTGCTGTTCGTAGAGTGACGATGTGGCGATACGCATGTTCGAACTCCCTATCCTTAGGATCCGACTCCGAGATTATTAATGATCGTCTGCATCATTTGGTTGATGACGTTGATCGTTCGCGCCGCTGCCGAATAGGCGTTTTGGTACTGCACGAGGTTCTGCGTCTCTTCGTTGATGTTGATGCCGCTGATGCTCTGGCGAACTTGGTTGATATTATTCGCCAGCGTCGTCTGCGTTTTGTTGCCGGTGATCGCCGCTTGCCCATCGAGGCCGACGCGGGTGACGAAGTTTCCGTAAAATTGTCCGAGCGTCTGCGTCTGGGCGCTCTGCACTGAATAGCCGGCAGCATGAGCGATGCTCGGCGTAAAGCTCACCGACTCGATCCCGGTCGTCGGATCCATGGAGATTGCCGTGACGACGACGTTTTCTTGCGGAGCACCGCCGCCGGGGGTCGCATCGATCGTCAGCACCTGGCCGACCGCGATGTTGTTGACGCCCGATGGCAACGCCACCGCCGTCGTCGTTCCCGCCGTCGCAGCGGTCGCGGAGGTCGTCAGCAACGCCGGCACGCCGACATTCGCCGAGAAGACCGAGAGCAAAGCATTCGCGCCGGCGTTATCCTGCGCGCCGAATGCGTTTCCGGCATTTTGCGCGACACCGTCGATCGCTCCGGCCCCCAAGACGCCGAGAAGATATTGGTTGGGGGGCGTCGTTCCGGGAACGGTATCGAGCGAATCGGAGATCGTGAAGCCCGGCTGCTGCGGAGCCCCGCCCTGCACCGCGCGACTCGCGGGATCGACGTTCGTCGGATCTTGGGCGAAGACGATCCGCTGCGAATTCGGATCGAACGAAGCCGTAACCCCGAGATGCGCGCTGTTAAAGTGCGTAACAAAGGCATTGACGCTGCTGTCCGTCGTTCCCGTATTGTAGTTAAAGGTCTGCGGGATGCCGTTGATCGTCACGGTGAGCGTCCCGACCAACGGTGCGGTCGGCGGATTCGCTAGCGACGCGTAGTTCGTCATCGATGCCGAGGTATCGATGCTGTTGTTGCCGGAGTTCATCGGAATCACGAGGCTTCCCGCGGCCGTCGAAGCGAACGCGATCGGCAACTGCGCTGGATCGGTAATCCCGGCCTTGATATTTCCCGCCGAGATCGGAAGGTTCCCGACGATCGGCTGGAAAAGCGCCGCGCCGGGCTGACCGTTCTGATCGTAGGCGGATTGCGTGATGCGGTTGACTTCGTTGGCGAGCGAACTCGCAAACTGATCGAGTTGATGTCCGTAGACCGTGAGTTTATTGTTGTAGAGATCCTGCAGCGCCGCGAGTTGACCGCTTCCCAGCGGAACGCCCGGCGTACTCGATGAGGCCGGCGGCGTGCTTTGAAAATTGATCTTGAATGTCGACGTGCCGTTACTTGCCGTTCCGACCGTCGGCGCCGCAAGGTGATAGACGACGGTGTCGTTGACGAGCGCCTGTCCGTTCACGCTCACCAGAACCGACCCGTCGGACTGAATCGAGGTCTGCGTTGAAAGATACTGCGAGAGCTGATCGATGAGATAGTCGCGCTGATCCTTATACGTGTTCGGGCTGTCGCCCGCCGCCGTCGAAGCACGGATCTGCCCGTTGAGCGCCCCGATCTGATCGAGAATGCCGTTTGCGGTCGTCACCAGCGTCGTCGCCTGCGAGAGCGCCGAGTTTTGCTGCGTTACGATCGCACTCGAGGCGTTATTGAGCGCGGTTGAGAGCGCCTGCGCCTGCGCGATGACGCTCGCGCGCACGGAGGTGCTTTGCGCACCGCTCCCTTGAGCGACGAGTTGATTGATCGCCGTCTGGAAAGCCGTATACTGCGCGCCGATCCCGGAATTCGGGTCGCCGAGCGTCGATTGCAGCGCGTTGAGCGTGTTCTGCTCGGTGCTGTAAAAGTTCTGCGACGACGACGCACCGCGAAAGAGTTGATCGTAATTATCGGCGTGAATGCGAAGAATTTGTTGGACGAGCACACCGTCGCCGACCGTCCCTTGGGAGTGCGTCGGCGAAAAAGGCGACCCTGCGATCGGCGGAGCCTCGTTGAGAATGACGCTCTGACGCGATGCGCCGGGCGTATTCACGTTCGCGATATTATTCGAGGTGACGCTTTCAGCATATTGGAAGGCATTGAGGGCGCCTCCCATCATGTTGAGATCGTAAAAGGTGCCTTGCGGTATGAAACTCATGCTTTGCTACTCAATAACACGCTGTTGCTCGGAGGTGCGACGAAGCCGCGGCGGCGGTAGGTGCTCGGCTCGCTCGCGGCGCGCTGCATCGCTAACGTCGTCTTCACCAAGCGATCCATACCTCCGGCGATAAGCGCCTTATTATTGTTATTGGTGATCGTTACGCCGATCGATGTCGTCATCAACTCGGCGAGGCGCTGGTTCATCTCCCATGCCAGCGCGCGCGGCGCGTAGCTGCAGACCTGACGCAACGTCATCGTGCCGAAACCACGAACCTGCATGGCCCGACGTTCGGAAGCAGCGCGCGAGAAACTCTCACGCGCATCGTCGAGCGCCCGTTGGGCGACCGAAATTTGCTCCGCATCGAGGTGAACCAATGCTTTCGAAAGGGCCTGAGCCCGCTCGCCGAGGGCGCGCAGTGCATCGGACTCCTCTCCCAGAGCCTTGGCAAAAAGATCCCATGAATCGCTCACGGTCCAGTACTCCTCTTGACGTTAACCTTCGCTTCCTGCGATGCATCGGCGAGAACGCTCGACTTGAGTTGTTCTTCCAAGATCTTCGCGATGCCGATGCTTCCGGTTTTGGCCATTTCCTCGGCACGCTGCTGGTTGAGCATCGATTGAAATACCCGCTCCCCATTGCTCTGCTTGCCGAAAATCGAGTCGTGCGAGACGGTTTTATCCATCGCGCCCATAACGAGTTGCAAAAAGACGCCCTCTAACTGCGTCGCCGCCTCATCGAGGCGTTTCATCGCCTGCTGCTGAACGGGGCTCAGCGGGTGCGTCGCCCCGGTTTTACCGATCTCGCTCATTACTGTAAGACGACCTCCGCCTGAAGCGAGCCCGCCCTGCGGAGCGCCTGAACGATTGCGATCAAATCGCGCGGCGCCACGCCGAGCGTATTGAGCGCGCGCACGACCGATGCGAGTGTCGCAGCGCCGGCGATAAACTCGAGCCGCTTGCCCTTTTTGGTCGCGGTGACCGTGGTATTGCTCTGCGTCCCCGGCGACGCGGTGGTAAACGGCTGCTGAACGACCTTATTTCGGGTCGAGATCGTAATCGTGAGGTTCCCGTGCGCTATCGCACAGGGCGCGAGCTTGATATCGCCGCCGAAGACGATCGTTCCGGTTCGCTCGTTCATCACGACCATCGCCGGTTCGTCTTGTTGCACTCCGAGATCGGATGCGTCGGCGAGAAATTGAACGACATTCCCGGCGTACGCGCGCGGTAGCGTCACGTGGATGGTCTCAGCGTCGAGCGCACGCGCCGTTCCGTAGCCGAAACGTCCATTGAGCGTGTAGGCAAGGTCGGCCGCCGTTTTAAAATCCGGAGTCGTGAGGACGTAATTGAAACCGCTGCCGTTGCCGGTCGTGATCGGCGTCTTCATGCCGCGCGCGACGATACCGCCGCGCGGAACCATGCCGACCGCGGTGTAATTCTGCGTAACGCTGTTGCCGGCCGCGGGCCCGGCAACGAAACCGCCGACCGATATCGGCCCCTGCGCGGTCGCGTAGACGAGATTGTTGGCGGCGTGTAACTCCGTGAGCACGAGCGTGCCGCCCTGCAGCGTCGAGGCATCGCCCATCGCCGAGACGGTGACGTCGATCTTATCCCCTTGGTGCGCAAACGGCGGCAACGAGGCGGTCACGATCACCGCAGCGACGTCGCGCGTGCGCACCGCTTGGCTACTGACCGTGAGTCCGAATGATTGGAGGATGTTCTGGACCGTCTGACTCGTAAAGAGCACCGAGGTCGAATCGCCGGTTCCCTGAAGGCCGACGACAACGCCGTATCCGACGAGTTGATTCGATGTGACGCCCTGGACGCGCGCGATGTTCTTGACGAGCACGCGTTCGTAAAACGCCGCCATCGTCGCTTGCGGCGCAGCGAGCGTCACCACGAAAGCGAGCGCCGCAAGAACGGCGGAGATTCGGCGAAGCATCTTCGTGCGTGCGTTCATGGCTAGAACAGGAAGTCCAAGATCTTGCGGATGATGCCTTTATGACCCTCTTGGAAATTTCCCGAGAAGGTCGCTTGGACGTCGGCGATGCGCGAACTCAAGACCTGATCGGTCGAGTCGATATCTTCGGGGCGAACGTAGCCGATGACGTGCAAAACCTGAGCGCTGCCGTTCACCGTGAGCCCTTGGTTGCCTTCGATCTGGAGCACGCCGCTCGGCAAGACATTGACCACCGTCGCCATCATCGCCGAGACGAAACTGTTCTGCCCCGTATGCTGCGTCTGCGACTGCACCTGCGACGACCCGCCGATCGAGGTGGGAATCCGCAGGAATGCCAACGCGAGGTTCCCGGTCGCTCCGGGGTAGCCGAGGCTTGCAGTCTTGCTGTTGTTGACGATATTCGAACTATTGCTCGCGACGCTGAAATCGTAGACGACATAGACGAGATCGCCGATCTGCGAAGCACGATGATCGGGGCCGAGTTGCAGCGGATGCCCGGGACCCGCCGGCGCTGGTGCAGGAACGTAAAGCGATCCGGCAAGCGCGGTTGCGGTTGCGGCGAAGCAGCAGAGCCCTGCGAGCGCGAGGCGGCCTATCATTCGGTTCATCGTCCATCTCCTCCGGAGAGATTGAGTTCGACGCGATCCGGCCCGACTACCGTGCCGGAGAGCAACTTATTGGTCTGCGGGTTGTAGAGCGAGACCTGATCGCCGAGCCCTCCGCTGCTGCGAGCGATCACATCGGCGACGAGCGAGACGCCGCGATCGCGAATCACCAGCACGCAACTCATGCCGGCGCGGACGATCTCATTGACGAGCGTCTGCTCGATCGCGATCGGCTGCCCGGCGCGGACCGGCGCGATAATCTGCCGACCGACGAGTACCTTCGTGCCGTTGAGCGGCAGGCCGGTCGACGGCACCAACGCCATCTTCAGGTCGCTTGCCGAGAGCACGGTACCCGGCGCAAGATCGTGCGCTGCCGTCGCGGCCATCACGTAATGTTGGATGCGATAGCCGACGAAGACGGTACGCAGAAAATGACCGTTGAGATCGATTGCGATCGGTACGTTGACGTATGCGGCGGTGACCAGCGGCGACTGCAAGTGCAGCGAGACGCGGCCGCGGTCGACGAACTGATCGGAGAGCGAGGAGACCGGTAGATAGGCAATCGTCGCTCCATGCGGCATCTGCGCGATCGCCGAGCGGGCGAGCGCGGTAATCTCTGCCGCGGGGATTCGTTGCGCGTGGGCATATGCTGCCGCTGCCGGTCGCGCATGGATGACCGACAGCAGCAGCATAAACCCAACGAGCATGGTGCGCATGGTCGTTACTGCACCAAATTGTTCGCCGTCTGAAGCATCTGATCCGAGGCGGTGATCGCCTTGGAGTTGGCTTCAAACGCGCGTTGCGACACGATCATATTGACGATCTCGTTGACGACCTCGACGTTCGAGTTCTCAAGATAACCGCTCTGCAGCGAGCCGGCACCGTTGAGTTCGGGCTGCGTCACGACCGGCGGACCGCTCGCCGCGGTCTGCGTGTAGATATTCTGACCGCCGATCGGCGAGAGCCCGGCGTTGTTGACGAAGCGCGCCAGCGTGAGCTGCCCGAGTTGTTGCGGAATCGCGCTACCGGGAACGAGCGCGGTCACGGTGCCGTCCTGACCGATCTGCACCGAGGTGGCGTTCGCGGGAATCGTGATCTGCGGCTGCACGAAGTATCCGTCCGCCGTCACCACGGCGCCGTTGGCATCGACCTTGAACGAGCCGTCGCGCGTGTATCCGGTCGTCCCGTCGGGAAGCGTGACCTGGAAGAACCCGTCGCCTTCGATCGCGACATCGAGCGGATTGCCGGTCTGCTGGAGCGAGCCTTGCGTGAAGACCTTCTCCGACGAACCGACTTTGACGCCGAGCCCGACCTGCTGACCGACCGGAACGATCGAGGCGCCGATCGGCGCACCCGGAGCTTGAATTTGCTGGTAGACCAGATCCTGAAAATGCGCGACGTTGCGACGGAAACCCGTCGTATCGACGTTCGCTAAGTTGTTGGAGATCGTATCCATGTTGTACTGTTGGGCGATCATCCCGCTGGCTGCCGTATAGAGCGCTCGCATCATCGTGGTAGTTTCCTCTCTCCGCTATGCCGTGGTGCCGACGTCTTGGATCGCCAGCTGAGTAGCTTGATCTTGCATTTTTACCGACTTGGAATTCGAATCGAACCAACGCTCGGCGACGATGAGATCGACCATCGAGCGAACGACGTTCGCGTTGCTCTTTTCAAGCGAACCTTGAATGACCGTCGCGCCGGCGGTCGCCTGCGGTTGCGCGTTCCCGGTGTTGACGAAAAGATTATTCCCTTGCTTGCGCAGGTCGACCAGGTTGTTGAAGCGCGTGAGCGCAAGGCGATCGATCGTGATCCCGTTCTGTGAGACCGTGCCGTCGGGACCGACCGTCACCGCGCCGAGTTGCTGCTGCACCTGAATCGGGCCGTTCTGACCGAGGACGTTATTGCCGTCCGTCGTCACCAGATAGCCGTTTGCGTTGACGGTGAACTGCCCGTCGCGCGTGTAGCGCACGCCCTGCGCCGTCTGCACGTTGAAGAAGGCATTCGTGCCGCCGAGTGCGAGATCGTAGGGATTACCGGTCGCCTGCAGCGGGCCTTGCGCGAAGGTCTCGGGGGTATCGTAGATCCAGGCGCCGGTTCCGAGCTGGCCGACGTGTGCTGCGACGGGAACGCCCGGGAGAGCGTTCTTCCCCGTCCGCGGACCGGGATCGGTCTGCAGACGATAGATGTCGAGCGTCGGAGCGGATTGAATCTCCAGCAGCGTCTGTTTGAAGCCGTTCGTGTCGACGTTGGCGAGGTTATTCGCCACCGTATCGGCGAGCTGTTGGGCGACGAGCATCCCGCTCGCAGAGGTATAGAGACCGCGTACCAATACAAAGACCCTCCGCACGGACTCGGTGTTTTGGTTCTTGGTCGAGCCGTCAATCGGTCGGGCTCAACCCGCGGCCCCGCCCCCGTGCGAGAGGTCGTCCAGCCGCGTCTACTTCTTCTATCGGCGAAAAAGAGGCGGCATTTTAGCCGCCTCTTTTTCCACCGAGATCCTCGGGAATGCTAGACCTGCATCTGCTGGATCTCTTGATACGCGCTCAGAAGCTTGTTGCGGACGGCAAGCGTGAACTGGAAGGCGAGATTCGCCTCCTCGACCGAGGTGATGACCTTCCCGCTGTTGTGGATCTCTCCGGCGGCGAGCTGCGTCGTCAGCTTATCGGAGGTCGCCATCTTTTCGTTGACTCCGCCGAGGAACGATTTTACGGCGTCCTTGAACGAACCGCCGGCGACCGGGGCGATCTCGGGGCTCGCGTTCGGCGCGCCGCCGCTTCCCGGCGCAATATCGGGAACGAAGGTCCCCGGAAGCACCTTACTCATGGCGTCGGCGTAGCTTTTAATATCCATACGAAGCTCCTAACGAACCGCTAGCTGAGGAGGCCGATTTCGGCGCTGTTCATCAAACGCGTCTCTTTAATCGCCGCGACGTTCGCCTGATAGGCGCGCGATGCGGCCATCATATCGACCATCTCTTTGACGACCTGGACGTTGGGATAATGCACGTATCCGCGCGCGTCGGCCTGCGGATTCCCCGGATCGAAGACGAGTCGATCGGGTGACTGGTCCTGCGTAATGCCGAGCACCTCGACACCCGCTTGGCCGGGGTTCGAGGTATGAAACGGATTGAACGGGTCGCTGCCGATCGACTTCGTCGTTGCATCGGGCTTCTGCGCGAACACGACCAACTGCCGTTTGAACGCGCCGCCCTGCGGCGTCAGCGTCGTGTTGGCATTGGCGATATTGTTGGCGATCACGTCCATCGCGAGGCGCTCCGCCGACATACCCGAGGCACTGATATCGATCGCGGTATAAAAGCCCATGTTACGGTTGTTCCTTGATCGCTTCGGAGAAGCGGTTATACTGCTGCAACAGCAATTTCGCCATATCTTGCGCGTAGCCGGAGTTCATCGAGAGATGCGCCATCTCTTGGTCGATATCGACATTGCTGCGATCGACGCGCATCTGCGTTCCGGTATCGACGATCGGCACCGGATCGAACGGTTTCGGCGGCACCGCGTCGCCGATCGCAAACTGCCGTGCGTTATTCGTCTCCATCGGCAATTCGGTCGTCGACGGCGGCGTGCCCAACGACTCGGCGAGCAGCTCCTTAAAATCGGTCGTCGTGCGCCGATAGTTCGGCGTATTCACGTTGGCGATATTATTCGCGATCTGCGTCTGCTCGAGCCCGGCCCCGGCCAAACCCTCTTTGAGGACCTTGACCGTCGATCCGAACGAAAGCCCAGGAATCTCTGCCATCGTTTTCTCCTATCGGCGCTCGCGACGAGGAACTTGAGTTCCGCCGACCGCTGCCCTAGGCATTGCGAGCGGCAAACTGCGCCTCGTAGAGCGCGGCGTAGGCGCCCCGCTGTGCAAGGAGCTCGTCATGCGTCCCCGATTCGGCGATGCGACCGTGGGCGAAGTAGAGAATGCGGTCAGCACGCCGGATCGTCGAGAGACGGTGCGCGACGATCAACGTCGTCCGCCCGGGAAGCAAGCGATCGAGCGCCGACTCGATCAACCCTTCGGAGTGGGTATCGAGCGCGCTGGTCGCTTCGTCGAGGATGAGGATCCGCGGATCGCGCAGGATCGCCCGGGCGATCGCGATGCGCTGGCGCTGCCCGCCGGAGAGCCGGACGCCGCGCTCGCCGACCTCGGTTGCGTAGCCGTCGGGAAGTTCGGCGACGAACTCGTCGGCGTTCGCGTCGCGCGCCGCCGCGATCACCGCCGCTTCATCGGCCTCCAGCCGACCGTAGCGGATATTCTCGAGAATGCTGCGCCGGAAGAGCTGCGGGTCTTGCGGGACGATCGCGATCGCCGCGCGGAGGACGGCGAGCGGAATCGTCACGAGCGGGTGCCCATCGATGGAGATGCGCCCCGATTGCGGCTCGTAGAAGCGCGGTACAAGATTGATGAAGGT
Source organism: bacterium (assembly GCA_021790895.1). Classification (GTDB taxonomy): domain Bacteria; phylum Vulcanimicrobiota; class Vulcanimicrobiia; order Vulcanimicrobiales; family Vulcanimicrobiaceae; genus JABEUX01. Next base: position 11,716 of record JAJYFM010000024.1, read on the forward strand.
CGTCTTTCCCGCCCCCGAGGGGCCGACGAGCGCGACGATCTCCCCCGGTGCGATATCGACGCTCACGCCGTCGAGCGCGGGGCTCTCTCCCTCGCCGTAGGAAAAGCGGACGTTCTCGAAGGTAATGCGCCCGGCGATCGTCGGTACCGCGGCGGGGTTCAACGCCCCGACGGGCTCCGTCGGCAGATCGACGATCTCGTAGATACGCCCGATGGCAACGATCGCGCGGTTGATATCGCCGACGAATGTCGCGACGCGATTGAGCGGATTCACGAGATTCACCAGCAAGAGGTAATACGTAAAAACCCCACCGACATTCAAATGCCCGACCAAGACTTCGCGCACCGAGAGCCAGATCACCACGGTTACTGCGAGGATCATAATCGTGCTGACGACCATCGGCTGGGTCTGCACGAACTGCGTCATCTTCAGCGATGCGGTGACGTAATCTTCATTCCGTTCGCGGAAGCGCTCGACTTCGTAGGATTCCCGTCCGAAGGCTTTGACGATGCGCTGCCCCTGCAGGACCTCGCTCAATACGGCGATCACCTCGGCGATCCGCATCTGTGTCGTCGCCGTGCTATGGGTGATCAACCGCGAGAAGCGCGAGACGGCCAAAGAGATGACCGGCGCAACGAGCACGAGCACGACGGTCAGCAGCCAATCGAGCCTGAGCATAAACGTAAATGACGAAATGAAGGTGACGACCTGAACGACGAGTTGCGGCAGCGAGATCGTCACCGCATCGCTGACGATATGCAGATCGGAGTTGAAGCGCGAGATCAACTCGCCGGGGCGCCAGCGGTCGAAGACCGGGAGCGGTAACCGCAGGATCCGATCGACGAGATTGAGCCGCAGCGTCGCGATGAAATGCTGCCCACACCAGGCGGTCGCGTAGGTCTGCGCGTAGGTCGCGCCCTGCGCGGCAATGAGCGGAAGCGCTACCAGTCCGAGCATGCGGTAGAGGACGCCGAGATCGGGATGCTTCGTCTCGAGGACGCGCGAGATAATCTGCCCGAAGGCCCACGGCGGGACCGCCGTGAGCATGCCGGCGAGCGTCCCCAAGAGCACAGCGATCGCGAGGCGCCCGATATAGGGGCGCGCCTCGCGCGCAAGGCGTGCCAACGTTTCTCTCCGCGTCATGATACCGGCGCGAAGTTGCCGCATCATGCCGATGAAACCTCTCGCGGCTCCCGACGGTACGTGCAAGCAAAGGGAGATCGAGAATGGACTGTTTCTTTCACGCACGCGTACCGGCGGTCGCTACCTGCCCGACCTGTTCGAAGGGAATCTGCGCGACCTGCCGCGACGGCAGCGGGCTCTGCCCCAGTTGCCGCCTCGCCGCGCGCATCGAAAGCGCGAGCTCGCAGCAGGCGACGTTGACGGGGGCGCAGGCGCCCTATCGCGGCGCGGGAGCGAGCTACGCCGGAGGGAGCGTCGTGCCGCCGCGGGCGGCGACCGTCAGCGTCGGCGACCCGCTCGACCCGGTCGAATCGCGTGCGCTCGTCGCCCTCGGCTACCCGCTGCTTCCACTCGCGCTGCTCTCGCTCTTAGAGCGCCGACGCTCGCGCTTCCTCAAACGCGCGGCGATGCAGGCGATCGGCTTCAACCTCGCCTTCGCGGCGTTCTGGGGCATCCTGCAACTGATGAGTTCGCTCGCAATTCCGTGGATCGGCGTCGAATCGGCGATTCTGATCCCCTTCCTCGTTCCGCTCTTCTTGGTTGCCTCGGTCTACTACGGCGTCAAAACCTGGCACGGTGACGAGGTGCGCGTCCCCATCGTCAGCGACTGGATCGAGGATCACCTACCGGCAGCGTAGCCGCCCTCCACGCCGCATAGCGCGCGAGAAAGGCGCGCGCGCGCGCGCGGTGGTCGAGCATCGGATTCGGGTAGCGCCCGATCTCGAAGAGATCGAGTGCGAGTTGACCAGTGTGCCGCGCGTGAATCTGCCGCGCATCGGAGAGGAGCGCGAGCTCGGGAATCCACCGACGGACGTAGCGCCCCTGCGGATCGCCGCGGAGAAATTGTCGCTCCGGATCGATGATGCGCGGGAAATGCATGTCGATGCGCAGACCGGCGCTCCAACGCCAATTCCCGATCGCCAGCGCCGGCTCGTCCTCGACGAGCAAGCCCTCCCAACTCTCCATACCGGTTCGCCAGTCGAGCCCCAAGTCGAAGCAGCAGAACGACGCGACGACGGCGCGCACCGCCGGGTGCATCTCGCCGGTGGCAAGGAGCTCGCGCATTCCCGCATCGACGAGCGGGAACCCCGTCCGCGCCTCGACGAGCGCCGGAAGCTCCGCGCTCGAACGAGCGAAGAGCCGATCCTCGGGCTGCGGCGCGCTCTCCGTCCCGGCGAAGAGTAAAAAATCGCGGCGCGCCATCGCGCGGAGAAAACGTTCGATTCCCGCGCGCTCCTCGGCGAGCAAAAACGGATCTTCCAGACGCCGACGGACGCTCCACGCGACCTCACGCCCCGAGAGCAATCCGAAGGAGAGCGGTAGCCCGAGCCCCGAGGTCGGAAGGGCGGGCGTCCGCACCGCACGCGGATACTCGACCAAACGTTCGTTGACGAAACGCTCGAGCGCGGCTCGCGCCGTGCCTTCGCCGACCGGATATCTCCACGCCGCTGCGCCGAACTCTTCGGGGCGAGGGAGCGGTTCGCTCGGCAAGACGCTCGGGGCGAACTGCGCAGCGACATCGATCGGCGCGCGCAGCGTTCCGGGCGCGCGCCAGAGTCGATAGAACGCATTGAACGAACGGAAGCCGCTCTCATCGGTATCGAATTCGAGTCGCTCGGGATCGATCGCCACCGCTTCATGAACGGCGAGCGCGCGCAATCCAAGTTCTTCAACGATTGCCTGCATCCGCAAGTCTTCCCGAACGCCGGCGGGATCGTAGCGCTTACTCCACGCGACGTAGCGCGCACCGGTCGCGCGTGCAACCGAGCGGATCGTGACGTCGATCGCCCCGCGCCGCACGAGTAATTGCGAGCCGCGTTGGCGTAGCTCGGCATCGAGTTGCGCGACTGCCGCGCAAAAATAGGCCGCGCGACGCGGATTGCGCGCGATGCGCTCGCTGCGACGACGATCGAGAATCAACAGGGGCACGAGCGTGCTGCCGGGCTCCGAGGCAGCATAAACGGCCCGGTCGGTGAGCCGCAGGTCGCGGTCGAAGCAAAGAAGCGTTCCGTTCATTTCTCTGCAGCGATGCCGTCGATATATGCGGCGACATCGGCGAGATCGTGGCGCGTCAATTGCGAAGGATAGAGTTTCGGCATCGGTGCTTCGGGCTCTTCGATCGCTCCGAATATGCGAGCGGTATTCCACTTTTTCGAAAGTGCGTGGAGATCGGGGCCGAGACGCGTTCCGCGCGCGTCGGCACCGTGACAGGCCGCGCAACGCTGCAGATAGACGCCGCGCCCTCGCGATCCGTCGCCATGCAGCATCGCGGCCCGGCCGTCACGAACGTGGCCGGCACATGCCGTCAGGAGGAGGGCGAGGCTCGCAATACCGGCTCGGTTCTTCACGCGCGACGCGTTCGCCCCATGCAGGCGCTTCTCCCCACCATTGGGAAGAGAGCCGCCGTGGCAGGACGCAAGATTTTCCTTCGCTTCGCACAGTCGAGTGATGTGGAACGGCTGACGCGCGAAGGCGTGATCACGGCTCCCCCACCAGCGAAAGAGACATGGAACCAGCGTATCGTGCGCTGGCTCTCCGAGCAGCGCGCAGGGCGCCGCGCCGTGCTCATCGCCGAGGACTCCACCGGGTTGCTCGGCATTCTCCATCTCGTTTTCGAGCTCCCGATCGGCTTCAAGGATCCCGAGGCGGCGAACGGCTTCGATATTGCCATGATCGAGGGGCTCCATTTGCGCGCCGGCGTCCCGCCCGAAGTCGGCAACGAAATGATCGAAGAGATCCAACGGATCGCCACCAAGCGCAAGGTCACCACGTTGACCTTCTGCATTCCGATGAATCAGCCGCGCGCGATTCGCCAAGTGAAAGATTGGGGCTTCGAAGAATTTCGCATTATGGCCGAGCCTTCGAAAATGCTCGCGTTTTTCCGGAAAACCGTCTAGTGCCGAAACGAAGCAGCCTCCGCTTTACGTCCGCGACCGATCGCCCCAACAGTAACGGCGGAATGAAGCAGTGGAAACACAACGCGACCTGCTAAGCCGGGCGAAGAGCACGCCGACGGAACGAGAGCGAACGGCGCAATGAACGAGATCGAGAAACCGATCGCCCTGTTTCGCAAAGCGCAGGCACTCTATCGCGCGCGCGATTTCGAAGGAGCAGCCGCCGAATATCGACGTTGTATCGGCTTAGTTCCCGATTTTGCGACCGCGCACATGCGTTACGCCGAATTACTCATGCACCTCGGGAACGCCGATGCCGCACTCGCCGAGATGCGCGCCGGATTTCGGCCGATCTCCGGACAGGTCGCGCCGTTTCGTGGGAACGGCGAACCCATTCGCGTCTTGCAACTCGGTTCTTCGTCGGTACAAGGGCAGACCGGCACCGACCAAATTCTCGATCCGCTGCTCTTCGAAACCACGACGATCCTCGTGCAATACTGGGATCCCGAACTCGCCCTTCCCGCGCACGATATTACGTTCAATCTTATCGCCGACCCCGACATCGACGCGCCGGCGCTCGCAATGGCGACCGAACTCCTCGACGGCGATCGCGCCCCCGTGCTCAACGCGCCGCGCCTCATGGCGCATACCTCGCGCGTCGCGCACCCGCTCCGCATCCAAACGATTCCCAACACCATCGCTCCGAGCGTCCGTTTGCTGCCGCGCACCGAAATCGACGCGGCGAGCCTCCCGTTTCTTCTTCGTTCCCCCGGCTATCACAACGGCGCGCATTTCGAACGGATCACCACGGAAGCCGAGCTCGAAAGCGCGCTTGCCACCCTCCCGGGATACGAATTACTGCAGATCGAGTATGTCGACAGCGCCGCCGATGATGGCCGGATTCGGAAATATCGCGCGATGATCGTCGACGGCACACCCTACCCGGCACATCTTGCGATCGCCCGCCATTGGAACATCCATTACTTCAGCGCCGAGATGGGCCCCGCCGAGCGCGCGGAAGAGATCGACTACCTCAGCGACCTTCGAGCGCATCTCGGCGATAGCATCACCGAGGCGCTCATCGCTGTCGGCCGTTCGACCGAACTCGATTACGTCGGCATCGATTTCGCGGTCTCCCGCGAAGGAAAGCTCGTCGTCTTCGAAGCGAACGCCGCGATGACCGTCTTTCTTCCCAGCGAGAGCGCCGCGACGCCGGAGCGCCGTGCCGCCGCACTGCAGATTTTCTCCGCAGCGCAACGGATGATCGCGCAGCGCGTCGTCGCTAGCCGCCGATCTCGCTAAAGGCGCGCATCTGCGAGGAGGCCTCGCCGACGCGCAGGTGGTGTCGTTCCGGTTTCACCAACATCGCCGCGCTCAACCGATCGCGCAGACGCTCGTCGCTCTCGCCCGCGCGCAATGCCTGCTTGAGATCGAGATGATTCTCGCCGAAAAGGCAGAGCCGCAGCCGTCCGTCGGCGGTCAGGCGCACGCGATTGCAGCGCTCGCAATAATCATGCGAGAGCGGGCTGATGACGCCGATGCTTCCGCCTCCGCTTGCAAACCCGTAATAGCGGGCCGGGCCGTTGCCGCGCGGGCCGACAATCGGCTGCAACGATTCGATCGCCGATATCCGTTCGAGGATCTCTTCGGCTCCGATGTAGGCGTCGGCGGCGATGCCGAGATTTTCACGCACCGGCATTAACTCGATGAAGCGCACCGCAACCTCGCGTTCGCGTGCGTAGCGCGCAAACGCTTCGATCTCGTCGTCGTTTCGCCCGCGCATCGCCACGCAATTGATTTTGACCGGTGCAGCACCCGCGCGCACGGCAGCCTCGATTCCGGAGAGCACGAGCTCGAGCCCCGGCCGACGAGCGAGCGCTTCGAAGCGATCCGCGCGTAAGGTGTCGAGCGAGATGTTCACGCGCGTGAGTCCGGCGGTCATGAGCCTCGGCAGTTGTTCTTCGAGCAGCATGCCGTTGGTGGAGAGCGCGATCTCCTCGATGCCGTCGACGGCGCGGATCATCGCGACCAAACGATGGAGCTCCCGTCGCACCAGCGGCTCTCCGCCGGAGAGCCGGATCTTGGCGACGCCGAGCCCTGCAAAGATGCGAACGAGCCGCTCGATCTCTTCGAAGCTCAACAGTTGCTCGCGCTCGATCCACGGCAGCCCCTGCGCCGGCATGCAGTAGATGCAACGAAGATTGCATTTGTCGGTCACCGAGATGCGCAGATAATCGATCCGGCGCGCGAACGCATCGGTGAGGGATTCGGCGCGAAGATCGATCGTCTCCATTAGCTCGATCCTTCAACGCCGAACGCCGCACTCTTGGATGCAGCGCCGATCTCCTCGACGACCGTTTCGTCGATCTCCGCATCGCGTGCGCGCGCCAAGGCGCGCCGCGCTGCGGGGCCGCCGATACGGCCGAGCGCCCACGCGGCGGCCCCACGCACGAGGGGGTGCGGATCTGCGGCGAGTGCGTCGGCGAGCGCCGGAATCGCGGCACGATCGAGCGCATTTCCCAGTGCCATTGCGGCGTTTCGGCGCAGCACCGCCGCACCGCGCCATCCCATCGCGGTCGGTCGATAGCGGCGTTTGTACTCACCGCTGCGCAGGGCGAGCATGCGCTGCAGATCGGGCTGGGCGAGCCCTTCGTCGAGCGGGTCGAAGGCGGCATCGCCGCATGCCCCGGCTCGCAGAGTCGGCGGGCAGATCTCCTGGCAGAGATCGCAGCCCCAGACCCAATCGCCGAGCAGCGGGCGTAGCGCGCGCGGAATCGCGTCGACGCGCTGCGTGAGGTCGGCGATGCAGCGCGTGGCGTCGATCGTATAATCACCGCGCAGCGCACCGGTAGGGCAGATCTCGACGCAACGGCGGCATTCTCCGCACGATTTTTTTAACGGTGCATCGGCGGGTAGCGGGAGCGAGCAAAAGATCTCGCCGAGAAAAACGTAGGAGCCGAGCCCGGGAGCGATCGCATTGGTGTGTTTGCCGATCCACGCTAGCCCTGCGCGCGCGGCGCGCGCCCGCTCGGCGACCGGTGCGGTATCGCACGCGATTGCGGTGACGCTCTGCGCGGCCGCCGCGTCGATCTGCGCGGCGAGGTCGTCAAGGATCGCACGGACACGCACGTGATAATCGCGCGACCATGCGTATTTGGAGACCCGGCCGCTCCCGGAGCTCACGCGCTTGGCTGCAAGCCGCGCGTAGGGAATTGCCACGCAAATAACGCTGCGCGCCCGCTCGAGAATGCGCAGCGGGTCGGCGGCGGCATCGGCATAGGCATCGCCGTATCCCCATGTCAGCAGATCGCCGCGCTCAAAGGAGTCGCGCATCCGCGTGCGCGTCTCAACATCTACCGCAGCATCGGCGATGCGCGCGCGGACGCCGAGCGCCTTGCTGCGTTCTTCGAGCACTCTGCGCACGCTCGTGAGTGTCGCGTCGTCAGAGCGAAGCGAGATCGCCAAGAGGGCCTTTGGGGAAGGCGCGATCGATCGCGTCGCATTCCTCGCGTGTCAGACGGATCTCGCCGGCGAGTGCATTTTCTTCGACGTGGGCGACGGAGGAGGCTTTCGGAATTGCAAAGAGCATCGGCTCGCGCGTGAGAAACGCAAGAACGACCGCGCGGACGCTCGTTCCGTGCGCAACAGCGATCTCGCGCAGCGTCGGATCGGCGAGCAATGCTGAAATCTTCTTTCTTCCGAACGGGGTATATCCGACGATTGCGATATCATGCAATTGCGCGTACGGGAAGAGGCGATGCTCTGCCGTACGCTCGTGGAGATTGTAGAGTACCTGATCGCAGATCAACGGATAGGGCGCGAGCGCTTCGCGGGCGCGTTCGAGTTCTTCGAGATCGCAGTTGCTCACGCCGGCAAAGCGAATACTGCCGCTCTCGATGAGCGATCGCATGGCGCGCATCGTCTCTTCCAACGGATATTCGCCGCACCAATGCAGCAGATACCCGTCGAGATACGGCGTTCCGAGGCGCTGGAGGCTCCGCTTCGCGGCGGCGAGCGTTCCATCGTAACTCGCGTTGCTCGGAAGCACCTTACTCACGAGGAAGAGCGACTCGCGTTCGAGCGGCGCGATCGCTTCGCCGACGATGCGCTCGACCTCGCCGGAACCATACATCTCCGCGGTATCGATATGCGTCATCCCCAACGCGACGCCGCGCCGTAAGGCGGCGATCGCCTCGCTGCGCCCCTTCTTGCTCTCGGGAATATTCCAGGTGCCTTGCCCGATCGTGGGCAGCACGATCCCCGTCCTACCGAATGCTCGCCGTTGCATCTTAGAAAAACTCGAATCCCGCATCGAGCGCGGCATAGCGAAGGAGTCCGCCCTCGAGATGCGCCAAGCGTTTGAAGCCCGCATCGCGCAGGCGCCCGATCGCCCAACGCGAGCGCACGCCGACGCGGCATGCGACGATATAGCGTTTCGCGCTATCGAGTTCGTGCATACGCGCCTCCAATTGCGATGCGGGAACGTGCAGCGCGCCGGGAACGAGCCCGAGCGCCGCTTCGTGCGGTTCGCGAACGTCGAGCAGAATCGCCTCGCGCATCGCCGCGTCGAGCTCCTCCGGAGCGATCTCGAGGACGCCGGCCAGCGGAGCTGCCGCCTCGTTGATGAGGTCGACCGGCTCGAAGAGCGTCGGTCGCTCGCCGCAGCGGATGCAATCGGGATCGCGTTCGAAACGCACCTCGCGGGTGCGAGCGGCGAGCGCATCGACGAGCATCAAACGCCCGCGCAGCGGATCACCGATCTGCAACAACGCCTTGAGCGCTTCGTTCGCTTGCCACGCACCGACGATTCCGGGCAATACTCCCAGAACACCGCCCTCCGCGCAGGTCGGTACGCTTCCCGGCTCCGGGGCGTGCGGAAAGAGACAACGATAGCACGGTCCCGCGGGATCGAAACGCGTCACCTGGCCGTCGAAGCGAAAGATCGCAGCGAAGATCTCGATCTTCCCTTCCAACGAGCAGGCATCGCTCGTGCAGTACCGCGTGGTAAAGCGATCGCTGCAATCGATAACCACATCGTAGAGGCGCACCAGCTCGCGCGCATTGCTCGCATCGAAGCGCATCTGTAACGCATCGATCGCAATCTGCGGATTGAGGGCATGGAGGCGCCGCGCCGCAACCTCGGCCTTCGGGGCTCCGATATCACGCTGCTCGAAAAGAATCTGCCGTTGCAGATTACTTTCATCGACGCAATCGTCGTCGACGATGCCGATTCGACCGACGCCGGCCGCAGCGAGATAGGCGAGGACGGGCGCTCCGAGCCCGCCGGCACCGATAACCAGCGCCCGCGCCGCCGCAAGGCGCTCCTGCCCCGCCAAGCCGATCTCGGGGATGAGGAGATGCCTGCTGTAGCGCCGCAGCGCATGCGTACCTGCGAAATTCACGACCTTGGAAAACGTTCGTCAAGCCACGCCAAAACCTCGGCGCGAGCACGCGGTCCCGCGTCGGTATGATCGCTCTCGATGGTAACGAAGTGCTTCGCCTCCGGAGCGCGCTCGTAGAGCTCGCGCACGCTCGCCGGCGAGACCATCGCATCGGCGCTGGCTGCAACGTAGAGCGCTTGCCGACCGAGCAACATCGGCAGCCGGCGATCGAGCCGACGATCGATCCCATCGACGAGCTCCGGGAGCGTGACGCCATCGACGTAACCGGAGCGGAAATCCGTCGCCCCCGCGCGCTGCAGCGCCGAGAGCGCGGTCGGCCGCCCGTATCCGGTTGCAATCGCGACCGCCCCGAGCAGCGTGCGATCCTCCGCCGCGGTGAAGAGCGCCGCCATCGCGCCCATGCTGTGCCCCAGCGTCAGCACGCGCGCATACCCATGCGAACGCGCGAGCGCGACGACCGCCGCCATCGCCGCGACGGTATCCTCGGCATCGCGCAACCGACCACCGCTCGCACCGAGCCGATGTCCGGGAAAATCGAGCGAATAGATCGCGAATCCGTGCGCGGCGAGAAATGCGCAGAGCGGATCGAGGTTGTGCTTGCTACTCGAATAACCGTGTCCGACAACGATCGCCAACTCGCGCGACCGACGCGGTTCGTAGGCGAGCGCCGCGATCGATCCGTTCTCGGTCGCGACGTGATGCAGATCGAGTTTCACCGATTCCCCTCGCCGCAGCGATTCTCGATCCAGGCGCGCGCTCCATCGCGATAGCGCTCCTCTTTCCAAATCGGTGCGCGTTCTTTGAGTGCGTCGATCGCGCTGCGCGCCGCGGTGAACGCCTCGCTCCGATGCGGCGCAGCGGCGACGACGACGACGGCGATATCGCCGACGGCGAGCTCACCGATGCGGTGAACGATGGCGAGCCGTACCTCGGGCATCGTCGCTTGAATCTCGTCGGCGATCTCCACGAAACTCGCTCGCGCCAACCCGGCATGGGCTTCGTAGCGAAGCCCGATTACCGCTCGTCCGTCATCGGCGCTTTCGCGCACCACGCCGCAAAAGCTCACGACTCCACCGCAGGCGGGGGTGCGAACTGCGGCCTCGAGCGCGCGCGGATCGATCGGTTCGTCGACGATGGCAAACATCGCGGCTATCCGCCCCCGTAGGGCGGCAACAACGCCACCTCGTCGCCCTCGCGGAGGCGTTGCTCGGCGCCGCAGAGCCGCTCGTTACAGGCAAAGCGCAGCCCGCTTTCGAGCCCTTGCAGGCGCGGTTCCGTTTCGACAAGCGCGGCCCAGAGATCGCGGACCGTCGCGTCGTCGGCGAGCGCGATCTGCCGACTCGCACCGAGTACCTCGCGAAGCCGGGCGAATGCGACGACGCGGATCGTCGGCATCGCCTTAGAAACCGCCGAGATCGGTGCTGTATCCGTTCCGATCGAGCCAGGCTCGCGAGGCGGCATGCAAGTGGAGTTGATCGATACGGTTGCAGATGAGTTTATGCAGCAGCACGCTCCAGAAGTGTTCATCTTTTTCGTAGACTTCGTCGGGAATGTGATTCTCGCTCCGCGCAAATTCTCGCAACGCCGCCCAATCGGCGTCGGCAAGAATCTTCCGTAACCGCGATTCATAGTCGGGGTTTGCGTTCGGCAGCATCATGCACTTCTTCTCCCTTGGGATGGTAACGCATAGCGTTCGATAGCGCGCGCCGCACCGTGGCGGGCAACGTCGAGCGTTACGCGGCCGACCGCTTCCCGGACGGCAGGCTCCGCGTTCCCCATCGCGACGCCGATGCCCGCCCAGCGCAGCATCGGAAGATCGTTCGCCGAATCGCCGATCGCAAGGACGCGCTCGCGCGGAATCTGAAAATCGGCGCAGAGGCGCGCTAAGGCGCGCTCCTTCGTCGCTTCGCGCGCGGTCACCGCACACTCTTCAAACGCGCCCCAGCGTTCGAACTTTGCATGAACCGGCCGCCGAGAGAGCTCGCCGCGCACCGCTTCGACCGAGGCATTTCCGAGAAAGCGCAGCATCGTCGGTGCACCCTCGCGCAGCAGGCGAAAATCCTCGACCTCAACCCAGTGCGGAGCGACCATATCGGGCATATAGCGTTCGCGCCCCGCGAGTCGGTGGAAGCGCTCCTCGTGATAGATCGCGAGATCGAGGTCGCGTTCGACGGCGAAATCGATCAGGTCGCGCGCCTGCTGGATCGGCACCGGAATATGCCCCAGGCTTCGGCCGCTCTGGAAATCCTTGGTGAGCGCTCCATGGCAGCAGATGACCGGCAGGTCGAGGCCGAGCTCGCGCGCGAGCATCGAGGGAAACTCCACCCCTCGTCCGGTCACGAGGACGACGCGCACGCCACGAGCAAGCGCTCGTTCGATCGCTTTTCGTTCCGGCTCGGCGACACGATCGTCGGCCTGCAATAGCGTTCCATCGAGGTCGAGCGCGATAAGTTCTATCGGTATCACGGCCTCATAGCATAACCGCTCCCGTCAATGTGAGGGGTGCGACCATCGGCGGTCGAAGTGGCCGACGTATCGTGAAATCCTTCCCAACGACCGCTCGACGGAGGCTCACCCCGCTCCTCGCCCTCGCGATGGCGCTCGCGATCGCGAGCCCGGCGCTCGCGCGTGCCGCCTGCACGAGCGAGGCATTCACGGTCGAGGGCTCGCCGTTGAGCATCGAACTCTGCTTGCTCTCCGTGACGCTCGATCCGTCGACGAGTTCGCGCGTCGCCCACGTCGAGGCGACCACCTCGACGCCGAGCCGCAGCGCAAACGCACAACTCGCGCTTTTGCTGCCGATGGGGAGTGCCTCGGCAAACGCCCCCGCCTCCATCGAACTCGCCCCGGTCGGCCTCGTCGGCACCCTGCACCTCACCCTGCACGTGACGCCCGACTCCGCATCGATCGACTCGGCCCTGCTGACCCCAGGTGCGGTCATCATCAAATAGAGCGAAACCGAGTTCGATTCGAAGGCGTTAAGAGCAAACATGCGGCGACGTTACATCGCGTATAACTCAGCAAAAATACCCGACGGCTGTCGATAGAGGTTTCTTTTGTCCTTTCCATCCACCATCTCCGATCTGACCGCACGCGACCGCGCGCTCAAGGTCGAAGCAGCGATTCCCCCGGGGCTCTTCCGGGTTGAGAACGAAGAAGACCGCATCGCATGGCGGGTCGCTCCCGAGCCCTTCGGGCTCTCGGTCGAGCAGTTCTCGCAGATCGAACGCATCGGAAACGATCTCCTCCGCTTTTATAAGGCGCTCAATTCGTTGTACGCGCGCAGCGTGCGCGGTACGGCGCCCGCCTTCATCGCCGAATATCTCGACATGGGAAAGCCCGAGCACATCGTCCGGCTCTCGCGGCAGAATCGTTTCAAAAATGATATTCCGGCGGTAATACGCCCCGATCTGCTCATCACCGATAGTGGTTTTATCGCCTCGGAACTCGACAGCGTTCCCGGTGGAATGGGCTTTGTCGGCGCGATGGCGGAGGCGTACAGCTCGGTGGGGATCGAGAGTGTCGGCGGACGCGACGGCATGGCGCGCGGCTTCGCCGAGATCTTTGCAGCGCAGTGCGGGAAAGAGCACCCGAGTGTCGCCGTCGTCGTCTCGGAGGAGTCGGGCGACTACCGTGCCGAGATGTCCTGGCTCGCCGCCGACGTCGCGCGTTTAGGAATCGCCGATATCGCCGTCGTCCGTCCCGAGCAGGTGATCTTCACCGAGGATGCGCTCTTCGTCAGAGATGAGGCCGGAAACGAGCGTCGCATCGATGCGATCTACCGGAACTTCGAACTCTTCGATCTGCTCAACGTTCCGAAACAAGAGCTCATGCTCTATGCGGCGCGCCATCAGCGCGTGCGCATGACGCCGCCGCCGAAAGCGCACTTAGAAGAAAAACTCTCCTTTGCCTTGCTCCACCACTACGCGCTCGAACGGCTCTGGGTCGGCGAGCTCGGCGAAGAGCTTTTCATTCGCCTGCGCACGCTCTTTCCAGAAACCTGGATTCTCGATCCGCGCCCGCTACCGCCGCAGGCAGCAATCGTCGGCGTAACGCTCGCCGGGCGCCCGGTCGACGACTTCATGCACCTCGCCGAACTCACGAAGAGCGAACGCGAATATGTCGTGAAGCCATCGGGCTTCTCCGAACTTGCCTGGGGCTCGCGCGGCGTCAAGGTCGCGAACGATCTCACGCGCGATGAATGGAGCGAGGCGTTACGGAACGGCCTCGCGCTCTTCGAAAAAACGCCGCATATCTTGCAGCGCTTTCATAAACCGAAACGCGTGCGCCAAAGTTATCTCGACCGACGCAGCGATGAGATTCGTACCTTCGACGGACGCGTTCGTCTCTGCCCGTACTATTTCGTGGTCGGCGAGAGCGTTCGCGTCGGCGGGATCCTCGCGACGGTCGCTCCGGCCGATAAGCGCCTCATTCACGGAATGACCGACGCCGTCATGGCCTCCTGCGCGGTCGTTCCCAAGCAGGCGTCGGCGGAGAGCCGCTAAACCTGCGCCGCGAGCGCGGCGAGAAACGCATCGATCTCACCGAGCGTGGTATAGCCGTGCGGCGAGACGCGAATGCCGTTCGCACGCCAGGTGGTGACGAAACCCTCGCTCTGTAATGCGCGACCGAGTGCGATGCTCTCGCGTCCCGCAACCGAGAACGTGAGGATTCCCGATACTCCGGCGCCACCGGGGCGCTCGAGCACATTCGCGCCGAGCGCGCGCACGCCGGCGTCGAGGCGCGCACGCAGCGCGGCGATATGTCGTTCGATCCGCGCGATTCCCACGCTTTGGAAAAGCTCGAGCGAGGTTGCCAACGAGAGCGCGCCGATGAAGTTCGGCGTACCGCCTTCGAAGCGCGATGCATTCTCGATCCACCCTTGCGTGCCGTTGTGGAAGGCCCACATATCGGCGACGCTGCGCCATCCCGGTGCGGCAACGCGCAAACGATCGCGCAATGCCGGGCTCACGTAGAGCAACGCGACGCCTTGCAGCGCGCAGAGCCACTTCGCACCTCCCGCGTAGAGCGCATCGATGCCGATCTCCCGAACATCGAGTTCGAGCGCGCCGAGTCCTTGAATTGCATCGACGACGATCGCAACCCCGCGTGCGCGAGCGACCGCCGCGAGAGCGGCGAGATCGTGACGTGCCCCGTCGGCATACGCGATCCATGAAAGCGCGAGAACGCGCGTCCGCTCCCCGATTTCGCGCGCGAGTCGCGCCGAATCGAGCACCGCGCGCGAACAATCGAGTTCGCGGACGATGACGCCGCGCTCGCGAAGTGCGCGCCACGGCCAGGCATTGCTCGGAAACTCTTCGGCCGGCACGAGCACTTCGTCGCCGGGGCGCAGGTCGAAGCCCTGCGCGAGCACGTTCGCTCCCTCGCTGGTATTGCGGAGCAGCGCGATATCGGCTCCGCTCGCACCGATCGCGACGCCGACGCGCTCGCGATACTCCGCCATCGCCCCCTCGTACGGGAAAGTCCCGATCACTCCGCCCTTCGCGTGTGCGTCGACAAAGGCGTGGAGCGCCGCTGCAGTGGGTGTCGGCAGAACGCCGACCGCGGCGTGGTTGAGGTAGACGCGGCCGTTGGTTACCGCAAAGAGCGACGGATCGAGCGGTGGAGCGGACTCCGCCACGTTATTCGCCGATCATGTCTTTCGTGTGCCACGCGATATTGCTCGCGCGGTCACCGACGCGTTCGACGGCGGTGAGCACGAACAGGTAACGCGTGCCGGAGGTAACGAGTTCGGAGTCGCGTTGCATCTCCTCTTGCAGCAGCGTGATGCTCCGCTTATAGAGACGGTCGACGTCGTCGTCGCGGGCGATGACTTCGGTTGCAAGTTCGGAATCGCGCTCGGTGTAGGCACGCATCGCATCGAGCAGCATTCCGTGGGCGACGGCGGCGATACGATCGATCTCTACCTTCTGCGGACGCAACGCGGTATCTGCGAGTTTTATCGCATTTTTCGCGATCTCGACGGCATAGTCGCCGACGCGCTCCAGATCGGTCGCGATCTCGAGCATCGCCGCGATCTCGCGCAGCTCTCCGGCAACCGGCTGCTGGCGCCAGATCAACTCGATACAGTGCGACTCGATCTTGCGACGAAGGTCGTCGATGACGTCATCACCGGCAACGACGCGGGCGCCGGTCGCTTCATCGCGGCGCTCGAGCGCATCGACGCTGACGCGAATGGCATCGCCGACCAATGCGCCGAGACGCACGACATCAAGCCGGGTCCCTTCTAATGCCTCATGATACGCTGTCCGCATCGATACCGTACTCCCCTTTCCCTAGGGTGATACCGACGCGAGGACGAAAGCACCTGCGCTCTTTATCTCATTTTTAAGGAAGCGAGAGGTTTCTACACGTGTCTAAGATTCGTACGGTCGGCGTCTGCGGTGCCGGCCTCATGGGTAACGGGATCGCGCAGACCGCCGCGAGTGCCGGGTTCGACGTCGTCATCATGGAAGTCGCCGAGGCCCCCCTCCAGCGCGGGCTCGCATCGATCGCCAAGTCACTCGATAAGTTTGTCGAAAAAGGCAAGCTCCCTCAAGGCGAGCGCGATGCAATCGTCGGACGCATCAAGGGAACGACGAAGATCGCCGATCTCAAGGATTGCGATCTGGTGATCGAGGCGATCGTCGAAAATCCCGAAGCAAAGAAGTCGCTCTTCAAACAACTCGACGAGCTCTTGGCGCCGCATGCGATCATCTGCACCAACACATCGAGTTTTTGCGTCATCGAGCTCGCCGCGACGACCAAACGTCCCAATCGCGTCGCGGGGCTCCATTTCTTCAATCCGGTTCCGATTATGAAACTCGTCGAGGTCGTGCGCACGATCGCGACGACGCAAGATACGATCGACGAACTCTATGCCTTCGCGAAGAAACTCGGCAAAGAACCGATCCTCGCGCAAGATACCCCGGGCTTCGTCGTCAATCGTCTGCTGATTCCTTATCTTCTCTATGCGATTCGTTGCTACGAAGGCGGACTCGCAAGCAAAGAAGATATCGATAAAGGCATGAAACTCGGCTGCGGCTACCCGATGGGGCCGCTTGAGCTCCTCGATTTCGTCGGACTCGACACCACCTATTATATCGCGCAGATCATGTTCGAAGAATTCAAGGATCCGATGATGGCTGCACCGCCGTTGCTCAAGCGCATGGTTCTCGCCGGACGGCACGGCCGCAAGAGCGGCAAAGGTTTCTACGATTATGAGTGAGAGCGCGAGCAACATTCGCGTCAGCGAGGCCGGGCCGATTGCGACGATCACGCTCGAACGCCCGGCCGTCCTCAACGCCCTCAACGCCGCGCTGCTCGACGAGCTCTCGCGCGCGCTCGCCGCGCTCGATGCACGCCCGGAGATTCGCGCGATCGTGCTCACCGGCTCGGGGGAGAAAGCCTTTGCTGCAGGCGCCGATATCGGCGAACTCAATGCAATTCCCAATGCCGGTGCCGGCGCTGACAAGTCGCGCGTCGGTCAGCAGATCACCACGCAGATCGAGTCGCTCTCGAAGCCGGTGATCGCTGCGGTCAACGGATTCGCGCTCGGCGGCGGCTGCGAACTGGCGATGGCCTGCGATATCCGCATCGCATCGGAGAATGCGAAATTCGGCCAACCCGAGGTGAATCTCGGCCTGATTCCGGGATACGGCGGCTCCCAGCGTAGCACGCGCTACGTCGGGAAAGGCATGGCGCTCTACCTCTGCCTGACCGGCGAGATCATCGACGCGCAGGAGGCGCTGCGCATCGGTCTCGTCGAGCGGGTCGTTCCCCTCGCGGGCTTGTTGGAGGAAGCACACCGCATCGCCGGTGCGATCGCCGCCAAAGCACCGCTCGCGATCGCGGCCTGCAAACGTGCGATCCATCGCGGGGAGCATCTCTCGCTCGCCGACGCGCTTGAAATCGAGGCGATGGAGTTCGGTCTCCTCGTCGACACCAAAGATTTCCGCGAGGGCACGAGTGCGTTTCTTGAGAAGCGCAAAGCCGTTTGGTCCGGCAAATAGGGTTTTTGCTTTACGCAAACTTGATTTAAAGGCGCTCCTCGTCGACAATTTCGTCGCAGAACGCCGCTGCAATCCGACAGAAGTCGCTTTCGATGTTTCTACAGCGAGCGTTCTTCTCTGCTACTGCTGCATTCGCTGCGTTAGCACTCGCCGCATGTGGTGGATCGAATGCCACCTTTCTCCCGTCGCAACCGTCGGCGCCAGCCGCGGTTGCGACCCCGGCCACCGTTCCGGGATTTACGAGCGGACTTACCACCCCGCTAACCTTCAATATCACGATCCCGTCGCCGGGTCTCGGCGCCGTGAGCGGTGTCGCGGTCAGCGGCAACATCATCGGCCAGCCCGCCCAGTCGGTGACCGCCCCCTGTACGCCGACCGGCTGCAGCGTGACGATCCCGAACGCCCCCGTCGGGCCGAGCGGCTACGTCATCAACCTCACGGCGGGAGCGAGCCTGCTCTCGACCGCCACCATCGGCCAATATGTCCTCTACCACGCGCAGAGCGTCGGCCTGAGTTTCGGCGGCACGATCGCATCGGTCAAGCTCTCCGTCGAGCCGACGACCGTGAAGATCGGGACGGCACAGAACGTTCTCCTCACGCTCCTGGCCTACGACGCGAGCGGCAACCGGATCGTCGGCTCGCAGCCGCTCTCGACGCCGGTGCTCGTCACCGCGCCGAGCAACGCCCCCGGCAGCTTGCCGGTCATTCAGTTTACGAGCGCCAACCAGCGCTTGACCTTCGCCTATAACGGCGGCGCATCCGGATATGGAGCAACGACCTTCACCGGCAGTGTCGGATCGCTCAGCGGCACGGCAACGCTCGTCGAACACATTCCCAACGACACGACCGTCGTCAACGGCGTCACGCAGGATGTCGGCGGCGATCAACGGATGACCAACGAGATGGCCGCCGCCTTCGGTGACGGCAGCGTCACCTTCAGCGGCTCGGCGCGTCGACCGCTCGCATTGCGGCTTCCGCTGTCGGCGACGATCGCGGTGCGTCCCCCGAGCGGCAGCCAGGGTTCGCAGAGCTCCTGCGTCGCCTGGGCGACCGGGTATATGACCGCTTCGACGATCTCGGGTGCGCGTTTCAATTACTCGAGTTTTCTTACTGGAACGGGCGCACCCGATTACACGAAGATCCTCTCGCCGGCGTTCGTCTACAACCAAATCAATCGCGGACGCGATGCCGGAAGCCTTGAGTCCGATGCATTAACGCTGCTCATCGCCAAGGGCGACGCGCCGTGGGTCGATATGCCTTTCAACGAGACCGATTACCTCGCCCAACCGACGGCGACGGCGTTCGCCGCGGCGTTACCGAACAAGATCACGAATTTCACCTATCTGCCGCGCACCGACGTCAACGGCATCGCCCAAATCAAAGCCTCGATTGCAGCCGGCGTTCCGGTACTCTGGGGCGCAAACGTCGACGCCGGCTTCTCCAATCTGACGGCAAACGATATCTGGAGCGGCCCGACGGCGACCGGCGGCGGACACGCGATGACGATCGTCGGGTACGACGACACGAAAGGGGCGTTCATCGTCGCGAATTCCTGGGGGCCGACGTGGGCGAACAACGGCACGTTCTATCTCGCCTATACTGCCTGGAACATCCCCTCCTCCGACACGTTTATCGTTAATCCGTAGACGAGATCCGGCGATAGAAAAAGCGGTAGGAGCCTCTGCTTCTACCGCTTTTTCTGAAGATGTTGCAATGCATTGCTCATCGCCGGCCCAATAGCCGGGTTGAAGCCGGTCCAGGTCGCGCGGATATATCCGCGCGGATCGATCACCACCATCGTTGGAAAACCGAGGATTTGAAAGTATCCCCGCGAGAGTTGCTGCGGGTCGAGAACGACATGGTGCATGCCGTGCGCGATAGCGAAGCGGCGGACGGCAGCGCGCGATTCACCGACATCGACAGGAACGACGAGCGCTTGCGGGTGCGAGCGTTCCCACGCCTGAACGAGCGGTAACTCCGCGCGACACGGTGTGCACCAGGTCGCAAAGAAATCCAGGAAGAGCACGTGACCGCGCGTCGACTCGACGGTGAACGGTGCGCCGCCGTTCAGGCGCGTGAAGGCCACGTGCGGTGCGGGAAAGACGCCGGGCGCATTGAGAAAACGCGGCGCGATGAAGACTTTCCAGAGCGCGAAGAGGATCACGACGGCCGCTGCAATATCGAGCAGACGCCCCCACGGCACGCGCGCGCGCGGGGGCATCTGCGGATCGCTCACGTTACTCCGCTGAGAAGACGGCTGCGATTCCCTGGCCTCCGCCGATACACGCCGATGCGACCGCAATCCCGCCGCCACGACGTTGCAGTTCGTGCAGAGCCGTGTAGGCGATGCGCGTCCCCGATGCGCCGAGCGGATGCCCGAGCGCAATTGCGCCGCCGTGCGGATTGAGTTTCGAGCCGTCGTCGCCGAGATCGCGTAAACACGCGATGACCTGCGGCGCAAAGGCCTCGTTGATCTC
Organism: bacterium; assembly: GCA_021790895.1. GTDB lineage: Bacteria > Vulcanimicrobiota > Vulcanimicrobiia > Vulcanimicrobiales > Vulcanimicrobiaceae > JABEUX01. The sequence continues at coordinate 31,683 of JAJYFM010000024.1, forward strand.
GATGAGATCGACGTTCTCGTGCGCGATGCCGACGTGCTGTAACGCTGCGGGAATCGCCATCGCCGGCCCGATGCCCATGATATCGGGATCGACGCCGACCGAGACGCCGCCGAGCAAACGGCCGATCCAGCGAATGCCGTCGGCGCGCGCCTGCTTCACCGTCGTCAAGACGACCGCGGCGGCGCCGTCGGTGATACCGCTGGCATTTCCGGGGGTGACGACACCCTCTTTCCGAAAACGCGCGGGGAGCTTTGCCAACCGCTCCATCGAGAGTCCCTCGCGCGGCCCTTCATCGCTATCGATGCGCACGGTCGTGCCCTTCGGACCCGGCACCTCGACGGCAACGATCTCGTCGGCAAAGTACCCGCTGCGTTGCGCCTCGAGCGCGCGCACCTGGCTCGCTAACGCGAAGGCGTCGCACTCTTCACGCGAGACCGAATATTTCGCCGCGAGATTCTCAGCGGTAATCGCCATCGGCAGGCCGTTGTACGAATCGGTAAGCGCCTCCCAGAGCGAATCTTCGAATGCGACTTTCGCGCCGAGCGCGAAGCCGGTGCGCGCGCCGCGAACGACGTGCGGCGCCTGGCTCATCGATTCCGCACCGCCGGCGAGCACGTAGCGCGCCTGCCCGAGCGCGAGCGACTGGGCGCCGGAGAGTATCGCCTGCAGCCCCGAGCCGCAGAGCCGATTGAGCGTCAGCGCCGGCGCGCGAACCGGGAGCCCCGCTCGCAGGCCGACATGGCGTGCCAGATAGATTGCGTCGGCACTGCTCTGGATGACGTTCCCGAAGATCACTTCGTCGATCTCTCCCGCCGGAACGCCGCTGCGAAGGATCGCGCCGGCGGCGGCGGCGACCCCGAGGTCGGTTGCGGTCAGCGCCGAAAGGGCGCCCCCAAAGTTGCCGAACGGCGTACGGGCGCCGGCAACGATAACGATATCCTGGTCTGTAAG
>JAJYFM010000061.1 GCA_021790895.1 bacterium
ATCGAGCAGCGGGCGCTGGCCCGCCTGCGCAGCTTGCTGGCACCACCGTCGTAGCGCAACCCGCGGCACTCTGCTACCATACGGGGTGCCTATGCCGATGACGAGCCAAGAACTCCGCCAAGCGTGGATCGATTTCTTTGTTGCCCGAGGGCACAAACACGTTCCATCGGCGAGTTTGATTCCCGACGAGATCTCCACGACGCTCTTCACCATTGCGGGGATGGAGCAATTCGTGCCGGCGTTTCTCGGCGAGCAACCGGCGCCTGCGCCGCGCGTGGTCACCGTTCAGCGCTGCCTGCGCGTCGCCGGAGCGAAGAGCGATATCGAAAACGTCGGGCGCACCGGGCGGCACGGCACCTTCCTCGAGATGCTCGGCAACTTTAGTTTCGGGGATTATTACAAGCCGCAAGCGATCGCGTGGGCGTGGGAGTTCGTCACGCACGTGATGCGCCTCGATCCGGAGCGGCTCTACGTCACCGTGCATACCGACGATGACGAAGCTGCGCGCATTTGGGAGAGCGAGATCGGGATCGACGCAGCGCGCATCACGCGTTTCGACGACGATAATTTCTGGACGATGGGCCCGACCGGTCCGTGCGGTCCTTCGACCGAAATTTTCTACGATATCGGCGAGGCATACGCGAGCGGCCCCGACGATACCGGGCCGAACCTCGGCAATCGCTACGTCGAAATTTGGAACGTCGTCTTCCAACAGTTCAATCGCGCCGCCGATGGAACGCTTTCGGAGTTGCCGCGAAAATCGATTGATACCGGCGCTGGGCTCGAGCGGATGTTAGCCGTCGTCAACGGCAAAGCGTCGATGTACGAGACCGATCTCTTTCTCGACCTCGTCGCAGCGCAGCCGCAGCCGAAGGCAAGTTCGCTGCCGCCCGCCGAACAACACGTGCGTCGGAATATCATCGCCGATCATGCGCGCGCGGTAACTTTTCTTATCAACGACGGAATCTATCCCTCGAATAGCGACCGTGGGTACGTGCTGCGATTTTTGATTCGTCGCGCGATCCGTCAGGGGCGACTGCTCGGATACCCGGATGGTTTTCTTGCCCAGCTTGTGCCGGCGGTCGTCGAATCGCTCGCAAGCGGCTACCCCGAACTGCGTCAAAATACCGCGCGTATCGTCGGAACCTTGGAGCGCGAGGAGCAGACGTTCAATCGTACGCTCGAGCGTGGGCTCACCGTTCTCGACCGAATGATCGACGAAGCGAACGAAAATTGCACGCGGCTCATCTCGGGCGAGGATGCGTTTACGTTGCACGATACGCATGGCTTTCCCATCGAGCTCAGTCGCGAGATCGCAGCCGAACGTGGCGTTGCGATCGATACGGCGGCCTTCGAAAGCGAGATGGAAGCGCAGCGCACGCGCGCTCGCAGCGACGCGGCGTCCAAGCGCGCGGTGGTAACGCTCGCGGAGTTACCCGCGATCAAGACGGCTTTTACGGGCTATGATGGCCTCGAAGGGGCGGGCACGATCGTCGCAATGCTCGATGCCGATCAGAAGGCGTCGCAAGAGCTCGTTGGCGGCGCGCGCGGACGGATCGTCCTCGACGCCACATCGTTCTATGCCGAGCGCGGCGGACAGATCGGCGATCGAGGCGTCTTGCTTGGTGAAGATGCGCTCTTCGAAGTCGAGGATACACAGTATCTCGGCGACGCGATTGCGCATATCGGCATCGTGCGTAGCGGATCGCTGCGTGTCGGCGAGCGCGTGACGACTGCCGTGCACGACTGGTGGCGCCGGGAAATTCGCCGCCATCACACCTCGGCGCATCTCTTACAGCGCGCGCTGCGCGACGTCTTAGGCGACGATGTTGCCCAAGCGGGATCCTGGGTCGGCACCGACCGGATGCGCTTCGATTTCCGTTGGTCGGCAGGCGCGCTCTCGCCCGATCAACGCCGCGAAGTCGCGCATCGCGTCAACCGCATGATTCGCGACGACTCGCCGTTGCAAACGCGCGAACTCCCGCTCGACGAAGCGAAGCAGACCGGAGCGGTCTGGATGTTCGGCGAAAAGTACGGCGAGCACGTACGCGTGGTGCAAGCGGGGCCGTCGATCGAGTTCTGCGGCGGAACGCACGCTCATTCTACCGGCGAGCTCGGGCTCTTCGTAATTCTCAACGAATCTTCGATCGGCAGCGGCGTTCGCCGAATCGAGAGCTGCGTCTCGGAGTCTGCCGAGCAGTTCGTGACGAAGCAGCAAGAGATGGTCGCAACGATCTCCGGTGCGCTCGCTACGAATCCCGAAGAACTCAGCGAGCGAGTTGCGCGCCTTCAACGTGAAGTTCGCGATCTGCAGGGTGCGCTCGGGCAGCTCAACGCGCGGCTTGCGGGCGCCGATGCCGCTCGCTATTGCGATGCCGCCGAGGGCGAGGGCGCACGGCGCTTTGTCGGCGCGATCGTTCCTGAAGCGAACGCCGAAGCGCTACGTCATTTGCAGGCGGCGATCCGCTCGCGGATGCCGCATGGAACGATCGCCCTGATCGGAACCGACGGCGAGAGCGCGAGCTTGCTGGTAAGTGCGGCCGAGGATGCCGTCGCCGCAGGCGTTCATAGCGGAAATCTCGTCAAGCTCGCCGCTCCCGCGCTCGGCGGAAAAGGCGGCGGACAGGCCGCGCACGCACAGGGCGGCGGCAAAAACGTAGCTGGTGCTCCGGCGGCACTCGCGACGATACGCGCTGCCGTACTCTCAGGATCATGATTGGTCGTCGCGCGAGCGTCGCGCTGGCTTGTGCGGCCCTTCTTTTGCTGGCCTTCGTTGGAGCGCCGAAACGCCAAGATTCGCAGGTCGTTCTCGACGAGTACGTACGTGCGATGGATTCGTTGTCGATGCCGACGGCATCGATCTGCAATTACTCGATCTCGCAGGCCGGGCCGATACAAATCGATCAGCAGCATTTGCTCTACCGTCAAGGCGATCTCGTTCGCGATACGCTGCTTTCATCGCAGGGCATACCCGTGCACGAAAAAGCGATCCTGATCGCGCATCGCGCGAATCGGTACGCCATCGATCGGCTCGCGCCGACTCTCCACGATTACGAAGTGCTCTTTCTTTCGGCGCATAAAGTCGGAGCGAATTTTCAATATCGGTATCAAGCGACCGCGCTTGCTCCGACAGCGCGCTTCTCAATCACCGGTTTTACGATCGTCAGCGGCCGTTTTCTTCCTAGCGCGATTGCGTTTACGTCATCGGGGGGTGGGGCTGAGGGGCACGGCGCGATACTCTATCACGCTGCCGGTCGCTATTGGGTGCCGTACGAAGTATATGTAACCGGAAGCCTCCACGGAAAACCGGCAAACGAACGCATCACGTGGAGTAATTGCCGCTTCCCGCGCTCGCTGCCCGAAACGACCTTCCGCGTACCGCGACCGCTTCCGAGTGCAACGCTCCCTCCTATTTAAACGCTTCGCGGTTCCCCGGAGCGTCATCGCCGGCGTCGCAGCCTTTTTCATTGCCTGGATCGTTTCGCATGGCCGCTCGACGCCGTATAACAATTACGTTCTTCTCGCGCAGGCGTTTCTGCGTGGCCGGCTGGCCATCGACTGGCCCGGCGCCTACATCGATGCCCTCGCCTATCACGGTGCGCATTACATCATCGAAGCGCCGTTTCCGGCGATTTTGCTATTGCCGTTCGTCGCACTATTTGGTACCGCAGCGAATCAAACGTTGCTCGCCTGTGCGCTCGGGGGGCTTGCGATCGGCGCGCTCTGGCGCATCGGCGAATACTATGGCCTCGACGTTCGCGCGAATCTGTGGCTAACGGCGTTTACTTTTGCCGGTACGGATCTCTTGTGGGCGGCGATGCTCGGTGATGTCTGGTTTATCGCCAACGTCAGCGCGTTCGCGTTTGCGTTGTTGCTCTGGCTCGAACTTCGAACCGCAAAGCGCGGTTGGCTCGTCGCGCTCTATTTTGCCGCTGCGGTCGAATCGCGTTTTAGTCTCGTCATCATCGCGCCGCTCGTTCTTGGGCTCTTGCTCGTCGACGACGATGCTTTGCCGCGGCTGCACCGGCAGTGGCGTTCGCGACTGCTTGGCTTTTGCGCGGTAGCGGTTCCGGTTGCGGCGCTTTGGGTCGCCTATAACCTCGGCCGTTGGGGAACCTGGGACGATATCGGGTACGCCATGTGGTTCCATCAAGACCCGGCGGGCAGCCCGTACGGATCGCCATTTGCGCTGCGCTACCTCTCCTATCAGTTGCAATCATTCTTTTTGCAGATGCCGACCGTGCTCCCGAATTTTCCCTATCTGCGCCCGGAGATGACGGGGGTCGCGCTGACGTGGACCTCGCCGGCGTTGGTGCTCGTGGCGTGGGCGCGCAAACCGTTGCGCGATACCGTCGTTCTCTGGTTGATGTTGCTTGCGGCATGGCTGCCGAATCTCGTCTACTACGTCAACGGTTTCGCGCAATTCGGCATGCGCCACGCGCTCGATTTTGAACCCTTTGCCGCCGTACTGATGGCGATTGCGTTGCGACGCGGTATCCCACGCTGGGGATATCCGCTAATGCTCTACTCGGTGCTCGTCGGGCTCTGGGGCTGCTGGTACTGGAACGCGTTTATTCGACCCGGGAACTAGGGCGCGATAGGCCGCTGCGAGTGCGCCTGGTTCGCGCATCGGCGCACCGCAGAGCGTCCCGATGCAGAGCGTTGCCGAGGGTGCTTCGCCCGAGCAGCGTTCGCTTGCGATACTGAGTTCGGGCGCTCCGAGTGCGAGCGCTGCACGGCGCCATCCACGCGTTTCGACGGCGCTCCCGCGAATCGTGAGCTTCGCTCGCGGACGAAGCGCGAGTGCGGTCGCGCGGGCGTAACTCGCCGCAAAGAGCCCCGCCTCGCGATAACTTGCAGCGAAGGTCGCGAGGATGGCACGCGCGCGATCGCCCTCTTCGGGACGATCGGCGATCTCGGAGATACGCAGGAGCGAGCGCGCGAGCGAGGCGTTCTCGGCGAGCGGACGGTCGCGCAAGGCGAGGCGCCCGAGAGCCCCCTCGCTCGCAATACGGTCGGCCGCGGCGCCGCCGTCGGGAGCAAACGCGGCCAGCGTCGCGCGCGCAAGTCGATCGGCGCGTTCGAAGAAGCGTTCCTCACCGAGCGCTTCGTAGGCATCGAGCGATGCAGCAATCATCGCGCACTGATCGGCGAGAATCCCGCGCACGCGCGGCTCCTCGCCGGCGCGCCAGACCCGTAGCATCAGCCCGTCGCTATCGCGCATCTGCGCGTCGAGCGTGTCGAGCACGCGACGCGCGATATCGGCGTGCTCCTCCGCTCCGGTGACGAGCGCGACCTGCGCGAAGGCGCCGGCAAGTGCGGCACTCCACGCGGTGTACGAGGTGGGATCGACAAATGGTCTCTCATTGCGGGCGCGTTCGGCGGCATCGAGCGCAAAGTAGCGCTCGTCGGCATCCTGGCTGCCGCAAAAAACGCCGCGCTCCGCGTCGTAGAGCGTCGCGCGCACGTACGCGGTACTCTGCTCGAGAGCGATCTGCAGCGCGGCGTCGTGTTCGTAGGCTAGGAGGCGCGCGAGTATCCGCAGCAGTGCGCCGTGATCCTCGGCCATCTTTTCAAAGTGCGGCACCGACCAATCGGCGGTGGTGGAGTAACGAAAGAATCCGCCTTCGATGCGATCGTAGGTGCCGCCGCCCGCCATCGCGCGCAGCGTTCGTATCGTCATCGCGAGCGACTCGTGGCGGCCGGCGAGCCCATCGTCGAGGAGAAACTCCAGCAGGTCGCACTGCGGAAATTTTGGTGCATCGCCGAAGCCGCCGTGTCGTTCATCGTAACTCGTGCGCGCTCGCTCGAAGAGCGCATCCGCGGCGCTCTCATCGAGAGCGGTCGCCGGCAGCGGCGTATCGCTCTCGTGTCGCGCCTCTTCCATCACCGCTTCGATCTTATCGCGATGCTCGGCGTAATAGTGCGCGAGCCGCGTGAGTGCTTGACGCATTGCCGGTGGTGGAAGATAGGTCGCCCCGGTCAGAATCGATCCGTCGGGAGCAAGAAATGCCGTCGTCGGCCATCCACCCATGTTGTAGCGCGCATTGATATCGGGGCGCTCGTCGTTATCGACGCGAATCGGCACGAAATCGCGAGCGATCGCCGCGATGACGTCGGGGTCGGAGTAACTCGTCTCATCCATGACGTGGCACCAGTGACACCACACCGCCGAGAGCGAGAGTAAGATCGGACGATCGCTCGAACGCGCGAGCGCAAAGGCCTCCGGCCCCCAGTGCTGCCAGGGAATTTCGGCGGCGCGGTTCGCCCGCGGTGAGAAGCGAAAAGCATCAGCCATCGGAGAAACCGCGGAGAAATGAGGTCGCGTAAAAAACAATCACGAGCGCCAAGACGGCGACGAGCGGTACCGTCGGCAGATGGAGTGCGTACGCGGCGGCGAGCGCAAGTGCGAAGAGGATGCCGAGCATCGCGTAACGGCGATGTTTTTGTGGCGTCATCGCATAGATCTCTTCGGCGTAGGGGTGCCCTGCGGTGCGCCGCGAGAGCAGGAAGGCTGCGACGGCGAGTGCGAGCGCTGCAAGGATGCCGATGAGGTCGATGGGAGGCACGATGCTTCTCCGTGCCTAACGCAGTGCCGTTGTGGCTGAGACGGACGAGGAAGAGCGACGCGAACTGCATCGACGAGCGCGGATTGCCGGCGTTCTCGGTTTGGTCGCAATCGTCATCGGATGCCTGCTGTTCGCGGCGGTCATGACGACTCTGCGGGCGCGTTAAGCGAAGGTCGTCCGAGACGCAGACCAAGCACGAGTGCGATGGCCGCGAAGAACAGCGATTCAATACCGGCAAACGGACTGCCCCAGCGCGTCAGCATTCCGGTCGATATCGGCGGCGCAATGACGCCGGCGACGGAATCGAGCGAAGAACTCACGCCCAATACTGTGCCTTGTTCGCGTTCGGAGGCCGACGCGCTGACGAGCGCGGTGATGCCGGTGTTTGCAAAGCCGACGCCGATCGTGAGGCTGACGTAGGCAACCGCGAGCATGAAAAGATTGTGGACGAACGGCAAGAGCACGAGCGCTGCAACCAAAAGCGCAAGCCCGATCGTCGACATCAACCGGTCACCGAAGCGCTCCGAGGCGCGCCCGATCAGCACGGCGTTCACAAAGACCGTAAAGACGGCATAGCACGCGAAAGCAATATCGGTCTGAAAGAGCGTAAAGCCGAGTTGCGCTTGCAGATAGAGCGCGATGACGCTGTAGTAGCCGTAGAGCGCGAGCGAGAGCGCGAGTTTTTGGCGAAGAATGCGCGCGAGGTGCGGATTGCGTAAGGTTGCGAATACCTCGCCGAAACCGACGCGCGCCTCGTGCTCCTCCGGTTTTGGCTTCGATTCCGGAAGCATAAAATAGGTGAGCAGCAAGGTGATGAACTGCAGCCCCGCCGCGGCAAGAAAGGGTGCGGTGAAACCGAAGCGCGCGAAGAGTAATCCGCCACCGACCGGGCCGAAGACCATCGCACCGGCGAACGTCGCGCCGATATAGCCGAAGGCGCGCGCACGTTCGCTCGGAGCGACCAAGTCGGCGACGTAGGCCTGGGTGATGCTGATATTGCCGCCGGAGAGCCCTTCGACGATGCGCGCGATGAAGACGATGAGGAGATTGGGTGCAAAGGCGAGCATCGCCCAGCCGATCGTAGCGCCGATTTGGCTGATGATCAGCACGTATTTCCGGCCGAGTCGATCCGAGGCGTTGCCCCAGAGCGGCGCTGCAATGAGCTGGCAGAGGGAGAACGTGGTGAAGAGGAGTCCGGCGACCACCGGCGCCGCCCCGAAATGGGTGACGAAATAGGGCAGCATCGGGATCAGCATGCTGAAACCGAGAATATCGATAAACGTGATGCCGAGGATCGGCGTGAGTTTACGAATCATGGAGCTCTTCAGGCTAGGGACACGCGAACGCCCCGGAAGGCTTCAGGGGGCAGCCACGGCGCGCACGGAGGGCGGGGCCCCGCGGGCGCGAATCAAGGCGAGCCGTGCCCAGGTGGCGGAATTGGTAGACGCGCTGGTTTCAGGTATCAGTGGTGGCAACACCGTGGGGGTTCGAGTCCCTTCCTGGGCACCAAGCGGCAACGCGCCCCGTATTCGCAGTGGGCGTTTTCCGCGTCGGCTTCATGCGACGTCGATGTGCCGAAAAAGACCAGAGGATAAAAATGTCGCTCTTTTTTTGTTTCTCGGCGATCGTCACCGGGGCGATCGTTGCCGGACTCTCGATCCCATTGAGCCTCGGTAAGGTCGCTCCCAACGATCTCTATGGCATACGGACGGAAAAGACGATGAGGAGCCCCGAGGCGTGGTACGCTGGGAACGCTTTTGGTGGTAAAGCGTTGCTGGTCGCGGGAATCACGACGATCATCATCGGCGCGCTGATTCCGATCGCGACCGAATCGTTGGGATTGAGGAATGGTACGCTGCAGCTCTTCGGAGTCGCCGCGGAGCTTGGGCCGCTCGTCGTCGCCGTGGTCGTGCTGCTCGTCTATGTACGCAAACTCTAAACCGGCAACACCATGGGGCTTCGAGCGGGGCTCGTGTTCGTTGCGTGTACGCCGAGAGGTCGAACTTCTGGGCGGCCCGTCGCAGCAAGACGGCGCCGGACGTTCGGAGGCGCCGTCGTCGCACCGCGTGCGAGCGATCTGTTTGGACCTCGACGGAACCCTGATCGATCCGTATCTTGGTATCTCGCGAAGCATCGCTTTTGCGATCGATCGGCTTGGCCGTTCCGAGATCGACGTAACCGATTGCAGAGCGTTTATCGGTCCACCGATTCAAGAGACGTTTCGCGCGCTTCTTGGTCACGACGATGCCGCAGTAACCAGCGCCGTGCAGTATTTTCGCGAGCGTTACGCCGAGCGCGGGATTTTCGAAGCGAGACCGTATCCCGACATTCCCGCCGTCCTCGCCGATTTAAGTGCCAAGGCCTCGCTCTTCGTGTGCACCTCGAAGCCGAGGCTCTATGCCGATCGAATTATGCGTGCCTTTGCTCTCGACCGATATTTTTCCGGAATCTATGGGAGCGAGCTCGATGGGACTCATACGCGCAAATCCGAGCTATTAGCCTGGCTCCTCAAACGCGAGGGACTCAGCGAGGGAAGCGTGGCTATGGTGGGCGATCGTTCGCTCGATATCTCCGCAGCCCAAGAGAACGGTTTGCCGGGCTTCGGCGTCCTATGGGGGTATGGAAGCG
>JAJYFM010000062.1 GCA_021790895.1 bacterium
GCGCAGAGCACCAGCGCGAAGAGCAGCGGATTCTCGCCACCATATTCGGCGGCGAGGTTCACGATGGCGCGCGCGATCCCGGTGTCGATCGTGACGCGGCCGAGCAGCGCACCGAAGATCACCGCCGCGTAGGCCGGTGCCAGCACCGTCACGCCGCCTGAAAAGACCGCGCCGAGGTGCCTCGCGGGAACGCCCGCCACGATGCAGAGCGCGAGCGCCATCAAGGGAATCGCGAGCAGCGCGGGCAGGATGCGCCGCACCATCAGCGCGGCGCAGATCGCGAAGACCGCGAGCATGAACAGCGCGCTCACGGAATCCGCAGGACCCTATCGAGCGGCGGCAAGGTTCCGTGTGCGATGAAATCGTTGTAGGTCGCGCGTTGTATGAGGTCGGCGCGATGGATCGCCTGTTGCGCAGCCATGTGATAGCGTTCGAGGTTCGAAGCGAGGTGCCCGGGGCGACTTTCGTTCTTCCATGCTCGCGCGTAGAGCGGCGCGAGCCCTTCGTACCAATCGCGTAGTTCCCAGAACCAATACTTGCACCACAGCAGATCGCGGAACGAGGGCCCGTTCTTTTCGCCGATATGCGCCCGCGCATCGCGATAGTAGTACCGAACTTCGTGCGCTATTTGGTAGGCTCGCGCGAGCACGTCGATGCGCCGCGCCGCGACGAACTCCGCGAACGCTGCGCCGCGATGCGCCCGGGGCGTATGCGTGAGAAGATGTTGTTCGACGCGTTCGGCTTCCAGCCGAACCGCCGAAAGATCGATGCCCTTCATGGCGGATTGATTCTCCGAAAGAAACGGATCGCTCCAAAAGAGGCGATCCGTCCATTCATGCGGAGCTGCGTCGAGGCGATGCACCGCATCGGCCAACGCGAGAATATCGCTCGCATAGCGCGGATCGTTGCTGGCGAAGAACGCATGCGGAAACGCGCGCGCGAAGGCACGCGGCGAGAGGTCGCGCGCATCCCAAGCATCGGCGGCGGCATAGAGCACCGGATACCACGTCGTCGCATAGAGCGTCTCACCGTCGTCGTGCCAAACGGTTTGGAAGAGGCCGAGCACGTGCGCGGCCTTCCCTTCATCGATGAATCGGCGTTCGTTGGGGATCGCCGTATCGAGATCGGGGAAAAGCTCGCTCCAATTGTTCGCTCCGGGTGCGACCATCTGTTGGAACCCGTCCTTCGCGACGAGATCGATGTACTTGGTAAACGAGCGATCGTTCCCGTAATGCCAGTTAATCAGGACGACGTTGCGCGGGAGCAGCGGCGCAATCGCCGGATCGGCTTCCACTCCATCGTCCCAGAGCATCGTGCGCGCACCGGAGGGAGCAATCGTTGCCGCAAGCGCATCGATGTGGTCGGCGTAGACGCGTGCTTTGCCGAGTTTTTTTACCAGCGCCGCACTCTGCCCGTCGCCGAGCATCGCAGTTTCATCGGAGCCGATATGGAAGAACGGCGGGTGGGGAACGACGGCGAGTTCTTCTCGCACGAGACGTTCGGCGTAGGCGAGCCCCGCCGGGTTCGCAGGCGAGAGCAGAAATCCGTGCGGCAACTCCGCCATCGCTGCATAACGCTCGTATTTCAACGTGTTATGCATGTGCGCGAAGGTTTGCTGCTCCGGAATCAGCGCGACATGAAATCGCGCCGCGTAGCGCGCAAGTTCGCCGAGTTGCTTGGGGGTAATCCCATCGAGCGGCGCCGGAAGCGGGTCGGTCGGGCTGACGAGCGTATTTTCCATGTACGGCGAGTAGCCGTTCATTTTGAATGCCGCGATCGTGCGGATCCGTCGACGAAAATACCGCATCGTCGGCAACGGCCCGCGCGAAACGTCGTCAGAGAGAATGCGCCACTGTAGCGCCGGGGCATCGACGATGCGCACGCATGGTACCACCGCATGCTTTCCCTGCAGGCTCAGCAATTGAGCGAGCGTCGTCATCGCATAGAACGCGCCGGCGGCATCCCCCGAAACGATCCGGGCGCCGCCGTTGCGTACCGTGAGCCGGTAGGCCTGCGCCGGCATGTTTTCGTGGATGAAGCGAATCGCGGGCACTTTCGACACCCGGAGCGGCGCAAGCCCGAGGTGCGCGCGTCGGCGATCGAGGATCTCGACGCCGCCGGGATCCGCAGCGGCAGCGATGCTCTCGGGAGCGTTCTCGGAGCGGCAAGGAATCGTGAGAATGCTCCGCGGTCGAGGCAAGAGGTGAGGCGTTTGGCCCAGGGCGGCGCCCGTCGTAGCGAGCGCTAGCGCGAGGGTTCCGAGTACGCGAAGCATGCCCCGGCGGTTATCGCCAACGGGAGGCTTTCCTTTCAAAAAATAGCAGGCGAGCAGGTGCCCTCCGATGCGGAAGCGGAAGGTGCGAACGGTAAAAGCTCACGTAGGGAGGATCTCGCCCGTGAAACGACTCGCCCTGCTGCTGGTCGCTCTCTCGCTTGTCTCCGGCCGCCCGGTTGGCGCTGCGACGATCAACCAGTTGCAGAACCTCCGCGGCAGCGTCTCCTACCAGCGCGGTGCCGGAAAACCGCAAGCGTTGCCGCAACGGACGGCGATCGCGCTCAGCGACAACGACTACGCGCTCACCGGTGCGGGAAACTCACTGGCGGGTATTACGTTGCCGGATAGCTCGCGTATCGAGATGGCCGCCGATACTCGCGTGCAGCTTTCGTATTTCCGTCAATCACGGATCGCGCACGCGAAATTCCTCGTCTACCAAGGGAAGGTGCGCTTCCGCATCGAGCATCCGCAGGGCGCGCGCGCCGACTACGTCTTTCAGACGCCGAGCGCGCAGATGGCGGTCCGCGGAACCTTCGGCGACTTCCTCGTTTCGCCGACGCAATTGATCGTGAACGTGTACTCGGTCAGCAATCCGAAATTGCCGGTCGAAGTCACGTTCAAAAACGGGAAAAAAGTTTTTCTTGGTGCCGGACAGTCGCTGATCGCCACCTTCGCCGGAGCGCAGGCCGCCGTTACCGTCGGGAACATTAGTCGGCAATCGCTCTCGAATTTCTCGGAGTTCACGACGCCGAAGGGCGTTCCGGGCATCTTGAGCAGCAGCGGCGCAGGAAGCGCCGCCGCAACCACCACGACCGCCGCCGTCGTCGGCGGCACCGCGGCGACCGCTGCGGTCGCCGGTTCTAAGGGCGGGACTGCACCGCCGACGCCGACACCGACGGCACCGCCGACCCCGACCGTCGTCATTCCGATTGGAAGCCTGAGCTGTTCGAGTCCGCCGCCGGGCGCCCCGGGGGTACCGAATGCCTCCCCCACGCCCTGCGGATCGCAGCCCGTCGCACCGCCGGGAAGGCCGCCGTTGAAGGGCGCGCTCGCCGTCGGCGCCTTCCTCGCGCTCGGTATCGCCGGTCGCCGCATCAAGAAATGACGGCATGAGAATCCTTGCACTTGTGTTGCTTGCGGCGCTTCCGCTCGTCGCAAGCGCGCAAGGGGGAAAGCTGCTTGAAAACAAGCACGGAAGTGTTTCCTATCAGCGCGCGGGTGCGCAGGTCGTTCCGCTCGCCGAGCGCGCAAACGTCAACCTCAGCGACGGCGACGAGGCGATCACCGGCGCGCGTTCGCTCGGTGCGGTCACCCTGCCGGACAGCACGCAGATCCTCATCGGGGCCTCGACACGCGTCCGGCTCGCATTCTTCAATCAAGCCGAGGGCACGTCGGCGAAGTTTATCGTCAAAGATGGGCGGATTCGTTTCGCCGTTCAACACCCCCACGGTGCAAAAGCGAACTACCTCTTTTCCACGCCGACATCGCAGATCGCGGTTCGCGGAACGCAAGGCGACATCGAAGTCGATGGAAACGGCACGCTTCATCTCAACGTCTACGAACTCGGCAATCCCGATCTGCCGGTCGTCGTCACCACCACCAGCGGGAAACGCTATCGCGTCGCGGCCGGCCAAGGGCTCGTCGCGCAGATCGTCAACGGCGTGGTACAAGTTCAAGTTGGGAAACTCACGCAAGCACTCGTCGATCGCTTTACCGGCGATTTCGGATTGCCCACGAATTGGAACCAACTCAAGAACACGCTCATTCAAAAGGCCGCAAACCAATTGCCGGCACCGCCGAGCCTGCCGATTCCGATTCCGTTACCGCCGCGATAGCATACGACGAGCGCCATGAGTGGATTGATCGCGCTGCTGACGCTTTCGCTGTTGCTCGCCGCCGCGCTTGCGTTCTACGCGGTCACCATCTTACGGCGCTACCTTGCCGAACGCGACGAACACCGTCGCGTCCGCGCGCTCTTCACGCGGTACGTTCCCCCGCCGGTCGTCGAAGAGTTGCTCGCGCGGAAGGATCCACGACTTTTTGAGGCGCGCCAGTACTATGCAACGATTCTCTCGTGTCGCATCCGCAATTTTGCGCTCGTGGCAGAGGAACTCAGCGCAGAAGAAACACTTGCCTACCTCAACGAATTCTACGCCGTCGTCGGGAAAGCGGTGCAGCGGCACCGGGGTATTATCGAGAGCCTTCGCGGCGAAACAGTGACCGCGGTGTTCGGTGTTTTGGTCGAAGAGCATTTTCAAGAGGAACGCGCCCTGCGCGCCGCGCTCGATATCGCCCGCATGATGAAGGCGATGGAAGCGCAGTGGAGTTCGCAGGGGCGCAAAGTTTTGCACGTCGGCATCGGTGTGAACTCCGGCACGATCGTTGCCGGCGATACGGGCTACCAACAACGGCGCGAGTTCGCAATCGTCGGCAACCCGGCACAAGTGGCGGCTCGGCTGGAAGGCGCTTCCGAAGAACTCAACGCCGGTATTCTCGCTTCGGAGGCAACCTTCGATGTCGTGCGCGAGCTCTTCGTCGGCGTACCGGCAAGTTCGCTCCCGCTGCGCGGCCTCAAGCGGCTGCATTCCGCCTACGTGATTCGTGGCCTCACGCGCCGCGCCGGCAGCGAACCGGCGATCTCGTTACCGCGGCGCGAGAGTGTCGCGCGCACGGTCCTGCGCGAAGAGGAGCCGACAACGCTCTACGAAGCCGCCGACGTTCCGTCCACGGCAGCGGTCGACGAGCGCATTGCCGCGAACGCCCCCGCTCGCGCGGAGCGCTTCGTTGCGCCGCCGCAACTGCGCCCCGAATCGGCGCGCTTCTCGCAGTTCGACGACGAGCAAGCGGTTCTCCCCGACCCACCGCTGGTCACCGGAACCTACGAGGATGACCAGGGACCGCCGATTCAACTACCGCCCTAGCCGACGCACATCTACATCGGCCCGCCGCGCGTTGATAAAGATGCGGGTAGAGCTCCGCAAGGCCGCGAATATCGACACCGTGAGCGACGATGCCGAACGCCTGATGGAACGGGTGCGAGCGCGCGATGCAGTTGCCTTCGAACAGCTCTACGACGAACATCATCGTATCGTCTGGTCGATTGCGATGCGAGTCCTGGGGGAGCGCGAAGCGGCGGAAGACGTGACGCAAGCAGTATTCATGAAACTTTGGAATGCACCGGAGCGCTTTGTCGGCGGGAATTTCCCGGGCTGGCTCGCTCGCGTCGCCCGAAACCGCGCGCTCGACGCCCTCCGTTCGCGTTCGCTGCGCAGCACCGAGGAGCTTCCTGCGGCGCTTCCCGAGGACGAGCGTCTCGAAGAGCTCGCATTTGCGCGGATCGACGCCGATCTCATGCGACGCGCGCTCGCAACGCTGCCCGCCGAACAACGGAATGCAATCGAGTTGGGCTTCTTCGGCGGGCTCACACATGAAGCGATCGCCGCGCGCACCGGTGACCCGCTCGGCACGGTGAAAACGCGTATCCGCTCGGGGCTGCTAAAGCTCCGCGCCGCACTCGATGGGAAGATCGAACGATGAGCGAACACGAAGCTTTTCTCGACGACGCCGCAGCACTCGCGCTAGGAACGCTCTCCTCTGCGGAAGCCGCGCGCGTGCGCACCCACATGGAGAGCTGCGAAGCCTGCCGCGCCGAGTATCAAGCGCTCGCACCGCTCGTCGGTGCACTCGCCACGCCCGAAGCCGATCTCGCTCCGCCGAGCCCGCTCTTGCGCGAACGCATCATGGCACAGGTGGCACCGGGGGCAAAAGTTCGCTCGCTTCCGCGGAGTACGCGCACGCCCGCGTGGCCGCTCTACCTCGTTACCGCGGCTTCGTTCGTCGCCGCGCTCGTATCGACGTTCAACCTCGCGACGACGCGCGAAAGCATGACGCAAATGAAGACGCAGGTGGGTTCGTTGCAGCAACGCGTGGATTCGCTGACGCATTCGTTGCAAAACGCACAGATGGCGGCGATCGATCTCACGAGTGCCGATGCAACGCGATTGCCAGTCCATCACGGCGAGATCGTGATGCGTCATGGGCGCATGTATCTCACCATGCACGACATGCCGATGCCGCCGCACGGCCACGTCTACCAGGCCTGGGTGATGCCGCGAGGCGGAAAAAAAATCGAGCCTTCGTCGACGTTCATGCCGGATCGCGATGGAGTTGCCGTCGTACCGATCGCCGAACATGACGCAAATTCGATGACCGAGGTCGCAGTCAGTGTGGAACCCGTCGGCGGCAGCAAACAGCCGACGACGAAACCGTTGTTCGTCGCCTCGCTCGAGTGATACGTGTCGCTCCGCTCTTAGCAGAGCGCACGGCAGAAGCACGCGCGCTCGTCGAGCGCGAGCCGTATCTCAATGTCTACCTCAGTTACATTCTCGAGCGTGATGCGCTCTCGCGTCGCTCGCTCGTCGGGGCCTTCGAAGAGAAACGCCTCATCGGGCTCGCCTACCTCGGGCGACAAATCGTCCTCGCCGGTGAGAGCGCGGGCGCCGAGGGCTTTGCCGCGTTTGCGGCGGGCCTGCCGCACCCGAAAGCGATCACCGCTCCGGTGCATCTCGTCGAGGTCTTCTGGGATCGAGTCCCGGATTGGCACCGTGCGGCACGACTGATTCGCGAAAGCCAGCCGGTGATGGCCGTCGATTCACACTCGTTGATTCTGCGGGAGAACGCGCGTGTCAGCGTGCGCCGCGCGACGCTTGCCGATTTAAAAATCGTCGTGGAAAACTCGGCGGCGATGATCGCCAACGAGCTCGAGAGCGACCCGCGAAAACATGGCCGCGAATTTACCGCGAACATCGCTTCGATGATCGAAAGCAACCTGTGGTGGATCGGTGAGTACGACGGCGTCCCCGCCTTCTTCTGCCACATCGGCTCGTGGTCGGCACAAACCGCGCAGATGCAGGGCATCTGGACCCTTCCGCAACTCCGCGGCAAGGGAATCGCCGCCGCAGCGTTCTCTGCGATCTCGGCACGATTGCTCGAGATCGTGCCGAGCCTATCGCTCTATGTCAACGCCTTCAACTACAGCGCCATCGCGCTCTACCGAGGGCTCGGGTACCGCGAGGTCGGCGAGTTTCGCACGATCCTTTTCTAACGTTAGCTATCGTGATGCGTGATTGCGTGCTCGACGTTTTCGACGCCCGACTCAACTGCATGCTCGGCACGGGTCAGGAGATTGACGATCCATCGAATCGTCGCAACGACACCGATAAAGGCAAAAATAAAGACGATCGCCACGGCCCACGCGGCATCACGGGCGATATTCACGAAAAAGTGTTCCATCGGTCCCTCCTTCAAACGATCGCCCACGAATATTGCGGGCACGCTCCGGGTTCAACGCGGCGGTGGCGGACTCTTCGTTCGATCTGCCATGTCGGCACCGGCGAGCGGCACCGCCGGACGACCGGTCAGCGATTCGGCGAGCGCGCTTGCATTGCGAGCGACCATTCCGTAGATCGAAAGCTGCGGGTTCGCCCCTAAACTCGTCGGAAATGCCGAGCCGTCGAAGACGTAGAGGTTTTCGAGCGCGTGGCTACGGCCGTATTGGTTGATGACGCCGGTGCGCTCGTCGGTCGACATCGCGCTTCCCCCCATCACGTGCGCGCTCGCAACGCGCGTTCGTAATATTTCCATCGGTAGCTCGGCGATTGCGGCGCGCGCCTCGACCCACGATGGATAGGGAATCGCCGACTCGTGGAGCGGATAGACCGTGCGGGCGCCGGCCGCGAATTGAATCTCCGCCATCGAAAGCAGCGCGCGGCGCATCCCGTCCCATACGAAGCGGGAGATCGGGTAATCGAGGATCGGCGTTCCGTCACTCTGCAGAGCGACCGTTCCACCGACGCTCTCTTCATTGAAACCATCGCGCATCAAGGCGATAATTGCCTGGAGGTAATTGAAGTTGCGCATCTGCGCTGCGGCGAATTCGCCGAGCCCGGTAAAGGTTGAGGCGGTCAGCACCGGCTGCAGCGGCGGCACTTCGAGCTTGTAGCCGATCGCTCCGTCGATCGCTTGCGTCTTGAGAAAATGATCGCTGTAGATCGACTGCGGCGCGCCGGAGGAGGCGACGACTTCCTCGGGCATCGTCGCCGCCGATATCACCGTGGGATGCAAGAATGTTCGTCTCCCGATGCGGCCGTGTGGATCGGGAAGCGCGCTGCGCAGCAGCAACGCCGGCGTATTGATCGCTCCACCCGCGGCGACGAACGCGCGCGCACGCACGCGCACGCTGTGCGGCCCCGGCGCGAGGCCGGCGGCATCGAGCGCGCTGCAGTGCAGTTCGGCGATTGCACCGTGCGCGTGGACGAAACGCTCGGCGCGTACCCGGCTCACTAATTGCGCGCCGTGCGCGAGTGCCGCCGGAATCGTCGTAATCAGCATCGACTGCTTGGCGTTGGTCGGACAACCCATGCCGCAGTAGCCGAGGTTGTAGCAACCACGGACGTTGCGCGGGATGATTTTCGTGGGGACGCCGATGCGCGCGGCGCCGCG
>JAJYFM010000063.1 GCA_021790895.1 bacterium
CGGCGTAGTGCTCGCGCAGCGATGCGCTCAGCTTCGCGGTGTGAGCTGCGCTGCGCGGCGGTCGGCTCTTGCCCTTCGGCCAGCCCATCAGGCGCACCACGCTTCCCACAGCCGCTCGAGCGCCGCGCGCGAATCGAACGTCCCATTCGGGTGCGCGTTGAGCACCCGCGCACCGAGCGCGCGCGACCTGCGCGAAGACCACCGCGGGTAATCGCGCAACCGCTTGCCTGCGCCGCGGCGGCTTCTCGGACACGGTCGCCGCGATAGCCCGAGGCACCGGGCGCGGCTCACGACCGAATCCGGTGAGCGATCCAGCCGCGCCGCGAGATCGCGAATTAAGCCGTCGCCGGCCCACAGCGCGCGCAGCACGCAGTCTTCCTGCGCCGTCCATCGCTTCACGATGCGTGCCTCCGTCCGAATCGTCGCTCCGCGCAGCACGGCGCATCGCGATTCTCCTGGTCGCTGAGCTCCGCATAGTCCATCGTCACGCCGTTCCACGACGCATGCGTGACGCACGTGGGGCCGCGCCGATTTTTCGCCACGATCCACTCCGCGATCGTGTCCTTCTCCGGCTGCCCGTCGAACGGCCGGTGCAGCAGCAGCACGCAGTCGGCGATCTCCTCGAATGCGCCGCAGTCGCGCAGATCGCCGAGCGACGGGCGTTTTCCGTCCGCGTCGCGATTGAGCTGCTGCAGGATCAGCATGTGCGTCTTGCGCCGCTTCGCGACGGCCGCGAGCGCGTGGAGGATCTCCGTCGGCGCGAGATCGCTGCGACGTGCCCCCCGCTCAAACCACCCCGCCAGGTGACGCGCCTGGTCCACGATCGTGAGCGCCGGCGACGTCGCGCCGACCAGATCGTCGATCGCATGGACGTCGAGCCGCTGCTCGTTGCCGACGAGCCGCAGATCGAACCAGCTCGTGGGGTCCTCGATGCAGAGCTGCGCGGCGCGCCCGGATCGCTGATATTCGGCCACCGCGACGCCGGCAAGCCGCGCGCCGATGCGATCGGCCGTGTAGCGGGCTCCCATCTCGAGCGCGCAGTAGAGCACCGGACAGCTCGACGCGTTGACGATCGCGATGATCTCCGCTGCTGCACTCTTGCCGGCACCGGGACGCCCGGCGAGAATCGTCACACCGCCGCTAATCATCCCGTTCGTCACGCGATTGACCCGCGGAATGCCGTAGGAGAGCCCGTGGCCGATATGCGGCGCCGCCTGATTGCCGGCGAGCACTTCGCCGAACTTCTCGGGCATCCCGAGCGTCGCCGGCGTCGCCTCGCGCATCTTGGACGCGAAATCGGCTGCGAGATCGGCTGCCGGCTCGTCTTGGGCATACGCGCGCAGCGCGATCTCTCGGGCCGCCGCGATCAATTCGCGCAGTTGCGCCGTCTCGCGCACGACCTTGGCGTGGTAAACGGCCGTCGTCGCCGTCTGCACGGAGTCCATGAGTGCCGAGAGATAGCTCGTGCCGCCGCATCGCTCGAGCTCGCCGCGAGCGCGCAGATACTCCGCGACCGCGATCTTGTCGAGCGTGCCGCCGGCGCGATAGACGGCCTGGATCGCCGTGTAGATCGCTTCGTGCGGCGGTGCGTAGAACGCCTTGGGCGTCACGATCGCGCTCGCGAGCGGCACGAACTGCCGATCGACGAGCAGCGCGCCGAGGAGCGCCATCTCCGACTCGACCGCAGCCGGCGGGATCCGGTCGGCCGTGACGCCCTTGCGCGTTTGGCTGTTCGGGTTATCGCGGCTCATAGGACCTGGTACTCGCGCTCGCGTCGATGCCCGGGCCGCGACGCGCCGGCCGCGATCTGGGCGAGGACGTGCCAGCGTTCGACGAGCTTGCCCAGCATGACCAGGCCGCGGTAATACTGCGCCTCGGGATGCTCGTGCGCGACGGCGAGCATCTCCACGATCTCGTCGGGCGTTTTTTTTTGCGCGGCGAGATCGAGCGCAATGGCCTTGTTGCGCTCGCGCCACTGCCGGGACGACAGGGCGAGATCGGGGACGTGATCGATCAGGTATCCCCACGCGGCGTCGAGGATGGCGCGGGCGGCTATTTGGTTGTCTGCGTTGAGGGGCAGCTTCGCTTGCCTTGGTGTTCGTCTTTTTTCGTTCGTGGCAACAGTTCCGGCGAAGTTGAAAACTTCGGCCGGCCGAGTAGACACGTAAGTGTCTACGAGGCACGAGGAGAGTACGTCAGTACTCTCCGAGTAGCTTTTAACTAGAGGTACCTTATTTGCGCGCGAAGCCGTTTCCCAACTGTTGCCCGGTTGTTGCCCAGCCGAACGATTTTTGTTTCCCGCTTGTTTCCGGGAAACGGCCCGGAAATCGTCATGTTTCCCAGCCGAACGATTTTTGTTTCCCGTCGAGACGCCCCGGAATTGCGAAAGCCATGCCACGAGGTCCTCATCCCGGAACCGCAGCCCCCACGATCGGAGCATTCCGGCCACCCGCCGGCACGTGGGCTTCGCGCCGCGCGAATCGATGTATTGCCAGAGCGCGATGGCCTCTTGCTGGGCGTTCACAGCGCCTCCTCAGTTTCATCTGATTTTTTGGTGGTTTCCGGGACGGTGATTGTGAGGCGGAACGAATGGAAAACCGCAGTTTTGCTCGATTTTGGGGCTGTCGGGCGTTTTGCGAAGGGTCGCAGCCACGCAGCAGCGGCGTCGTCCGCGAAGGGCAGGCCCAGGATTTCGCGCGCCGTCCGCATCGTTACGCTGACGGGCGAGGCAACGCCCGCCCGCACGAGCGCGCCGTAAAGCTCGATCAGCACCACTCTCGCCTCAGCCATTTAGCCGCCGTCGCCGCCGTTGCCGTAGCCGCCGCCGTTCGCGCGCGGCTTGAGTGGCGTTTTCGCCATATTTTACGGGCCTTTCAGCGCGCCATGAGCGGCGCGACGGTAAGTGCGATGAGAATGATGACAAGCGCGACAAGCAGCACTGCGGACGTAACTCCGCCGCCCGCGTCGGACCACAGCCACGCATCGAAACGACGCAAGAAGTTCATGACGCCGGCGGATCGTTTTGCGGACGGATGCTGCTCGACGGCAGCGGCCGCTGCATCTCGCGCAGCCGCTCCATGAGATGCGTCGAGCACAGCGCCAGACGTTGCGCTCCAACCTGATCGGCGAGCGACTCGCCGCGACAGGCCCAACACGCCGAGGTCACGACGTCGCCTCGAGCGCGATCTGGGCCTTTCTCAACGCGACGTACGCCGCGTGCGCCTCGACGCGGCAGAGGCCCGTGAACTCGTCGACGCGACCGGTCAACGCATAGAGCGTCTCGGCCACGACCTCGCGCGGCAGCGAATCGCAGAGCGGCTTGAGCGAGTCGTACATCGTCTGCGTCAGCGGGGCCATCGGGTCGTCGTCCACCGGATCGGCCTCGCCGGCGTCGGCGGGAATGGCCGTTTCCACCACCGTAGAAGCCGCGTGCTGGGCGCGAGCCTGCGCTGGAGTGTTATCCCCCGCCGGAGGGGCTTGAGGGGCCTCAGCGGGCGTTTCTCGCGGCTGTTCCGCGTTCGCCCGCGGCGTCACGTCCCGCTCCGGGTTGTCGGCCTGCGCCATCTCATCGGCCGTGTACAGCCCTGAGAGCTGGCGGGGGAACGCTTTACGAAGGGCTAAGGCTTCTACGCATTTCGCGAGCTGGTTGCGTGGCATCTTGCGCCAAATCGGCCCGAGCTCGCCATCCCGGTTCGTTTGCGCGAACTCGGAGAAGAACGCGGTCGCCGTGACGCCGTGGCTCATGCCTTTGCGCCACACCGTCAGCGTACACGAGATCACGCTGCCGTCCTTGGAGTAGGTGTACGCGGGCTCGCTTTGCCCGTCGTACTCGCCCGTCGTCTCGGCGATGGACCTGAAGCCGTCGATCGTCGTCTCGATCGTCCAGCGCGTCTTCCAGTCGTTGCCCTCCTTGACTTTCCGCTGCTGGGCGTAGAACATGCGCGCGAACGGATCCGCGCCGGCAAGGCGGCAGCGCTCGAAGTACAGTTCGAGCACGGCGTCCGGCGCGCCCGGCGCAAGCTGGTCGCGCAGCAGCTCGAGCTTTGCCGGGTCGAGGCCGACGCGCTGGGCCAGGGTCGTCTTCGTGGTCGTCGCGAGCGCTCTCACGTTGCCCATCAGGCGTCCTCCTCGTCGTAGCTGCGCACGAACGCCTCGTCCTCGTCGGCTCCCGGATCCGCCGGCTCGTACGGCTCGTTGTCCGCCTGCATCTCCGGCGCATCCAATTCGAGGTGACATGCGTCGCCGACGTGCACGGCGCGGATGTCGCTGTTCACGCGCAGCGTTGCCACGGCCGCGCCGGCGGACTTCCCCTCGCCGAACAGCTCGGCGAAGAGCCCGCGCGGCACCGGCGCGTATTGCCAGACGGCACCGAAGCCGTCGCGCCCCGGCCGGAACTCGACCTCGAGCGTCTCCAAATAGGGGTCGTAGCCGATCGCGGCCACGTTGGATGACTGCACGGGACTGCGTTTCATGTTGCGTCTCCTGTGGAGATGGTGGTCTGCTGCGGTGCGAGCCGATCGGGCTCGCGCTCTACGATGCGCAGTACGGGCGAGCCGACCGCCGCCTTGACGACGCCGCGCGCGACAATCTCGGCGATCTTGCCGCCGTATTTCCGTGCGAGCGCGGCCAATTTGCCGGCGTGCGCGACCCATTCGGGCTCGCGCTGCACGAGCGCCAGCGCGGGGCGCAGCTCGGCTTCGGGGACGAGCCCCTCGAGCTCGCGCAGCACGTCGATGCGCTTCTGGATGCTGGTGCGTTGCTCGAGATCGATCAGCAGGTCGGGGTGTGGCACGGCGTGGCCGCCGGCCGCGACGATGCGCTGCTGCAGGGCCGCGCGCCCGATCGCGATCCGATCGCGCAGCGACTGCGTCTCGTCCGCGTGGAGCCGCTCGATGAGGTACAGCGTGCTCGACATGTCGTAGATCGCGGTGCCGAGGTCCTGATCGGAGAGCTGCGCGATCATCTCGACGTATGCGCGGTACGCCGGCGTGACGTCGTTCAGGCCGGGCGCCAGCGACGTCATCGTGTCGACGTACCGCGCGTACGTCGACGTCGCTTGCGCTGCAGGCTCAGGTGTGGTAGGTTCGTGTGGCATAGACCAGTCCTCCGAGCCGCCCCGACGTCAATCGAGGCGGCTCAACTTTTAGGTGGCGCGCTGGGCGCGCTGGGGTGCGGGAAAAATCTTTTCGCGGTGCCGGCCGCGGAGATGACCGTCGATGTACGCGCGCAGATCCGCCGCGCGCACGCGGATGTTCTTGGGCGATACGCGTATGCTCAGCAGATCGCCGCTGTCGGCGAGCCGGGCGGCGAGTGCGTAGCCGATGCGCAGTATGTGTCCGCACTCTTGCAGCGTGAGCAGCGCATCGTCTGCGACGCCGTCGAGACAGGTGACCGTCTCGCTGCGAGCGCGCCGGTGGCGATCCGGCATCAGGCGACCCCCGAGAGCGCGGCGTTCTGGCCGCGGAGCGCGGCGCAGAGCGATTCGTCGCCGCGATGTAGCCCGCAAACCTCGTCGTTGACCCGGACGAGATCGCGCTCCGCGCGCCGAATGGCGACGCAGGCATCCCGGAGCTCGAGGTTCATCGCGACGTAGCGCCCCTGGCGGTCCCGAGCACGCACGATGGACGCCTCGCGCGCCTTGAGCGCCTGATCCTTGGCTCGGCTCGGCCGACCCATCAGGCCACCTCCGAAACGCGTGCCAGCGCCATCCGCTTGCTATCATTGGCTGGCATGGCGGCATCGGGAAGTTCGGCGATCAGCCGATGGTAATGCGACGTCTTCGGGTCCGCGCCGTTCAGCCACGCGTAGACAGTCGGCTGTGCGACGCCGATCCGGCGCGCCAATTCCGACTGCGAGAGCCCGGCCGTTACCATCGCGGCCTTGAGCCGCTCTGCAAAATCCATAGGATGATTATAGGCGCTGCGATAGGAAAGTCAATAGGCTGCGCTATGAGATTTTGTCAGCCATCCGCAAGTGAACCGTGCTTGCTGTTATAACTAGGGCTATATCATGAAGAGGGAGCGTCGCGCGGAGCGTAGTCTCGGCACGCAGATCGGCGAAATCGTTTACGCAGAGATGGCGCGTCGCGGTTGGAGCCAAGGGCAGCTCGCTGCCAAGGCGACCCTGAGTCAGCCGGTGATTTCCGCCCTCGTCGCGGGCAGAACCGTCGATCCCCGCAGCGAGACGTTGCTTAAGATTTGCGCGGCGTTCGGATGGTCGCCTGGCGCCCTGCTCGATCTAAGCGCCTCGGTTAGGCCGCAGGCTCCCGGCGACGGAATGGCACAACATTCTCGGGCCACGGTTCCGGAGGGTCCCACGGCGGAGGCGTTTCGCCTCTTGCGGGGGGAGGTGCGCCTGGCGATGGAAACCGCCCAGAAGGCTCAGGCGGCGGCGGAGGAAGCAAAGCGCCTAGCCGAGCATCGAGGGCGCAAAAGCGCGTGAGGCGATCAAAGAGGGGGAGTTCATCCATGCGAACCATCTTTC
This sequence comes from bacterium, assembly GCA_021790895.1. Lineage (GTDB taxonomy): Bacteria > Vulcanimicrobiota > Vulcanimicrobiia > Vulcanimicrobiales > Vulcanimicrobiaceae > JABEUX01. Next base: position 6,484 of record JAJYFM010000063.1, read on the forward strand.
TCTGGGAGAGCGCCGAGCGGTTGGCACCGTGACTGAACGTTCGGCGCAAGAAGAGCTCGCCAAAGATCTGCTTGCCGAGCGCGCGGCGAAGGCGGCCAAGGAGCAGCAGGCGCGCACGTTCGCTGGCGTCGGCTGCATCGTGACCATAGCCGTCGTCGTCCTGCTTGCGGTCGTCAGCAGCTTCGTTCGCCCGAGTCTGAATCAGGTCAGCCGGTACGCGCGCGACGCGCACGTCGTCTTCGAAGCCGACGGCTTCCTCGCCGATTCGACGCTCGAGGCCATCCAGGCGGGCAATACGATGCGAGCCTACCAGATCGCGAGCCGAGCGTCGAAGGTTCTGGCGCGCAGCGTAGACTCTGGGCTCAATGCGCCACCCGGCTTTAGCCGCAGCGGTGCCGCTCTTTCAGACTACCGCTCGCACGCAGCGCAAGCCTTCGCCGCGATTTCCGAGAGCCTGAACGACCCGTCGCTCGCGAATCTCTCGCGAGCCCAAGCGCAGCTAGAAGCCGATTCCGCCTACATGGAGCGCGCGATTCACGCCTTCGAATCCGATCTGGCTCACGCGCCCTTTACGAAGGCTGAAAAGCAGCGCCTGCTCGACCGCTTTATTCATGGCTGAGCCGATGGACGATCTCGCGCGCCAGCGCGGCAAGCATGGCGTCATAACGATCAGGATCGGCAGTCGCATCTTCACCCGCGCGCTGCCCGATGCGCTCCCAGGCGGCACGCGAACGCTGCCGCCCGGCGCGACGCATAAGCAGCGTAATGACGCCCTGCACGAACGAATGGCCGCGTTGCGCCGACGCCGCTGGCGATTGATCGAACGCAAGCCGCGTGCCTAAAGGTCGACGCGTCGCCGGCGAGGGATCCATCCGGCAGCGCAAAGACGGCATCTGGCGCGCGCGGCTGCGATTCACCGACCCGATCACCGACCTTCCTGCCGTCGCCGATCTTTACGGGCGCACGCGCGGCGAAGTCGTCGACAAGCTCTGGTCCGCGCGCCGGCGCATACAGCAGGGGCACGATGCCAAGCCCGAGCGCGTCACGCTCGCCGAGTATCTCGTCTGGTGGCTCGAGAACGTCGCGAAACCATCCGTGCGCGCGACCACCTATCGCAGCTACGAAGGCATCGTCCGCAATCACCTCGCGCCCTCGAAGATCGCCGCCGTTCCGATCGCGCAGCTGCGTCCCGCAGCGATCCAGGCCGTTCTCGGCGCGCCGAAGACGCCGACGCGGGCATACGCGCTCGCGATCGGCGTGCTGCGCCAAGCCCTCGATCGCGCCGTCGAACTGCACCTGCTCGAGCGCAATCCCGCCGCGGGACTGAAGCCGCCGCGCGTCGAGCGCCGGGAGATGCGCGTGCTCAGCCGCGAGCAGGTGCGAGCGTTCCTTGCCGCCGCGCGCGAGGACCGCTACTACGCGCTCTATGCGCTCGCGCTGTTCACCGGGCTGCGCCAGGGCGAGCTGCTGGGGTTGCGCTGGTCCGACGTCGACGTGGCCCACGGCCGGCTCACCGTTGCCCGATCGCTCAGCCAGCAGAGCCTCACGCTGCAGCCGACCAAAACGCGCAGCTCGCGCCGCATCGTCGATCTCGGACCGGCTGCGCTGCAGGCGCTGCGCGAGCACAGGGAGCGTTACGGCGACGGCGAGCGCGTCTTCACCGATACGTCCGGCTCACCGGTGCGCGCGAGCAACCTGATTCGACGCTCGTTCCATCCGGCGCTCGAGCGCGCCGGCATCAAGGCCGCGGGTAAGCCGTCGCCGATCCGTTTCCACGATTTGCGGCACACGTCGGCGACGCTGATGCTCTCGGCCGGCGTGCATCCGAAGATCGTGAGCGAGCGGCTCGGGCACGCGTCGACGACGATCACGATGGACGTGTATTCGCACGTGCAGCCGTCGATGCAGCGCGCGGCCGCGAAGGCGCTGGAGCGGCTCATCTCGTCAGCGGGTCAAGAACATGGGGGCAAAGGCGGGGGCAGAACGACGAAACCGCGCGAGCGCAAGAATCGATAATCGGCGGAAAGGCTTGATTTGACGGGGTTTTGGATGGCTCCGGATGCTGGACTCGAACCAGCGACCCGCTGATTAACAGTCAGCTGCTCTACCAACTGAGCTAATCCGGAACGGTCTGTAGCGACCCGCCATTATTGGCTATCCCAGCCAGGCCTCCTC
>JAJYFM010000064.1 GCA_021790895.1 bacterium
GCGAGCAGGCGGTCGAGTTCGTCGTCGGTGCGGTCGTTCATGGCTGTCTCTCCGATGCGGCGAGCATCTGCCGCAGTTGTTCCTTGGCGCGAAAGAGGTGTGTCTTGACGGTCCCGAGCGGTACCCCTAACACCGAGGCAATCTCATCGTACTGTTTTCCCTGGAGATGATACAAGGTGATGACGCTGCGATATTTTTCCGGCAGCGCGGCGATCGCCGCGCGAAGACGCCCGGCATCGTCGTTGGCAATCGTCTGCGCCTCCGGCCCCGGGGCGGCGTCGGCGCGATCGGGGATATCTTCCCCCGAGTAGCGACGCGAGCGCTTGAGACGGTCGCAGCAGGCGTGATAGCAGATCGAGAAGATCCAGGTCGAGAACTTTGCCTCCGGGCGAAAGGTGCGTAGCGAGCGGTAGGCTTTCACGAACGCCTCCTGCGTGGCATCGCGAGCCTCCTCGCGATCGTGCAAAGTCCGAACGGCGAGCGTGTAGAGCGGGCGCTCGTAGCGCTCGACCAGGGCGGTGAACCCCGAGGGGTCGCCCGCGAGCGTCCGCGCGACCAACGCTGCATCCTCCGTTCGGGGCTGCTCGGCCTCGATATGCACCTCCATCGCCATCGCTGACATGCTTCCTTTACATGCCGACGCGAGGGATTGTTTCGTGGGTCGGCGTTGAAACCTGGGGCGAGTCTCCGGCGTATTTGGGGTATGATGAAGCCAGGCAAGGAGTTCGGGTATGAGTGACAACGGCGTCGCAACGGTAGCAGTGTTCTGTATTTTCGGGCTGCCGATTATCGCCATGATGGTGCATCGCGTGCTCAAGCATCAGGAGCGGATCGCGATGATCCAGCACGGCTTCCCGGTCGACACCGATCCTCGCGATACCTATCGCGCGATGAAGATGGCCGCGAACATGGGCGTTCCGCCTGCTGCGGGCGGCCCCTCGGCGCAAACGTACTATGCCCAAGCACGTCTCCAGCGGGGCATCACGACCACCTTCGTCGGGGTGGCGATCGTCGTCGGGCTCTCCTTTATCGGCTACCATCACGGGACGATTTCCCCGGGGCCGTGGCTCATCGGCGGATTGATCCCGCTCTTCATCGGGCTCGCCCAGGTGAGCGGAGCGCTGCTCTCCGGCGCCCAGATCGGCGGTTTCGGAATCGGGCGCGGCTATACGATGCCGCCGCCGGGACCGATCCCTCCGAACGGGATGCCGCCGAATGCGCCGCCGAGCGGAACGCCGTGGGGCTGGCGCCCCGGGGCGACGCCGGGGCTCGACGAACCGCCGAAGCCGCCGACGCGCCGGTAGCGGAGAAGAAACGAAGAGGCCACCGGACTGATCCGGCGGCCTCTTCGCTTGCTGCTACGTTTTCGTTGAAGGAGACGTTCGTGTTTTGGAAAGAGACTACGGTTTGCAGTTCACCAGTGCGAGTGCCCAACCCGCATCGGTTCGGGTCCGAACTAAATACCCTTCATTCGTGCGTTCGTAGACTTGGTAACCTGCGCGTAGCGCTTCTGCCAAGCTGTTGAAAACCATTACTCCGGACATTTGTCGGCCCCCCTTTCCTACTGAGTCCTCCGACTCTACTAGCTATAACGGCTAAAACGGTGAGAAGGTTCAGTGATAATCCCGAGAGTTTTTTTAAGATTTGGAGAAAAAGCCTGCCCGTGGCGCTCGCATCATCGATTTCGGCCGTCGTCCCAACCCGCATTCTTGACCGGTCCGAGGTTGCGCACGACGTTATTCTTCTCGGCATCGAGGCGCCGGATCTGGTAAAAAAGGTTCGTCCCGGTCACTTTGCAATGGCGTTGCTGCCCGGTCGACAGGCTGCCGGCGTTGCTCTAGGAATTTACGAAGCGCATGGATCGCGTTGCTCGCTGCTCTTTTTTCTCGCCGGCGATCGCACCCGCCGTCTCGGTGCCTTACGGGTCGGCGAACGGCTAGACATCGTCGCGCCGCTTGGAAACGGATTCGACTGCGAGGGTGCGCAGCGCGATATCGCGATCGTCGCCGGTGGAGTCGGGATCGCATCGGTGCTCTTGCCGGCGCAGCGGTTGCTCGCACGCGGCGCGCGCGTTCGGCTTTTTTACGGCGCGCGAACGGCGGAACGACTCGTTGAAGCGGAACGCTTTGCCGCGGAGGGTTGCGAGCTTTTGCTTGCGACCGACGATGGTTCGCGCGGTTATCATGGGCTCGTGACCGATCTGCTCGCTCGCGAAGAAGCACCGGAGAGGATCCTCGCGTGCGGTCCGACGCCGATGTTGCGCGCCGTCTCCGCCTACGCACAGGAGCGAAAAATTCCGGCGCAGCTCTCGCTCGAGGAAGCATTCGGCTGCGGTGTCGGCGGTTGCTGGGGATGCGTCGTGCCGATCGTTCGTACGAGCGCGCAGGCGCCCTCATTCCCCCCCAGCGAAGCCGACGGCAGCGATGTCGTGCATGCGCGCGTCTGCGCGGAGGGCCCGGTCTTCTGGGCACACGAGTTGCGATGGTAGATTCCGCGAAACTCGACCTGAGCGCACGCATCGGCTCGCTTGTGTTGCCATATCCCACCGTCGGGTTGAGCGGTTGCTACGGCAGTGGTGCGGAGTTCGCGCCCTACGTCGATCTCGCGCGCCTCGGTGCCGTCGTGCTCAAAAGCGTCACGCGCCGACCGCGGATGGGAAACCCGACGCCGCGCATCGTGCACACACCGGCGGGAATGCTCAATGCCATCGGTCTGCAGAACCCGGGTATCGACTGGTACCTGCAGCACGATGTTGCGAAGTTTGCGCAGACGCCCTGTGCGACGATTGGGAGCGTCGCCGGATTCAGCGTCGACGATTATGCGTACGTCTGCGAACGGCTCGCGGCGCGCAACGAGATCGCGGCGATCGAACTCAATATTTCCTGTCCGAATGTCGCGCACGAAGGGGAGACCTTCGCTTGCGATCCTGATTTAACGGCGCGCGTCGTTCGCGCAGCGCGCGACACGACCGATAAGCCGTTGATTGCGAAGCTCTCGCCCAACGTCAGTGATATCGCGACGATCGCGCGCTCGGCGGTCGCAGCGGGTGCCGATGCGCTCGCGGTCGTCAACACGGTCCGCGGCATGGCGATCGATATCGTGCAGCGCAAGCCGCGGCTAGGAAATGTAACCGGGGGGCTCTCCGGCCCGGCGATTCGGCCGATCGCGGTGCTCGCGGTCTACGAAGTCGCGCGCGCGGTCGCGGTGCCGATCGTGGGACAGGGCGGCATCGAGACGGCGAGCGACGCGTTGGAGTTCATTCTCGCCGGTGCAAGTGCGGTCGGAATCGGCACCGCTAACTTCGCCGACCCGCGCGCCCCGATAACGATTCTCGACGGAATCATCGAGTATATGGTGCAGCGGAACGTGCGTTCGTTGCGCGAACTGGTCGGCGCGGCGAATACGGGCTTCGCGAACATCAATCAAGTCGAAGGAGATGAAGGATAGCAGTATGGCACAATTAATCGTGGCGCTCGATCTGCCTACCGCAGATGAAGCGGAACGATGCATCGATGAACTCTACGAAACCGATGTTATTTTTAAGATCGGGCTCGAAGCGCTCTGCGGATATCCCGAACGGATTTTCGCGCATGCGGAAGCGCGCGACGTACGCATATTTATCGACGTCAAATTGCACGATATCCCGCGCACCGTCGGTGCAGCGATGGAACGACTCGTGCGCCCCAATGCCTCAATTATCAACGTCCACGCGCTCGGAGGCTCGCGGATGATGCATGCCGCCGTCGATGCGGCGACGCATCGGGCCGAACAATTGGGAATTGCGCGCCCCGAGATTTTTGCCGTGACGATGCTGACGAGTATGGAGCAACGCGATGCCGACGAGCTAGGAATCGGGGGTGATATCGGGAGTATTGCGATGCGGTTGGCGGGAGTTGCGAGGAATGCGGGCTGCGACGGCGCGATTTGCAGCGTTCACGAAGTCGCCGCGCTCAAGGCGGCCTACGGCGGAAACTTTCTTGCGCTCACGCCGGGCATTCGCCCCGAGAGCGCCGAGTCGCACGACCAGCGACGCGTCGCGACGCCGCGCAGTGCGGTCGCCGCAGGCAGCGATTATATCGTTGTGGGGCGTCCGATTCTCACCGCTCCTGATCGCCTTGCGGCGACGCGCGCAATCCTCGATGAGATCGTTGAGGCGCGCGCATGATCGACGCGGAACAGCTGCGCGCCGCTCTCTTCGAACGCGGCGCGTTGTTGGAGGGGCATTTCCGCCTCTCCTCGGGGCGGCACAGCGATCGTTTCGTGCAGAAATTTCGCATCCTCGAGCAGCCGAAACTCGTCGGTCCGGTCGCCGAAGCGATCGCTGCGCGTTTTGCCGCGCAGCGGCCGACGATCGTAGTCAGCGCGGCGGTCGGCGGCATTATCTTGGGGTACGAAGTGGCGCGAGCGCTCGGGCTGCGCGCGATCTTTGTGGAAAAGGAAGGCGGCAAGCCGGTTTTGCGGCGTGGCTTCGCGCTCGGCCCCGAGGATCGCGCACTCGTCGTTGAAGATGTCGTGACGACCGGTGGATCGGTTCGCGAGGTGCTCGATCTCGTTCGCGCGCACGGTGCAGAATGTGTCGGCGTCGGAGCAATCGTCGCGCGTTCGATTCCCGATTTCGGCGTACGATTCGAAGCGCTCTTGGAGATGCCGATCGAATCCTTTGCCGCCGAGGACTGTCCGCTCTGCGCACGCGGTGAGCCGATTCTCGACCCGGGGTCGCGGCGGACGTGAGCCGGTCGGCGGTCCGCGCGATCGCTCCGTACGTGGCGGGAACAAGCATCGAGGAGGTGCACCGTCGCTTCGGGCACACGCGGATCGTCAAGCTCGCCTCGAACGAGAATCCGCTCGGGTCGTCGCCGCTTGCGCTTGCGGCGCTGCGATCGACCAACCGACTGCATCTCTATCTCGATGATGCCTACGAAGAATTACGCGAGCGATTGGGTGAACGCGAACGGCTCCATGCCGAAAATGTCGTGCTCGGACACGGAAGTAACGAACTGATCAACACCATCGCGCAGAGCTTCCTCGACCCGGGCGATGAAGCGGTGATGGCCGATCCGACCTTTTCCCTCTATCGTTCGGCAGTATCGCTCGTAGGCGCGATTCCGGTGGAAGTGCCGCTACGCAACGGCGTACACGATATCGAACGCATGCTCGCAGCGGTCGGAGCGCGAACGAAAGTATTTTTTATTTGCGATCCCAACAACCCGACCGCAACGTTTCTTTCTCCCGCCTTATGGAGCGAGCTCTTCGAGCGTTTGTCGCGCGAGGTGCTCCTGGTGATCGACCGCGCCTATGCAGAGTATCTCGAAGAACCGGGGTTCGACGTTGCACGCGCGATTCGCGAACGCGGGAATGTCGTTGTGTTGCGAACGATGTCGAAAGCCTACGGCCTTGCGAGTCTGCGTTTCGGTTATGCATACGGCGACCGCGAGAGCATCGGATGGCTCCAGCGCGTACGCCTCCCTTTTAACGTGTCGCGCCCGGCTGCAATCGGCGCCGCTGCGGCGCTCGACGATCGCGCGTTTCTCGAGAAGAGCATCTCGCTCAATGCGTCGGAGCGCGCGCGCGTGACGACAGAGCTCGAGCGGCGCGGGCATCGCTGCTATCCAAGTGGGGCGAATTTTTACGCGGTGACCGTGCCGATGCCTGCGCACGAGGCATATGAAGCGCTGCTCGAACGCGGCATTATCGTGCGCTCGGGCGATGCGCTCAGAATGCCGGGTCGATTGCGGGTGACGGTGGGAACGGTCGAAGAGAACGATGCATTTCTCGCGACCCTCGCTGAAGTTGCGAGCGGCGCGAGCGCATGAGCGCGCCGACGGTGCGCCGTGCAGCGGGCGCGGCCGACCGAGCGTTCATCGAACGTTGCGGGCTCGAATCGCTTGGAAGTAGCGCCTCGCCGCTACGCGAAGCGCCGATGGAGGCGTTACGAACGAATTTTCTTCGCTTGCTCGAGATCGTCCACTCGCGCTCGCATGTCATTCTCGTTGCCGCCGAGGGAGATCTGCGTATGGGCTTTGCTCTGCTGGTCTTCGATCTTCCCGACGAGGTGACGGGGCTCGATCAGGCATTTCTTGCCTACATGGCCGTCGAGGTTGAACAGCGCGGTCGGGGCGTGGGAGCGTTGCTGCTCGCCGCGTGTGAAGAAGAGGCTCGCCGACACGGAACCCCGTATCTCGGGCTTATGGTGACCGAGGGGAATGCCGCGGCCCAGCGGCTCTACGAACGTGTGGGATATCGCACCGAACGCCGGTTGCTCGGGAAGGCGCTGTGAGTTTTCCTTGGCGCCGCGCGATGATGGTCGGTCTCGGCGTTCTGATCGCCGTATTCGCCTATCTGTTCGCGACGCATATTCCGCGGACGCTGGCGGTCTTTATCATCGCGGCCTTTATTGCCGCCGGCGTACGCCCCATCGTCAAGCGGCTCGAAGCGATGCGCGTTCCCAAGCCGTTGGCGGTCGCGATCGTCTTTCTCGTGATCATTCTCCTCGTGGTCGTCACCTTGCTGGTCATCGTTCCGCTCATGATCGTGCAGATTCAAGGGATCGCAGAGAATCTGCCGGCGATCGCCGCCGCGGTCGAGTCGTGGAGCATCTCGGTCGAACTCTCGCTGCAGCAGCACTTCCCGCAGATGACGTGGCCGACGAACGGTATCGATCTCACGCACATCGGGGCCGGATCGTTACAGCATTTTGCCGGCACGACGCTCGGCTCGGTGGGGCAGATCCTCGTCGGCACGGCAACGGGGCTCTTCGTCGCCTTTGCATCGTTGGTACTCTCGATCTTTTTCTTGCTCAACGATACCGGCATTGCCGAGGGCATTGCATCGCTCTTTCCGGCGAGCCATCGTCCCGTTGCGCATAAGGTGTTAACCGAGATTGCCGGAACCTTCGGCAGTTATATCTCCGGTCAAGTCATCGTCAGCGCGATCACCGGCCTTGCGGTATGGGTGCTCTCGGCGGTCATCGGCTTGAAGTTTGCGCTCTTGCTCGGCGTCATCGTCGCGATCTCGTACGCGATTCCGATGCTGGGCTCGGTGATCGGCCAACTGATCGCCGTCATTCTCTGCGCACCGCAGGGATGGTGGATGGTGCTCTGGGTGCAGATCATCATCTTCGTCGTCGAGCGCATCAGCGACAACGTGTTGGTTCCGAAGATCATGGGTGACTCGGTCGGCGTCTCCCCGATTGCCGTGATGTTTGCGGTCTTCGCCGGCGGGGAACTCTTCGGCATACCGGGTTTACTGCTCGGTATTCCGGCGGCGGCGCTGATCAAGATCCTCTGGCGCTACTTCGTCGACCCCTGGCTGAGCGCGCAGCTCGACCGTCGCTAGCAGCTCCAAACGGGGCTTTTGTTCGGGAAACGTAAAGATTCTCCGAACATGTTTAAGGAGCGCGCTCTCCGGGAAGGATAGGCGACACAAAGGAGAGCGCTCATGTCTAAACGTCCGTTCATATCCCTCGCACCCTTCGCAGCAGCGACCGCCGCTGCTCTTCTGTTGTCCGCCTGCGGCGGCGGAGGTGGAGCATCCGGGATAGGCGGCGGTACTCCGAGTATCCCGAGTACCACCCAAAGCAGCCCCTCGCACCTCGGCCTGACGGTCGGCGCGGCCTCGGGTTCCTCCCTGCCGTTCTCCGTCGCACGGCAAACGATGTCCAACGGTTCCTCGAGCTCCGCATCGGGAGCACCGGTGACCGTTACCTATAATGGGAGCACCGTCGCGACTGGGACGCTCGATTCAAGCGGCTTTGCCGATCTCACTTTTTCGCAGAGTATTCCTGCGGGTGCCGTCCTTACCGTGACGATTGGAAGCGGATCGACCGCGATCGTCGTCACCGTGACGGTTGCATCGGCCGTGAACGGAACCTCCGCCGACGTCACCTACAGCGCGGGTCCGCCGCCGAGCGTAACCGTCGCGAGTGCTGCAGATGATAAGGGCGACGGGAAAGTCGATCCCAGCGATGCATCGCAGGAGACCGAGAGCGAGAACCCCAGCGACGGTCAGGCAACTAATGTCAATAGTAACGACAATGGATTGCTGCCTTCGAATCTGCCGATCGTGATCTCTGCTTGCTCGACGACGCTGACGCTGACACCCGCCGCCGGCGCTCCGCCGAATCTCTCGCTTAATATTGAGGAGAAGCAGAACGATTCTGAGAACGCCGCGCAATTCGAGCAGAACGTCCCCACGTTCGACGGCCCCGTGAGCGTGCCGATCCTCGCAGCCTCTGCACGACTCGACCTCACGCTCTCTTCGAACGGACAGGAGATACTCTCGATCGAAGCGCCGTTAACCGCCGTCACCGCGCAAGCAGGTTCTCCGGCACCGAGCACCACGTGCGCTCCGAGCCCGAGTCCGTCGCCGAGCGCGTCGCCGAGCGCTATGCCGAGTGCATCGCCGAGTGCATCGCCGAGCGCTATGCCGAGTGCGTCGCCGAGCGCTGCACCGAGTGCATCGCCGAGCGCTATGCCGAGTGCATCGCCGAGCGCTATGCCGAGTGCATCGCCGAGCGCTATGCCGAGTGCATCGCCGAGCGCTGCACCGAGTGCGTCGCCGAGCGCGTCCCCGTCAG
>JAJYFM010000065.1 GCA_021790895.1 bacterium
GCTTCCTGAGGAGAGCAGGCTCCCGGTGCGGTTCGCGCCGCTGTACGCTTGAATCAGAAAAGTATCGTTGCCGGCGACCGCGCCGACGGTCGCCGTGCATGTGAAGCCTTGCGCGGTGAGCGCGGTGCAGCTCCCCTGCCCGGGGGCGACGGCGAGGATTGTCGGCGCAATCGTGGGGCTCGGCGGCGTACCGTTGACCGCGGTAATGGTGATGACGACCGACAGCGTGTTCCCCGAGAGATAGCGCGGCGAGCGTGCGCTCGAAGCGGTTGATGGCGCGGGAAAGCTGAAGGCCATCGCCGCGCTCGGCCGGAGCCCCGTACTCGTGGGGGTGTTCGCCGCGGGCAGGGCGCTCGAGCCGCCCCCGCCGCCGCAGGCCGCCAGCGTTGCCGCCGCGGCAAAAAACAGTACTACGAAAGCAGAGCGCATCGGAACGTCCTCCCCGGATACCCGGGGGCTTCGCTCTTTCGAGGAGCGCCCCTATCGGAACTTAGGCGACCCTTGAGTGATTGTTCGCTTCGGCGTGATCGCTAAGGCGCGATCGTGAAGGTGATAATCGGCAATGAGGAGCTCGGGAGCGGTGTGAAGGTTGCGGGTGTGAGGGTGTTCGTCCCGACTGCATAGGCCGAAATGCTCGAGGATGACGCGGTTGGAGAAGAGAGCGCCCAGAGCGAGCCATCGGGAGCGACAACGAGATCGTTGGCGTAGGTCATCGGACCGGCGAACGAGGCCGCGTCGAGCGAGGTATATCCCGTCGCATTTGGCGTGAGCCCGAGGAGAGCGCCGGCCGCGACCGTTGCAGCAGGATTGACGGTATAGATGTTGCCGTTCGCATCGACGGCGACCGCGGCGAGAACGGCCCAAGGGGATTGTAGGGGTGTCGAACCGATCTGGGCGAGTACCCCCGTTCCAAGCGACGAACCCGAGATAGGGTACCGCTCGACCTGAAAGATCGGGGCGCTCCCGCCGGCACTCTGCGTATCGCTGACATAGAGCGAGTTCGGGTAATTTGCCGCGGTGCTCGACGAGAGCGCAAGCGTGTAATAGGTGGGTACTGCGCTCGTGCCGGCGCCGGTGTTCGGCGTTCCCGGCGTGTTCGATGCCGCCGTGGAGAACGGACCGGTGCCGGAGAGGTTATAGGCGAGGACGTTTGCCGTGGTGGTATCGACGCCCCACAGCGTCGCGCTTCCCTGGAAAGCAATGGGGCCGAGGACGGCGCCGGTCGGCGTACCGCTGTAAAGATTGATGACGTTCGCTGCATCGATTGCCGGCGGCGCTTCGTAGGGATTCAAGGCAAGGGCTTGCACGCAGGCGTTCGGGCCGGTCATCGATGTCGAAGTGAGAAGAGCGAGCCAAAGTTCGCCGCTCGCTGGATTTTCGGCGATGCCGTTTGCAGCGGCAGAAGAATATGGGCCGCTCTGACCGCAGAGCGTCGGTAACGATCCGAGGCCGAGAAAATCGGAGGGAATGACGGTCGGTGTTAGCGATAACCCGGGCGCAACTGCGAACCCTTGCAATATCGCCGCTGGAACGGGACTGAAATACTGCGGCTCGCGTCCCGTCGACCCGACGGGGGGAGAGCCTCCGCCGATCACGGCCCAGAGCTCCTCTTCGGTCGTGACCGCGAGCGACGTGGTCGTTGTGCTGCCGTTTGGAGATAACGCCGATGCCGTCAGCGTCGTTCCGTTTGGCGCATACGCGATGGTGTGGAGCGTCCAGATACCGCCGCCGACATCCCCCGAACTGCTCCCGCCGGTGTACGTGCTCGGCGGTGCAATCGAGGCAAAGGCATGCGCGCTATCGGTGAGCGAGATCGTCGGTGCGCCATCGCCGACGATCTCGTTGCCGTCTGCATCGAGCGCCGCGACCTCGAGAAGCAGCGGACCGCTGCCGATTGCGGTGAGATCGTTGCCGATCTGTACGAGGTGAGGTTGCAGCGGCAGCGCCGCGATCGAGAGCGTGGCAACGACGCCGTCGAGTACGAGGTTGAGCGCTGTCGAGCTACCGGCGGTGACCGAGATCGGCTGCGTTAGCGTGGAGAGCTCGTGTGCAGTTGCGGCAAACGACGGAGCGGTCGACGAACTCGGTGCGCTCGTCACCGGCGGTTGATCCCACGCAACGATGCTGGCGTTGTACGTTCCAGGTACGATGGAGAGCGTGATCGTGCAGAGGCGTGCATTCGCAGTTACCGTTGATAGCGTGCAGCTCATGCTCTGTCCGTTTGGACCGAGCGATCCATAACTCGGTGGCGACGAAGTGCTTTGATTCGAGAGATCGATCGCAACGGTCGGTGTCGTATCGGGAATCGGTGTCGCGCTACCACTCGGCGTCAACGTGATGCCGAGCCCTTGGGTGAATGGCGAAATATATCGAGGCGAGCGCGCATGCACCTGGATCTTCGCCGATGGGATGGTCAATTGAATCGCGACCGTTGCGCGCGATGCGATTCCGCTCGGAGGCGCGAAAGTGTTGCTGCCGTTGCTCGCACCGCCGCATGAAGTGAGGGTGAGGAAAAGCGCGAGCGCGCATGCTGTGCGTCGGAGTGAAGGCGAGAGAATCACGGTTGCACCTCGATGACGCCGTACGTGTTGGAGCCGGTTTCGACGAACCAGATATTGCCGTTGGCGTCGGTTGCGAGCTCTCCCGGCGGAGCAACGAGCGATGGTGAGGTGAAAACGGTCGCGCTGCCCATCGTGGGCCCTGCGGTCGTGTAGCGGACAATCGCGTTCGACACGCCGTCGGTTGCCCACAGGTTGCCGTCGCGATCGCGCACGAATTGCGTTGGGAAGAAGCTCGTCCCGTTTACGATCGGTTCAGTAAATGCGCCGGCAAGACATGGCGCACCGGTGCTTTGCGGCGTTACTGCGAAAAGATAGCCCGTCGTTCCGGTGCCGCTCGTGCTATATCCGGCGAACCAAATCTCGTTGGTAGTTGCGGTGATCGCACCGATCCCACTTAAACTCGTCGGCGGCGTCGCAAGCCCCTGATAGGTCGCGCAACGCGCGAACGGCGAGGATGAGGTTGCGTACAACTGGTATTCGACCGGCGGGTTCGGAGGAGCGCTGCCGTGAGTGATATCGCTATCGGCAAGGAACAACTTCGGTAAAGCAAGCTCGGTAAACCACATTCCCAGGCTCGCACCATAGCCGTCGAGCACGGGGCCCTGCCCCATGCCTTGAACGGTACCGGTGAATCCGGAATAGGCCGGCAGCGTCGATGCGAGCGACGGAAGCCCGTACAGTACCGATGTCGCCGTCGCCTGTGGAGGTGTTCCCGAAAGCGACTGTTGGAGAAGCCACATGTTCCCGTCGCTGCCGGAGAGAAATTGCGTAATCGGTGCAGGTGTCGAGAAGAAGTCGTTGAGGGGTATGCATGTTGCGCCGCAACTAGGTGGAGGAATGCTCACGGTCTGTTCCGTACTCGGAATATTCTCGACGATATCGATCGACGCATTGGGCTCGATTCCGACGAGCGAGGGAACCGGCGTCTCCATCGGTGTCGGCAGTGGCATCGGCGTCACCGATGGTGCGGGGCACGAACTCTGCGTACAGTTATTCGACGGCATCATGTAGAGATACGAGTTATATCCGCCGCCTGTCGTCGTCGCGTACCCGGCGATGAGTAACGTGCTTCCGTCCGGCGCCATTGCGATACCGCCAAGTTTCACGCTGCTTTCGCTCAACGTTGCGTTCGGTGCGACGGTAAAGAACGCAAGCGGATAGCTATTGGGGAATGTTCCCGATCCGCTGGACTGTGGCGTGGTCGTCGCGGCCATGTTGTAGAAAATGCCATGTCCGTCTTCGATCGTGTACGTGGTGCTGCCGGCGATCGTGGAGCTAGGAACCAAAGAGAGTCCGGAGAGCGCCCCGCCGGTTGCGGGGCAGAGCATCGTACCGGGCGACGGCGTGCTGCAGGTGACGGGGCCGGTCACCGTCGACGGCGGCGCTGAAGCGCTGCTGACAACTTGAAAACTTGTTGCGTTGGCCTCTTGTAATTGCAGCGCCTGTGCATTGCCGCCGACGACCAAGTTCGCAGGCCCGGGTGCGCTGGTTGCAACAATGAAGGGTGTGACGGTTCCGACAACTTGCTGAGTGCCGCTGCCGATCGTAATCGTGCCGCCGAGCGTACTGCTCAACACGCCTCCCGGCGATCCGCTGGAGGTGCCGACGAACGTAAAGGTCAGTTGCTGCGGCGATTGCGAGATTGGGCCCGCGGGGGTGACGGTGATGCCGTTGCCGCTGACGACGACGGGGATCGGCGAGGCGAGCGGGCCGACGATCTCATTTGCGCTCGCATCGAAAAAGACCAGGTTTACGGTCGTCGTATGGGCGATACCGTCGGAAAGAACATCGATGGTTGCCGAGGTTGCGCCGGGATTCATGATGAAACCGATCGCAGGGTTCGGGGACGGGGTTACCATCGTTGCGCCCGCGACGTTTCCCGAAAGAACCAACGGGGTGGTGACGGTCGTTGTCCCGGTAGAGGCGACTGCGACGGTGAGGCTGCCGCTGGAGAGTAGGCTTCCGGTTCTATTTGCGCCGCTGTAGGCTTGAATGAGGAAGGTGTCGTTTCCGCCGACTGCACCGACGGTTGCGGTACAGGTAAATCCGAGTGTGGTGAGCGCGCTACAGGTGCCCTGCCCCGCGGCGACCGCGAGGATGGTGGGCGGGATAGCGGGACTTGGCGGCGCGCCGTTCACCGCCGTAATGGTGACGGCGACGGAGAGGGTCTTCCCGGAGAGATAGCGGGGCGAGCGGTTCGAACTCGCCGCCGATGTCGGGGGCGGAAAATGAAAGAGTAGACTTGCGTTCGCGTGTGCTTGCGATGTGAGCCCGCCGCCGCTCCCTGGGAGTGCGTTTGATGAACCGCCGCCACCACAGGCTGCAACTGCAAGGGTTGCAACGACGAAAAGAAAGAGCAAACCGATCAAACGTTGCACGGCTACCTCCCGCGCACGTTGGCGCATATGCGAGCTTGTTTTTCCCGATGCAAAATCCTACATAAAATGGTGCGTTTTCTAATAAAATCAAAAAAATAGTATTTTATGGCGCGCCAAAATACTACGCGAGGAAAAACATAAACTAGAATTACCGAGCTGCAGCGCCTTCGCGATGCTCGTGGCGTTAACGGACGGGTTCTGCGACCGTCGCGCCCTGATCGGTAAGACCGGAGTGCGCGTTCGTGCTCGCACCGGAGCGGCGATGCATGCGCGGTTCGATGTGCGTCGCGACCCAGAGGTAGAGCGTCGGAATCACGAGCAACGAGAGCGTCGTCGAGACGAGCAAGCCGCCGATGACGACGGTCCCGAGCGGGGCCTGCGTCTGGCTGCCCTGTTCGATGCCGATCGCGATCGGCAACATGCCGCCGACGGTCGCAAGGGTCGTCATCACGATCGGACGCAGGCGCAATGGTGCAGCTTGCAGCACGGCGTCGCGCGCACTCAGGCCGCGCGAACGCAGACGGTTGGTGAATTCGACGACGAGAATCGCGTTCTTCACGACGATGCCGACGAGCATCAGCACGCCGATGAATGCCGTGAGGCCGAAGGAGCGGTGCGTTAACAAAAGCGCGAGCACGACGCCGATACTTGCCAGCGGTACCGAAATCATGATGACCAGCGGATGCAGCAACGATTCGAATTGCGCGGCGAGCAGCATGTAGACGAGCAGAATTGCCAGCGCGACGATGAGCCCGAGACTCGCGAAGGTGTTCGCTTGATCGGTGACCGATTGCCCGAACTGCCAGCTGTAGCCCGGCGGCAGGGTAATGCGCGCCATTGCAGCGGTCGCTTCGTCGACGACCTGCCCCAGCGGTGCATTCAGCAGCGTCGCTGTGACATCCATCTCGCGTTGTTTATTTTGGCGCGTGATCTCCGAGGGCCCGACACCAAAACGCAAATTCGCGAGTTCGCCGAGCGGCATCGTCGGAAGCGAGGTTTGCGGCAACGGCGCACTCGGTGTCACGCTCTGTGAAAGTGCGGTTGAGGTCGACGCAATGGGAACGCCGAGCGTTGCAATCGCGGCTTCACTGCGGCGTTGTGAGGGCGGCAACTGGACGACAATAGGATACTGCGTGCCGTTGATTTGGAGATAGGAGGCGATGCTGCCGGCGGTCGCGGTATCGATTGTTTGCGAGATGGCGGCGGTCGAAACGCCGAGCCGGGCGGCGGTGGTGCGCTTGATGTTGACGTCGAGCTCCGGCTGCGTTGCGGTAATGCCGAGATCGGGGCGTGAGATGCCGCGAATTTTCTCAACGGCTGGCAAGACTTGGTCTTTGGCAATCGAGTAGAGTTTGGTAAAACTCGGCCCGTAGATCTGAATGTCGAGATCGCTCTGGCCGCGCGATATGATGTTCGAGACGATATCGACGGTGTGCCCAAACGAGAGCAATCCGGGGATACGCTGCAGTTTTTTCTGCCATTGCGCGACGTACGCCGCCGCCGCATCGCCGACGACATTGGACTTCAGCGTCACCGAGAGCGTCGCCTGATTGGTCACCGGAAGCGCGTTGAAGAGCCCCTGCGTGCCGACGATGATGCCGACATTCTGCACGCGCGGATCGCGCAGCATCGCCTTTTCGATTTTTTGCACTTCGGCGTTGGTGATCGCCAGGGCGGTGCCGTTGGGGGTGCGTAGGAAGAAGCGCACGTAACGCGAGTTCGAGGGCGGGAATGTTTCGGTGGGAATGAACCCGAGTTTCACGATGCCGAAGGTCGCGACGACGAGCAACAACGCGATGCCGGCGACGAGTCGCGGCCGGTCGACGGCGTGAGCGAGGAGCGACCGATAGCTGCGCTCGAAACGCGCGTACTGCCCCTCGAAACGCGCGGCGAAGCGTTTGAACGGATCGCGCGAAGCTCTTCCGCTTCCGGAGCCGTTCAACGGCACAGCGTCGCCGTGTGCGGCGATATCGTTTCCGGCAAGCGAACTGAGCATCGGCACGGTGGTCACCGCAACGAGCAGCGAGAGTGCGACCGCGAGCATCACCATCACCGCAAACGGCGTGAAGATAAGACCTTGCAGCCCCGGAATCAAAACGAGCGGAACAAAAACCGTGATGACGGTGATCGAGGAGGCGATCACCGCGGTGAGGATTTCGCTGGTTGCATCGATCGAGGCGCTCTTCGCCTCTTTACCCATCGCGCGATGGCGCGCGATATTTTCGATCACCACGATCGCGTCGTCGACGATAAGGCCGACGGCGAGCGCGAGCCCGCCGAGCGTCATCACGTTGAGCGAGTAGCCCATCACGTAGGCGCCGAAGAGCGTGCCGAGCACGCTGATCGGCAACGAGATGGCGACGACGAGCGTCGAACGCCACGAATGGAGGAAGAGGAAGATGACGAGCACCGCCAGGATCGCGCCGTAGATCGCTGTGTGTTCGAGTGCGCTGACGGCTTGCAAGATAAAGGTGCGCTGCCCGAAGACGATGCCGACGTGCATGCCCGGATAGCGCTTCTCGAGCTGCGCGATCTTCCCGTAGATGCCCGCGGCGGTGGCGACGATATTCGCATCGGGTTGAGCGTTGATGGTGATGCCGAGCGCGGGCTTGCCGTCGAGTCGCTCGAAACTGCGCTGCTCTTCGATCGCGTCTTTCACGCTTGCGACGTCGCGCAAGTAGATCGGAACGCCGTTCTTCGTCGCGACGACGATATCACCGATCTGCGCGGCATTTTTGAAGAGTGCGTTGGTGCGAACTTGATATTCGTTCGTGCCGACGCGAATGATGCCCGCGGGCAGGTTGACGTTCTCTTGGCCGATTCGGGTGACGAGTTGGTCGAGCGAGAGCCCGTTGGCGGCGAGCAGGCTTGCATCGGGCTCGACCATGACGGCGCGCTGTTGATCGACACCGATGCTGACCTGCGCGACGCCGTTGACGGCGGAGAATTCATCGGCGATCTGGTTGGTGAAGAGCGATCCGAGATCGCGCAGCGAGTAATTCGGATCGGTGACGTATCCGCGGATGACCGGCAACGAATTCGCGTCGAACTTGAAGATCTGCGGCTGTTGCAGCGTCGGGTCGTTGGGGAGTTGGTTGCGAATACGGTCGATCTGCTGCTGCACGTCGACGGCGGCGGTATCGAGATTGGTGCCGTAGTGGAAGGTGGCGCGCACCTGGCTCTGCCCCTGCTCGCTCGTCGAATTGATCATCGAGATGCCGTTGACGCGACTGACCGCGTTTTCGATGGGGCGCGTGACAAGCGATTCAATCTGGTAGGGGCCGACGTTGGGGTAGTTGACGGTGACGGTGATCACCGGGGGCGAGAAGCTCGGCAGGAGCGCCACGGGGAGCCGCGGGATCGCGAAGATCCCTAAAACCACGAACGCTAAAGCGATCATCGAGACGGCGACGCGGCGGTTGACGGCGAAACGAGCTAGACCCACAGGAGACCAGTTTCGCCTCTCTCCCTGGATGGGCCCTGAGGGAAATCCCGCCGGGCCCTTGACGCTGGGAGGCTTTCGCGTGATAGACTCTTGGGGTTGTCCGGCGGTGCCATCAGGCGCCGTTCCACTGCTCGCCGCCACGTTGCGGGGGGCCACCATACGACGGGCGCTCGCCTGCCGA
>JAJYFM010000066.1 GCA_021790895.1 bacterium
GCGCTCCACGCATCGCGGGTCGTCAGTTACGTCGGCGAGATCGAAAATATCCGCTTCGGATCGCACGGAACGCAAGCGACGCTCTTTCGCGTCGAACATCGCGCGCCCGACCTCACGCATCGTTGGTATATCGTTCCACAATCGGCATTCGGAGAGACCGAAGTCGAGCGCGGCGATACCACCTACGTCCTCGATCCGCGCAATCATCGCGTCTTCGTCGAACGCAATCGCGCGCTCGACGACCGCATCGTCATCGCCGATAACGTCGGCTTGATGCTTCGCAACTATCGTCCGGTGCAGCAAGGAACGGGGCACCTGCTCGGCTTTCCGGTCGACATCGTTTCTTTGGTCAATAACTATACCGGAAACACGATGATGCGGCTCTGGCTCGATGCCCGCAGCCACCTCGTACTCGAACGCAAGGTCTTCGGCGACAATGGCGCATTGCTCGGCGAACAGCGTTTTGAGAACCTTGCGTACACCAAGAATATTCCGGCGCGCATTTTCGAGATTCCGCGCGGCCTCAAGCGTATCGAGCGGACGATTCACCACCGGCCCTCGAACGATATCGCTGCGATTCTCAAAGCGCTTCCGTTTAAGGTTCGTCGGCCGCACTATCTCCCCGACGGATTTATCGCCGTCGCGGCGGATCGAACCGTCGATGACGGCGTTGCGCAGGCGCATCTCCTCTATTCCGACGGCATTCGCATGATCTCGCTCTTTGAGAATGCGGGTGCCTCGCTCGATCTCGACGGTCTCCGGTCGCGCACGTTGCATTTCGACGGCCTCACGGGAAAGCTCGCCTCGCGCGGCTCTACCTCGCTGTTGTCGTGGTCGAAGAACGGGATGCATTACGCGCTCGTCGGCTCGCTCGATTCCGGAGAGCTTTCGAAAATCGCCGCCTCGGTCGCGCCTTAAAGCACGCGCACCCGTCGCGTCATCGCGACTGCTCGACGCGTTCGAATATTTCCCGGAGATGCGTCGGAATCGCGCTCGGTGCCGCATCGCTTGCATCCGCCTCACCACGATCGTGAACCGCGGCGATCTCGAGGATCGATCCGACGGTATGCTCGATATCGTAGCCGCCTTCGAGCACGTAGAGCAACGGCACGCCGAGGCTTCCCGCGAGTTGCGCGAAGATGCGCGCAAGCGAACGCGCCGCGCTCCGATCGACCCCGAGATCGCCGACGGGGTCGCCGCGTACGTAATCGAAGCCCGCGCTCACGAGGATCGCACCGGGGCGAAGGCGGCGCTCCACGATGCCGGCGACACGCTCCCAGAGCGCGACAAAGCCTTCGGTCGAGATGCCGCGCGGATCGATCGGGAGATTGAGTAAAAGGTCGCCGCTCTCGCTGCGCGCTTGCTCTTGTGGGCCGCCGCTTCCCGGGTACGCCGGCCACGCGTGCGAGGAGCAATACGAGATTCCGTCACCGACGAGCGCCTGAGTTCCATTTCCGTGGTGGTAATCGATATCGAGAATCGCCACGCGTGCGCCCGTGCTCGCACGGATGTGGCGCGCGAGGATACCGACGTTATTGAACAGGCAGAAGCCCATGCCGCGCTCCGGCTCGGCATGGTGCCCCGGTGGGCGCACCAAGGCAAATCGCGGCGCAGCATCGCGCTGCGTCCCTTCGAATGCACGTAACACGCTGCCGACCGCGCGGCGCGCTACCGTCATGGAGCGTGCGTCGACGAGGACATCGCCTGTCGAGAGCGGGGCCTTTCCCTGCGCGCCCTCGCATTCGCGCGCAACGATATCGATGTAGCGTTGCGGGTGCACCAACGCCAGCGTCGCATCGTCGGCTTCGAAGGACTCTTCGACGATCGCGATCCCCGCGTGGGAACGCAACCGCGCCGCAACGCGCTCGACGCGCTCCGGCGACTCGGGATGCGTGCTCCCGCGCAGGTGATCTCCGAGGGTGATGTCGGTGACGACTCTCACGCTCGGAGCGCCTACATCCTAACGGTGGGCAGCGGGCTTCTTCGAGAGCGCGTGAAGACCGGCGATCGCTTGCCGATAGCTCGCGGAGTTATGAGGACTGACGCGAAGGAGGCGACGATACGCGAGAATCGCTTGCGACTTCTGGTTATTATGCGCGTAGGTCTCCGCCGCCACCATCAGCATCTCGGGCTGATGATCGAGGAATCCCGGCGCATTGCTATCGAGCGAATCGAAGATTTTTGCCGCTTCGCCGTAGTTGTGGAGATAGTAATCGGCGCTTCCAATGCACCCTAAGGTATCGGGCTGACGATCCGCCTCAAAACTCTGCTCGCAGGCAACGCGCGCCTTGCTGTAGAGTCGCCGATAGAAATAGACCTGCCCGAGCATCGCAAAACTCTGCGCCGACGGTTGTACCTTCACCAATCGCGAGAGGTAGTTCGTCGCCCCGACGGCATCGTGCCGATTGAGCGCATACTGCGAGAGGCGTGCAAGCACCGCCGGGTTTTTGGGGTCGATTTTGAGGGCCGCAAGCCACTGTGTGTGCGCATCCTTCAAATCCTTTTGCCCGGCGTAGTAATCGCCCAGCGTTCCAAGCGCGACGGCATTATTCGGGTATTCTTTGATCGTTTTCTGGAAGATCGCGAGCGCTTGTGGGAATTTTTTCTCCCCGATGAAATAGGTTGCTTTCGCCATCAGCACTTTGACGCGATCGCTTTCATTCGTCGCGGCATATTCCGCGTCGTCGTATGCAAGAACGGTTTTCGCGTCGTTATGCTCGGCGGCATAAAGCGAGGCGCGGAATAGCAACAGATCGAGATCGCCCGGGGAGATCGCGAGCGCTTGGTGGATCGCCGCGAGTGCCTTCGGAAACTGTTTCTGCTGTTGATAGATGCGCGCGCTCTGTAGCGACGGCGTCGGATCTTTCGGCGCGAGTTTTTGCGCGACGGCGAATTCGGCGATCGCCTTATCGAATTGCTGTTGCTCGGTGTAGACGACCCCGAGTGCGATATGCGCCTGAGCGCTCTTCTTGTGGAAGATGATGGCGCGTTTTGCAACGCGAAGCGCGAGGTCGAATTTCCCGCTACGCGCATAGAGGTCGGCGAGTTGCGAGAGAATGCCGACGTTGGTGGGGTCGAGGTCGGAGGCACTTTGGAAATCGGCGAGCGCCGCTCCGGCGTTTCCGACGAGCTCCTGCGCGTAACCATCGAGATAATAGATCCGCGCATCTTTGTTTCCGGCCTGGAGCAGTTGCTGCGTGAGCGAGAGCGCCTGCTCGCCCTGTCCGACGCTCAAATAGACGCCGGCGAGTTCGAGAGCGGCTTGCCGATCGGTCGGGTGCGCCTTCAGGCGCGCCTGCAGACGCGGGATCGCGATGCTCGGAGGTTCGGGCGTTGCGGTCGGCAGCGCAGAGGGCGAGGGCGACGGAGTCGCCGCCTTTTTGTGACCGAAGAGTCCGGCGCTCGCCTGCGGCGTGCCCGCAAGCACGAGTGCACCGAGAAAGAGCGCGACGAGCGCTGCGAGCCGCAGACGCCTCACTGTTTCGCCGCCGTTACGAGTTTCGTTAACTCCGGGACGATTGCGAACGCATCGCCGACGACGGTGAGATCGGCGAACTCCGCGATCGGTGCCGTCTCGTCTTTGTTGATCGCGACGATCGTTCCCGATGCGCGCATGCCGACCTTATGCTGAATCGCACCGGAGATACCGACGGCGATATAGAGCGGCGGGCTCACCGTCTTGCCGGTCTGTCCGATTTGCAGACTGTAACTCACCCAACCGGCGTCGGCTGCGGCGCGCGATGCACCGACCGCTCCGCCGAACGCATCGGCGAGCGGTTTGAGCATATTGGTGAACGGTTCGGCGCCGCCCATGCCGCGCCCACCGGCGATGACGACCGGGGCTTCCTCGAGCGCCATCTCGCCGGAGCCTTCTTCGACGTCACGTTCGATGGTGAGCGGATAGCTCGCGCTCTGCGCTTCCTGTCGTTCGATCGCCGCGCCGCTCCCGCCGGCGACGGCGGCGAAGGCACCCGGGCGAATCGTTGCGATACCGTAATCGCCTGCGCGCAAGACGCAGTGCGTGACGAGCGCGCCGCCGAGCTTCGGCGAGACGCATTCAACGCGACCGTTCGCCGCGCTGATCTCGGTGACGTCGGCGGCGATACCGGCGCTCAACCGCGCGACCAACCGCCCGGCGAGATCGCGTCCCGAGAGCGTATTGGGGATGAGCAACAGCGATGGGCCGACACTCTTCGCGGCACGTTCGAGATACTGCACGATCGGATCGAGTAAGTGCGTGTCGACCGCAGGATCTTCGACGACCTGCACCGCGTCGACCGGATAGTTCTTGACCTGTTCGGCGACCTGCGCCGCACCGGCACCGAGCACCACGGCAACCGCGCGTCCGCCGAGTGCGTCGGCGATCTTGCGCGCCTCGGTCAGCATTTCGAAGGTGACTTTGCGCGTCGCGCCCTTCTTCTGTTCGACGTAAACGATGACGTTTTTCATTACACCAACTTTTTCTCTTGAAGGAAGGCAAGAATCGTCGCGGCACCGGCGGCGGGATCTTCGGGTTTGACGATTTTCCCTGCGCCGCGCGTCGGCGGCGGTGCAAAGGAGAGTAATTCCGTCTTCGATCCCGTCGATCCGACGCTATCGGCGGCGCCGAGTTCGGCGACGCTCAACATGTCGATCGGCTTTTTCTTCGCGCCCATGATGCCTTTGAGCGATGGGTAGCGTGGTTCGCCGATGGTCAACGCCGTGGTAACGAGCATCGGTAATGCACCGGTCACCTCTTGATAACCGCCGTCGGTCTCGCGTTCGACGCGCACCTTTCCGTCGGCGATATCGATCTTCCGCACGTTGGTGAGACAGGGAACTCCGAGAAACTCCGCCAGCGCGCCGGGCACCGCACCGGTGCTGCCGTCATCGGTAAGTCCGCCGACGATGAGAATATCGAAGCCGATCTTCTTGAGCGCGAGGCTCATCGCGTGCGCGCTCGCCCAAACATCGCTTCCTTCGAGCGCGCTGTCGGAGAGCATCACTGCGCCGTCGGCGCCCATCGCCAGCGCCTTGCGCAGCGATTCCTTGAGCGTGTCGGGAGACATGCAGAACACGGTCACCGTGCTGTCACCGCCGATACGTTCCTTGAGCTGCAGCGCAGCTTCCAACGCATATTCGTCGTAGGGATTGATAACGGTTTCAACGCCCGTGCGTACCAATCGCTTGGTTGCGGGGTCGATTTTTTTCTCGCCGTTGGGATCGGGAACCAACTTGACGGTGACCACGATTTTCACGTGTACGGCGTCCTCCTGTAGATGAACGGGAAACGTATCGAAGCGATGCCTCATCTCACTACGAAGGAGGCATTCCGTGCCATCCTACGAGCAGGGGAGACACTTTCGCGCCTGCAAAGGTCGAGAGGATGCTTTCGACATGTCGCGCGCTCGCCCTCGCCGCAGCGTTGGCGGTGACCACCGGGGCCGCGGCGGCGCCGAAACCTGCGAGCCTCTGCAACGGCGGACTCCTCGCGATTCTCAACCGGCCGACGATCGGCTACTCGACCTGCGCGGTCGCAAAACACCATTTCGTCGGCGAGTTCGGCATGCAGAATACCGTCGATGCCGCCGGAAGCAACGTGAGCCTGGGGCAGGGATTTCTCCGCTATGGGCTCGGGCATGGCTTCGAGGCCGATATCAACGGCCCCAACGTCGTCGCCGGCAGCGCTATCCCCGCCGCCGGCCTCCAGGACCTCGGCCTGGGGCTGAAGTGGCAGTTCCTCGACAAAGCGACCCTCGGCGGGGCCTTCGACCTCATTCAGAGCTTCCCGACGGCCCGGCGCGGGGTAACGCTCGGCGCACCCTCGACGACGTTCAATCTCGATCTCGCGACCGCGCTCGGCGCGCGCGCGGGGCTCGGGCTCACCCTCAGCGCGATCGATAGCAGCGGAGCGAACTCCGGCGGCAGGCGGCAGCGCTACATCGCGCTCCAGCCCTCGACGGCGCTCACCTACCTGCTCACGCCGCGCCTCCAGGCCTACCTCGAGGGGGTCGCGCTCTCACGCACCGCACCCGACGCCCCCGGAGCCTTTACCGTCGACGGCGGCTTCCAGTTCGCTGCGACACCCTCGCTCGAGCTCGATATCGAGGCCGCGCGCTCGACGAGCGCCGGCATCGCCTCCCACTACCTGGGGCTCGGTTTCGGAATCGCGATCTGACGGCCGCGCTGATACTGCGGCGGAACGAAGCTCTCACCTCCGAGCATATCGGCGGCCTCCCAGACCCAGCGTGGTTCCCGCAGAAAGCCGCGCGCAAGGGCGACGAAATCCGCATCGCCGTCGCGCACGATCTGCTCGGCGTGTTCAGGATCGACGATCATCCCGACGGCGATCGTTGGTATGCCGGTCGCCGCGCGAATCGCTTTCGCAAAACCGACTTGATAGCCCGGCGCCGGATGAATTTTCTGCAAGGGTGAGAGCCCGCCCGCACTAACGTCGACGAAATCGCACCCACGCTCAGCGAGCTTTCGCACCAAGGCGATCGAAGCATCGAGATCCCAGCCGCCGTCGACGAAATCGGTCGCCGAGATCCGCACGCCGACCGGCATCTCCGCGGGCAACGCCGCGCGTACGGCGGTGAAAAGTTCGAGCGGGAAACGCATCCGGTTCTCCAACGATCCGCCGTACTCGTCATCGCGCCGGTTACTCAGCGGCGAGAGAAATTGGTGCGCGAGATAACCGTGCGCGAAGTGCAGTTCCACCACCTCGACGCCGACGCGCTGCGCGCCTTTCGCCGCAGCAACGAAATCCGCGATTACTCCGGCGATGCCCGCACGATCGAGTGCGCGCGGTTGCGCCCAGCCTTCGTCGTATGCGAGTGCGCTCGGCGCGACCGGTTGCCAGAGCGGTGGATCGATCGGTAAATCTCCAGCCGCGAAGGGCGGCTGCGTTCCGCCTTTGCGCCCCGCGTGACTGAGTTGAATGCCGATGCGGCTCTTCGACCACGTCTTGAGAAAATCGACGACGCGCTTGATCCCGCGCTCGTTCTCGTCGCTATAGAGGCCGAGACAATGCGGTGAGATCCGCCCCTCCGGATGCACGTGTGTCGCTTCGAAGAAGACCAACCCCGGCCCCGAGAGGGCGAGATGGCCGAGATTGACGAGGTGCCAATCCGACGCGGTGCCGTCGATTGCAGAATATTGACACATCGGCGAAACGACGATGCGATTGGGAATGTCGACCGAGCGAAATGAAAACGGTGCGAACAATGATGCGGACATGCTCGCTCAAACCGCCGAGCGCGCATCTTGGTTGCCGATGAATCGCTGACGAATCTCTATGGGAAGGCCGGGGCTTGAACCCGGATGCCCTTGCGAGCGGCAGATTTTAAGTCTGCTGTGTCTACCGATTCCACCACCCTCCCGCTCTGCCCTGATGCCGCGCCGCTGCCAATGCATCCTGCTGTTGGAGGAGATAGCCGAGCAGGAGATCCCCGGCGGTGACGGTCGCGTGCTCCATCTCCAAGCGCTCCAACGCAGTGGCGAGAATCAGCACGCCTGCAGGCAGAATATCGGCGCGCTGCGCTTTGACGCCTTCGAGCGCTCGCCGTTCGTCGATTCCCAACGAGCAGAGGCGCGCGAATGTTGCGGCGAGCAGATCGCGTGAGAGTTCGTAGCGTTCGATCCGTCCGCGTTTCCCGCGAATCATGGAGGCCGCGCTGGTCGCACTGCCGCCGACGAGCGCGATGCGCTCCGCACCGCGAAAATTCTCCAACGCTGCGAGACGATCGCGAGCGAGCGCTTGCGCCCGCTCGACCGCATCATCGGGAACTGCGCCCTCGCGGCCGGCGAGTTGCGGCACCGCCTCGGTCAGTCGCACCGCGCCGATCTCCGCCGAGAGCGATCGCTGTGGGAGAACGCCGTCGCCGAGCGCGTACTCCGTGCTGCCGCCACCGACATCGATCGCTCCGGTCATCGTTCCCGGGCTCGCGGGCAAGCTCGCAATCGCGCCGCGAAAGGATGCCGCCGCCTCTTCCTCTCCGGAGAGCACGCGCAGCGGAACGCCGGTAATCCGTTCGACCGCGCGCGAGAAGGCCTCGCGATTGGTCGCGCGGCGCACCGCGCTCGTAGCGATTGCGTACAACCGCAGGTAGTGACCGCGCACGCTCCCGATATGCACCCGCACCGCTTCGAGCGTTCGCTCCATCGGCTCTTCGCCGAGCATTCCGCTCTCGCCGACGCCTTCACCCAAGCGCGTGCCGATCGAGCGCTCGAGCGCGACGTGCGGGCGCCCCTCCGGCGCATCGGCGAGCAAGACGCGCGTTGAATTCGTGCCGATCGAAACGACGGCGAGATATTCGCTCAAGTCTGCGGCGCGTCGCGTTTTTTCGGGACGAAACGCCTGCGACGCATCGGCGGGTTCGCGGGATCGTGCTCGGCATCCGCGCTTTCATCGCCTTGGTGAAAACGGAGCAGTTGCTCTTCGAATGCTTCGTCGCGCTGCAGCGGAATCACCCGCGCTTCCAAGCGGCGATTGCG
>JAJYFM010000067.1 GCA_021790895.1 bacterium
ACGCGCGCCGGCTCGCGCTTGGGAAGCTCCGCTTTCATGGGGAAATCGGTAGCGGGAAGGTTGAGGGTAGCGCGATAATCCGCGCGCGAAGCGTCGTTCATGGGAGGGCTTTCATTCGCCCTCGGCACCATCGGCTCTTACTGATCGAGCAAATCTTGCAGGATCTCGAAGTTCCGTTCGGCACCGGCGCGTAAGGCCAGCACCGCCCCTTGCAGGTGCTCGTGCAAGCGCGCGTGCTCCGACATCAGTCGCTCGACACTCGCATCGACCGCAGCGTCATCGGGAGCCTCCCCACCGGGGACCCAGAGCGGAGCGAGCGGATAGGCGAGATCCTCGCAGAGCGCGGCGACCTTCGGGTCGTAGGGAATCGCAAGGAACGGCACCGCGAAACGTGCGGCGAAAATCAGCGCGTGCAAGCGCATGCCGATGACGGCACGCGCCGAGGCGACGATGGCGGCACTCCGCTCGATCGAACGCTCCGGCAACAGCACCGGCGCGCTCTCGCAGGCGCGGATGACGCGCGTTGCAACGTCGGCATCCTCGGCTCCGCCCATCGGCAGGAAGACGCCGCGCAGTCCGTGCTTGCGCGCGAGCCGATCGACGGCGCGCGCGATCACCGGAATACCGACGCGCAACGCTTGATGTTTGCGCACGCTCACCACCACGTAGGGCGCGGCGACCGGGTCGAGCCCTTCGTTTCGCACATCCCGTTCGTCGGGAGCGAGATCGAGCAGAAAGACGGGATCGGCGCTCTGCTCCACCCGCGTCGCGGGCAACAACGACTGCAAAAGCTCGCGCGAGCGCCGGTCGCGGACGGTTGCGCGATCGACGCCGGAGCAGAGCCTGCGCACGAGAAATTCTCCGAGCCCGTCGAGCGGGCCGACCGACTGCGCGAAGATCATCGTTTTCTTTTTTCGCCGATGCGCAGTGCGAAGGAGGCCCGCATAATAGAGCAGGCTCCGCGTGCTGGTTGCGTTCTGCAAGAGTCCGCCGCCGCCGGAGATGAGCGCATCGGCACGATCGATCGCCGCGCGCACCGCACCGGTATCGCGCCGTTGCGTCGAGCGAATCGCGTACTGCGCGCTCGTCGCCTCGGGAGTCGCCGAGAGCGCTTCGATCTCCACCTCAGGCATGCGGGCGCGGATGCGCTCGACGATAATGCGGAGCAACGCCTCATCGCCGACGTTGCCGAATCCGTAATATCCGCTGAGCAAGACGCGCACGCTATGCAGGGAGACGGCGGGCAACGAGTCGGTAGAGCGCGATACCGATCGCTCCGACGAGCGCACCGACGAGGAAATCGTTGCCGATACGGAAGATCGCAATCAGCAACGGCGTATGCAGATGCGAGAACGTGTCGACCGCATCACCGAGACCGACGCCGACGCCCAACGCGCAGAGCCACCCGATCGCGCGACGATGCGCAAGCGAGAGCGCCGGCAAGAGCATCGCCGCCGGAATACCGATGAGGAATTGCTTGAAGCGCGGCCGCACGGAGAGCCAGGTGCTCAGATCTTGGCGAACGACGAGTTCGAAGTGCGAGGCACCGATATCGCTGGTGTTTCCGCTGCGCAGCAAGAGAATCGCCCCCATTCCGGCTAACACCGCAAGCACGATGAGGTGGTAGGCGCGGACCGGCGCCAGCAGAACGTCGACGGCGCGCCCGACCTTCGCCTTAAAGCGCTCGTCGAAAACGTAGAGCAGAAGCGCGATCAGAGGCGGCAACGCGAGCATCAACTTCACGCCGCGAAACGGCTCGATCTCTTCCATCGCCAACGGCGTGCTGAGCAGCCCGACCACGACGAGCGCGCCGAGCAACACCGTTCCAATCACGACGAACGACCAACGCAACGAACGCCACCACTGCACGAAGAAATTCGCGCGCGGTTCATCGGCGCACGCCGGCGCGTAGACGAGCATCGCCACGACGACGAAGAGCAGGCCGCCGCCCAACGCGAGCAGCGAGCGGACAAGATCGGCGCGATGGGTCGCAATGCCGGCGACGTAGAGCAGTACCGTTGCGATGTACGCAATCGCGGCATAGCTCGGCCGGTAGAGCCCGAAGGCCCCGAGCAACACCACGAATATCGACGGGACGGCGAGCGCCGCGATGCCGACGAGGAGGCGATTCGTGCCGGGATAGAGCGGAATCGGCGTTGCCGTTCCCAAGCGCATACCGTCGGCGGCGATCCCCTTCGCGAGGCGGTGCACGATCTCGACGTTGGTCGCCTCGATGCTGAGTTTTTTGTCGCGATGAGGATAGGGGTGAAGGTAGATCACACGCACGTTGCGTTCGCGCACTCCGAGCATGAAGCGGTCGACCAATGCCGAAACGCTCAAGCGGTCGAGTTCGGCTTTCTGGACGGTCTGCACGCGCACCGTGCGTCCGGGAATCAGCTCGGCGAGCCCGTCGTTGCCTTTCTGCATTTGGCTCGGATCGTAGACCTCGATCGTGCCGAAATTGAATGTATGCGATCGGAAAAGTTCGGCGGCATCCTTCTCGTGATCGGGATAGCCGAAGACTTGGTTTTTCAGACCGAAGAAAATGACGGTCGAGACCTTTGGATCGAGCGCCAAAATGCCGTTGAGCTCGGCGTTCATCTGCGGCGCTTTAAAACGTTCGTCGTTCTGCAAGCGCGGTATCAGTAATAGGCCGAGCCGTTTGGCGAGCAAAATCTCCGATGTCGGAATGCCGAGACCGATGCCGTTGAAGTAATCGATCTGGGTGTGCAATTCGATCAGCCATGGCCGGTGCGCGCGTAAAATGCGAATCGATTTCGGCATGAAGTGCAACGGCAGTTGGAGGCGCAGGCGATCGTACGTGCTCTTGCGCCCAATGGAAAGGTAGACCGCGCGACTCGCGATCTTTTTTTCGCGAGCGAGGCGCGCGAGCAGCGGATCGTCAATCGGCGCAAGGCGTGCACCGTTGAGAATCTGCGCGCCGGTCATCACCGTGGTCGACCCGTCGTTGCCGAGATTCGATCCCAATTGCTCGCTGACCGCGAGCGAGGTCAGCCCCGCTCTGCGCAGTGCGATGAGGAAGGCGTCGGCTCGATAATCGAACGAGCGAGCGAGTTGCGCGAAGTCGCTGTAATCCATCGCGATCTCAACTCTTCGCGCGTGGATCTCGGTACGAACGCGAAGGACGGCGACGACGCAGCAAGCGAGGAGCGCGACGAGCAGGATGCCCGCGGCAAAGCGCGTGTTTTTCTGAAGCAGTTGCACGGCGGATGCCTTCGTCCGCGTCGCCCGGAATGCCCGCTACGCGGACCAGCGCGGCGAGCGTTTTTCGAGGAATGCGCCGATGCCCTCGACGGCGTCGGCGGCGCGCGCGTTGCGCACCATGACCTCCTTGGTGTAGGCGTAGGCCTCGTGCTGCGGAAGCGCGATCTGCTCGTAGAACGCCGTTTTCCCGGTAGCAACCGTCCTACGCGCGGAGCGGGCGATCCGCTCGGCGAGCGCGAGCGCTTCGGCATGAACGTTCTCGGCGGGAACGACGCGATTGACCAGCCCCCATTCAAGCGCGCGCGCAGCGTCGATCGACTCGCCGAGCAGCAGCATCTCCATCGCTTGCTTGCGCCCGATCGCGCGCGTCAGCGCGACCATCGGCGTACTGCAAAAGAGACCGATTTTGACGCCGGGGGTCGCGAAGACCGAGCGCTCGGAGGCGACCGCCAGATCGCAGCTTGCGACGAGCTGGCAGCCGGCGGCAGTTGCGATGCCGTCCACCTCGGCGATCGTCGGCGCCTCGATGCGTTGCAACGTCTCCATCAATTCGACGCAGGTATCGAATATTTCATCCATCTCGGCGCCGCGCGCTTCGGCGATCTCGCGAAGATCGTGCCCGGCACTAAAGGCCGGCCCTTCGCCGCGCAGGATGACCGCCCGCGTCTGTGAATCCGCCGCGACCTTGTCGAGCGCGTCGATCAATGCCCGCATCATCGCGCGGGAGAGCGCATTGCGCTTCGCTGCATTCGTCATCGTGATGAGTGCAGCGCCCTCTTCTCGATCGATCCGTACCAGTGCTGAATCCGCCATTCCAACCTCATTTCTCAACAGTCGTCTCGACGCCGCTTCGGCGCAGGAATGCCTCCGCCCCCGGTCGCACCCTTCTTCATAGAACCTCGGGCTTTTTTGGGAGAGTGATGCAATGACGTGTTCGAATTGCGGAACGACATGTGGCCCCGAATCCCGCTTCTGCCCCTCCTGCGGGGCAATGCTCGCCGCCGGCGCGAGGCCAGTACTCGCGCAGAGCGCGCAGGACGAAAAAACCGTGGCGATGCTCTGCCACCTCACCGCGCTCGCCGGGCTCATCGTTCCGTTCGGCAACCTGATCGGGCCGTTGATCGTCTGGTTGATGAAGCGCGACACATCGCCGCTGGTCGACAGCACCGGGAAAGAATCGCTGAACTTTCAGATATCGATGACGATCTATCTGCTCTGTTCGTTCTTGCTCGTGTTTATCGTGATCGGCATTCCGCTGATGATGGTGCTCGGGATCATCGACATTGCGCTGACGATCGTCGCCGCCATCAAGACGGCGAACGGCGAAGCCTACGCGTATCCGTTCACGATTCGTTTTCTTCGCTAACACGGAAGCCGGCGCTCTGCACGGCGCCAAGAGAGGGAGTTGCACCATGACGCCGTCGATCGTGCGCCGCGGAATTGGTTTTTTGTTCGCGTTCGTTTTTTTGGGAATCAGCATGGTCGCGACCGGCCCCCGAGCGAGCGCGCACCCTGGTAGGGTGACACAGCGGCCTGGAGGCTCCGCTCGACGAGCGCTCGTCGCCGAAGCCGTTATCAGGTATGCCCGAACCGTGGAGCAATTCGTTTCCTCTCCAACCGTCGCACCGATCGTTATCGTTGGGAGGTATGCTTTCGTTGTTTGGATCGCCGGAGAGAGCGGTGGAGAAGCGTTGCTGCATTTAAAAAACGGTTCTTGGCACGTGCTCAGCATGGCCGGCGGTTCGGTCGACGATCCACGCTATCTTGAATCGCGGTATGGCGTCCCCACGAAGATTGCCGACGAACTGATCGCGGGGATGCGAAAGGCAGAGCACCGCTAACCTCGACAGGCGTCAGGGGAGATATTCATGCACGTAACATCACCCGCCTCATCCGGATAGCACGAACAGATATACTCCAGTCGCTTTGGCGGTCATTTTGACAACAACGTTCGCAGAGAACGATGGTTCTCTATGTTCGCGCGAAGGCGCACGAAAAAACGTGGTGGGCGATGACGGGCTCGAACCGCCGACATCCTCCGTGTAAAGGAGGCGCTCTCCCAGCTGAGCTAATCGCCCACGTTCGCGCGTGCCTTCGCGAAGAGCATTGCTCGTACCCCCACGAGGACGCGGATCGCGATCGCGCCGACGATGACCGCGAGAATCACGCCGAGCCACGGGGTGAGAAATGCCGTCACGGTGAGACCGAGCGCAGCAATATCCTCCAATAACGAAACGATCGGATTTCCGAAACCGCCGGTGACACTCGTCGAAACGCCGCGCCCGCTCGCGGCGGCGGCGTGAATGCCCAACGCATTGAGCGCACCGAGAACGACGAGCGAGACGAGCGCGGGGCCCGGCAATCCGTGCAGCGATCCGGCCACCAAGATCGCCGCGACCGCCGGTTTCAGCACGCTCTGCGCGACATGGAGACTGTGATCGAGCAACGGCACCTTATCGGCAAGGAGTTCGAGCACCGCCAACACGAGCAACGTCACCGTCACCGGCCACGAATCGAGCCACGCAAGATCGGCCGGCGGGTGAAACCACCCGGCATGCACGGCGAGTGACGCAACGGCGAGGGCAAAGAGCGCCCGCAGACCTGCCGCGCTACTGAGTGCATAGGCGACGGCGTACTGCATCAGCGCGGCGTATGGCTGCGAGCGACGAGTTGTGCGAGCAATGCGTGCATCGCCGCCTGCAACTGCGGATCGTGCGAGAGCTCGCCGATTCGTCGCACCTGCGCTCCCGAGACGCGAATGTTCGGCGTGAGCCCGCGTTTGTTGATATCGCGGTGCAACGGCGTCAAGTAATGCGCGGTCGTTATTTTCAGCGCAGCGCCGTCGCGCAGCGGGTCGAGTTCTTGCATGACGCCTTTCCCGAACGTCTGCGTTCCGATCAGCTCGGCGGCGCGATCGTCTTGCAGCGCTCCGGCGGTAATCTCCGATGCCGACGCAGTATTGCCGTTCACCAACACGATCATCGGCAGGTGCACCGGCGCATCATTTTCGCCGTGGATCGTCGTCGGTGCGCGGTCGCGTCGTTCGATCACCATCAACGGCTTGCGCCCAAGAAAGTCCGAGGCGATCTCGACCGCCGACGAAACGAATCCGCCGCCGTCGTTGCGAAGATCCAACACGAGCCCACGTGCGCCCGCGGCGACGAGTCGATTCAACGCACCGCCGAACTCTTCGGGTGTCGCTTCACCGAACGCACTCACCGCAACGTAACCGATGCGATCGGGCAGCATGCGGTCGGTCACCGTCGGCGGACGATAGAGGGCGCGATCGAGCGTCAACGTGCGCGCGTGCTCGCCGCTCCGTTCGATCGTCATCGAGACCGGGCTGCCGACTTTCCCGGAAAAGAGCCGCTCGGCGGCGGCGCTCCCGAGATTGCGCGTACTCTTTCCATCGATCTCCGTCAACCGATCGCCGACGCGAATGTCTGCGCTATCGGCGGGCGTATTCGGAACGATATATCCGACGACAACCCCCCCGCGCGCGCGACGGAGTTCGAGCCCGACGCCGACCGTGCGTTTCGGATCGAGTTCGTGCTGGAACGCCAACATCTGCTGCGGATCCCAGAACACCGTGTACGGATCGTGAAAAGCCGCAGCCATCGCGCGTATCGCGGCATAGGCATCGACGCGCGCATCTTCGTGCGTCAGTCCGGCGATCGTCTCGATCTCGTCGTCGAGCGTGGCAACATTCGCCGCGGGCGTCGATGCGGTCGCAGGAAAGAGCGAGAGCACCACGCCGCGCTCTTTCGCTCGTTTTTCGAGCTCGTGTCGAGCGACATCGAGTAAGCGCTGCGCTGAGAGCGGCCGAAACGGCACGGTGGAGAGCAGGTGAAAGGCCTCGCTGACGTCGTCGGCAACGACGCGCGTCAGGTGTGTATCGGGAGCGGTGGCGCCGATACAGGCGGTCACCAGGGCGAGGGCAACCAGCCCGCGCGCCCACCGGGTGGTACGCATCATATAGAGCCGTTGTACCGCATCTCTGCCGGTGAGGCAAGGCTGAGACGACGAAGGTCGCTCGCTTGCAACCCCGGTGTGGTTATGCTGAATAGACGGCAATGAAGGGAGCCGCACGAAGATGAAGCAAGCGATTGAAGTGACCGGAATGACCTGCCAGAACTGCGCCCGCCATGTCAAAGAGGCGCTCGAAGCGCTTCCCGGCCTCCGCAACGTCGAGGTCGATCTCGCGCACGGAAGCGCGCATTTCGAGAGCGAGAGCGCGGTCGATCGGGAGAAGATCGCCGCAGCGCTCGACGAAGCGGGATACGCCCTGGCATGACCGCCACGCACGCCGAGGAGCGCATCGAGCTCTCCATCGGCGGCATGACCTGCGCCTCGTGCGTGAACCACGTCGCGCGCGCATTGCGCCGCGTCGATGGCGTCGATGACGTTTCGGTCAACCTCGCGACCGAGCGGGCGAGCGTCGCCTTCGAAGCGAGCACGCAGCTCGCCGATCTCATCGCCGCGGTCGAACGCGCCGGCTATCACGCGCAAGTCGCGCCCGATGAAGAGACGGCGACGCGCGAGCGAGCCGCCGAATTGCAGAAGCAGGCGCGCGCGCTCGTCGTGTGGAGCGCCGTCGCCGCCGTCGTCGTTGCACTCGCGATGCTGCCGTGGCAATTCCCCGGCGATGAAGCCGTGCAAGCGGGGCTTGCGACCGGCCTGTGGTTCTTCTTCGGCGCGCGTTTCCACCGCGGCGCCTGGCTCGCACTGCGCGAGCGGAGCGCGACGATGGATACGCTGGTCTCGTTGGGCTCGACCGCTGCGCTCGCACTCAGTTACGTCAATCTTGCGCGCGGCGTGCCGACCTACTTCGATTCGGCGGCCGCGATTATCGCGCTGATCTCGATCGGCAAATATATCGAAGCGCGCGCGAAGCTCGGCAGCTCGCAGGCGCTGCGCGCGCTCCTCGCGCTTCGCCCGCCATCGGCCGTGCGCGTGAACGCCGACGGCACGCGCGAAACGATCGCTGCCGATCTCTTACGCGTCGGCGATATCGTTGCGGTTGCAGCCGGCGAACGCATTCCCATCGACGGTGAGATCGTCGAAGGTGCAAGCGCGATCGATCGCTCGATGCTCACCGGCGAGAGCATGCCGGTCGAAGCGGGAGCGGGGGATCGCGTCGAGCAGGGGACGCTCAACGGCGACGG
>JAJYFM010000068.1 GCA_021790895.1 bacterium
TGCCGAACCAGGTTCATCTACAACCCAACAGCGGCGGTTTTACGCTCATCGGGATGACACCGGTGCAAGCGCATATCTACGCGCTCGATCGCGACGGGAATTTCATCGTTGGTGACGGCGCCCCACAGATCTGCGTGCAATCGCCGACGAATGCCGCGACCGGCGCGCCTTATATTGCGATGACGGTTCCATCATCCACGCCCGGACCGAGCGGCCAAATCTGTGATACTCCACCGGCCGTCGCTCCGATCGTCGCTCCGACCTGGACGTTGCAGACGAAGAGCTGGAGTCCATCGCCGTTGAGCCTCACGCTCACCGCCGTCGCGAGCGGCGGCGCGGGTGCATCCGCAGCGAGTACCCTCTCGCTCAGCGAAGAGCAAGAGGTATGGGTTGGGTTGAATTCAGGTTCGGTTCAATTCGCGGGATACGCTTTTACTCCGAGTGGATCCGGTACTCCGGGGACGCTGAGCCCGATTCTCACCGATTTCGGCGGCTCGACCGCGGCATCTCCGTCCATCTTCGGCAGTGCGTTCGATCCGGCGAATGGGACACTCTGGGTCGCGGGCAGCGACTCCGCGGGCACCTTCATGGATTCGTTCGTGCCACCGTTGAACGCCGTTCCCTTTCCTAGTCTCCCGTTTTCTTCCATCGGTTCCACATCGGGCGCGACGCTCATCGATACCGGCTTGACCAAGCCGGAGAATATGGCTATTGATAGTTCGCAGAGGCTGTGGGTCGTCGATACCATCTACAACTTCTATGGCCCGCCGGTATTACTCGATTTCAACATCTCCAACCCGGCTGCACCGACCGGTCCGGCGACTCCAATGCCCGCGCCGTCCGCAAGTGCGTCGCCGGCGCCCGCATTCGGCGGCGGTCTTGCCCTCGACCCCGGCACCGAAGGCGATGGACGCCCACCGACGCTCTGGATCTCCGGGACCGATGCGAGTGGAAACGAAACGATTTTCGCCTACGATATCGCATCTGGAACACCGGTGCCGATGACGGTCAACGGGGCGCCCTCGATTCCCGGTGCGTTTCCCAACGGGATAGCGGTGGGCACGAACGGTCAACTTTTTCTCGATGAAGACTCAGCCACCGAAAATCTCGGAGTCTATCAGAGCGCGTACTCAGGGGGGCAATACACCCTGACGCAACCTGTCGGAACGACCGCATCTGTGAGTGTTGATTCATCCAGCGGCATTCAGGTTTTCTCACTGGCAACGACCTACCCAAACGCGGCGGGGCTCTTTGACGTCCTCATCGGCGGCTCGTTTATTGGTGGATCTCGCGGCACCGGAGCGCTGCTTGATTGCTCCGGCGCTCCAAGCGCATTGTCATGTCCCACGGTCGGCGCCACCACTTCCGGCTACGACTCACAATCGCCGCTGAATGCCGCTACCACGGTCGTCGTCGTCCCGTAGCTCGCAACCCGTTACACGCCGCGAATGAAGAGCGCGACCGCCATCGTGACGCCGAGCACGATGACCGCGGCGCGCATCGCGGTTGAGCTCACGCGGAGCGCGAGTCGCGCGCCGACGTAGCCGCCGAGCATCGCCGCAACTGCCATCAACATTGCCTGTGGCCACCAGATAACGCGCGCGATCGCAAACGGAACGATCGCGATGCCGTTGATCGCGATCGCCAGCGCATTCTTGATGCCGTTGGCCGCATGAACGCTCGGCAACGGAAAGAATGCGAGCAGCGCCAGCATCGCATAACCCATTCCCGCACCGAAATATCCGCCGTAGATGGCGACCACGAATTGCAGCGCGAGTTGCACCCAACTCGCTTGGTGCTCGGCGCGCGCGCGTTCGGCGGCAACGATCCGCGGCCCGAATGCGAAGAGCACGACCGCGCCGAGCAACAACCACGGCACCATTCGCTCGAAGAGCGTCGAGGGCGTGCGCAGCAGCAACAGCGCCCCGAGCGTTGCACCGACGAGGCTAACGGCAAAGAGCGGGGCGATCAGGCGGCGTTGCTCGGCGATCTCGCGGCGATATCCGCGTGCGCTGCCGATCACACCGACCCACATCGCGGTGTTGTTCGTTGCGTTGGCGACGATCGGTGGAACGCCGACGAAGAGCAGCGCCGGGAACGAAAGAAAGGAACCGCCGCCCGCGACGCTATTGATCGCGCCGCCGATAAAGGCGGCACCCGCGAGCAACCACCAGGCGTGGGGCAGCAGCGCTATGATGTGGCGGTACGCTCGCGCTTGGTGACCCGGTAGACGCGCCGGACGCCGCGCAGGTTCTCGATTTTCGTGAGCAACTTATGGAGGTGGTTGAGATCGCGAATCTGCACCGTGAGGCTCGTTACCGCACTCCCGTCTTTGCGGGCGCGCGCCGTCACCGAACTTACCAACGTCTTCAGCTCCGCGAAGACGCCCATGATATCACCGAGGAGCTGCGCACGATCGTCGGCTTCAACTTCGACATCGACCGCATGCGTCTGATCGGCTTCGTTACTCCACTCCGCTTGTAATATGCGTTCCGGCGTCGCATTCATGAACGCGACGTTCGGACAGTCGGCCCGATGCACGCTCACCCCGCGTCCGATCGTGACGTAGCCGATAATCGGATCGCCGGGCACCGGCGAGCAACACTTCGATAGGCGCACGACGACATCGTCGACACCGGCGATGAGGACGCCGCTGCGCCTGCGCACGCCGCGCCGCGCCGTCGTCTTGCGCACGACCCTCGTGAGGTCGACGACGTTTTCGCTCTTGAGCTCTTCGCGAATACGATTGACGACCGAGCTCGCCGAGGCATCACCGAACCCGATGGCAGCATAGAGATCGGTCGGGTTGCTGAAATTCATCTTCGCGGCGATCCGTTCGATCGTCGAGCCGCGCGCCAGATCGACACGCAGTTGATTGCGTGCCAGCTCGTTTTCGACCGCCTCTTGGCCGGCGATCACGTTTTCTTCGCGCCGTTCCTTTCGGAACCACTGTTTGATACGGTGCTTCGCCCCGCCGGTCTTGACGATCGAGAGCCAATCGAGCGACGGGCGCCCGCTCGATTTATTCACGAGAATCTCGCAGATATCACCGTTTTGCAACTGCGAGTCGAGCGGAACGATGCGCCCGTTGACCTTCGCGCCGACGCAATGATTGCCGACATCGGTATGGACGCTATAGGCAAAATCGATCGGCGTTCCGCCGGCGGGAACCGAAAACACGTCGCCACGCGGTGAAAATATAAAGACCTGCGAATCGAAGAGGTCGAGCTTGAGGCTCTCCATGAAGGCGCGCGAATCGCGCATATCCTTTTGCCACTCGAGCAGTGCGCGCAGCCATGATAGTTTATTCTCGAAGTTGTCGGCCTTGCCGCCTTCTTTATATCGCCAATGCGCAGCGATACCGTATTCGCAGATACGGTGCATCTCGCGCGTGCGAATTTGTATTTCGAGCGGTTCACCTTGCGGCCCGATCACCGTCGTATGCAACGACTGATACATGTTCGGCTTGGGCATCGCGATGTAATCTTTGAAGCGTCCCGGCAGCGGCGTCCACTTTGAGTGCACTGCGCCCAAGGCACCGTAACAATCTTTGACGTTGTCGACGAGGATGCGGACCGCAGTAAGATCGTAGATCGTCGAAAAATCGCGACCTTTTTTCATCTTGGAATAAATTGAATAAAAGTGCTTCGGGCGGCCGTGAATCTCGGCGTCGATGTGCAATTGTTCGAAATCGTTCTTCAGCGAAGCAATCGCTTCGCGCACATCTTCTTCGCGATTCGCTCGCGTCTTATTAACGCGATCGACGATATCTTGGTAGGCAGCAGGCTCGAGATAGCGCAAGCAGAGATCTTCGATCTCCCACTTCACGCGCCAAATGCCGAGTCGGTGCGCGATCGGCGAATAGATATCGAGCGTCTCGC
This sequence comes from bacterium, assembly GCA_021790895.1. Classification (GTDB taxonomy): domain Bacteria; phylum Vulcanimicrobiota; class Vulcanimicrobiia; order Vulcanimicrobiales; family Vulcanimicrobiaceae; genus JABEUX01. The sequence continues at coordinate 3,882 of JAJYFM010000068.1, forward strand.
GCGCGATCGCTCGTTGCTTCTCTTCGCGCAGGCTGCCGAGCGTGCGCATATTGTGCAGGCGGTCGGCGAGTTTGATAATGATGACGCGAATGTCTTTGGCCATCGCCATGAACATTTTGCGAAGATTCTCGACCTGCGCATCTTCTTTGGATTGATAGGGAATGCGAGTGAGCTTCGTCACCCCTTCGACCAGCGCTGCGATCTCTTCGCCGAACTCGGCGGCGACCTGCTCGCTGGTGATGGTGGTATCTTCTACGACATCGTGCAACAGTGCCGCGGCGATCGTCTGGCGATCCATTTGGAGGTCGGCAAGAATCGAAGCGACCGCGAGCGGATGCTCGATATAGGATTCGCCCGAGGCGCGATGCTGGCCGTCATGGGCGCGGTCGGCAAGCTCGTAAACCCGCATAAGCCACGACCCGTCGAGCGACGGGTCGTAGGTCTGCACCTTGGATATGAGCTCCGCAATCGTCATGTCATTCGCCTATGGCTCCATTGTGCCACAAAGCCGCAACGATTGTCACCTCGAATGCGTCCGCCTCCGCCTCGTTACGCCGCCTTCAGCGGCTCCTCGGCGTGACAGAACGCCCGATCAGCCCGAGAACGCGGTGTTATCGTCCCTGAAGGCTATCGCGGAAAAGGATGCCGCGAATCAACCCCGCCTTGGTCAACGCGATCTCTTCGTAGACGCGACCGTTGGAGCAGATGACGCGAAAGAGATGCGAGACGCCGCCCCCGGGGAACGAAGCGTCGCGAACGAGGCCGAGATAGACGAGATGGTCGAGCGCGCCAAGGTGACCGAGTTCGCGCGAGGTCTGCTTGACGCGCGCCGGCGACGCCGCGACGGCAAGCGGGCCGATGTAATGTGTGGGGTCGATGCTCCCCAACTGCCAGGCGAGAAACTCGCGCCGAGCGGCGATGACGATGCGGGGTGCGGCGACCGGCGTCGGCGTCGGGGCAGGGCTCGGCGTCGGCTTCGCCGCCGCACCGAGCGCGAGGAAGAGCGCGAGGATCGCGCCGAGACGTGCGACGCGCATTATGGATACCTCAAGAACGAAACGACATCGTGATCGGCGAGCGAGGCGCGACCGTTGAGTGCTTCGAGCTCGATCAGAAACGCGAACGCCACAATCTCCGCGCCGAGACGCTCGATGAGTCGTTTTGTCGCCGCAGCGGTACCGCCGGTCGCGAGCAGATCGTCGACGACGACCACGCGGTGTCCGGCACTCAACGCATCGGCGTGAATCTCCAACGAATTCGTTCCGTATTCCAGCGCATAGGATTCCGCCAGCTTGCTGAACGGCAATTTGCCGGGTTTGCGCACCGGCACGAAGCCGGCACCGATGGCATAGGCCAGCGGCGCGCCGAGCATGTAGCCACGCGCTTCAACGCAGACGACGTAATCGATCTTCTCATTGCGAAAACGATCGACGAAGAGATCGATCGCTTCCTTGAAGCCCTTTGCGTCGCCGAGCAACGGCGTGATGTCGCGAAAGAGGATCCCGGGAATCGGAAAGTCGGGAATCGCGCGGATATATTCTTCGATGCTCACGAGGCGGGCAGTTTCGGTGCCCGTCTGCGGAGGCCTCCGCCCGTCGAGCGCAAGCGAAATGCACGTGCGCCGCGAAACCTCGGCCCGATGCAGAATCGCGAACGAGGCGCGGCACGTCGCTTCGCCCTGGCGCTGGTCGCCGCCGTTGCCCTCCACGCGCTGCTCGCGAGCATCCTTCCCGGCTTCCCTTCGCTGCAATCCGCGCGCCGAAAGCCGCCGCGCACCCAGATCCATATCATGCAGGTCGCGCGCATCGTTCCAACGCCGCAGCCCACGCCGAGCCCGGCGCCGATCGCTCCCAATGCATCGCAAGCGGTGCATTCCCTCACGCCGAACCGCAGTGGCGCTTCGGCCGCGCGGCGGAAGCTGCACGAAGCGGGCGGAGCGAGCGTCCTACCGCCGCCGATCGCCACACCAGTTGCGCCGGCTCCGCTTCCGTCGAGCGCGGGGCAGAGCGCAGGCGCCGGAACGCATCACGGTTCCGGAAGCCTCGGCGCCGGCGGCACCGGCAGCGGTGCGGCGAGCGCGGGGAGCGGAAGCGGTGCAAATGCAGGCGTCACGCCGTGCGGCTACGTCAACATCATCGCGTTGCAACGCAAACGCGTCGGCGGATACGTGCGCGTGCGCGTCGAGATCTCCGTGCGTCTCAGCGACGGCAGCGCGCAGATCGCGCATCTCGATTATCCGTTTCTCTATCCGGACGATCGCGGCGATCCGTTCTCGCCCGAACATCGCAACGATCCGAACTATCCCGTCACCTTTCAAACGCCGCCGCCGGAGCTCCGCGCGACGGAGCCTCCGCTCGTGCAATACGTGATTGCGCACTCGACCCCGGAGGGATTCACCGTGCTCAAACCCTGCCCGTAAGAGCGCGTGAATTACGGCGCGGCCGTCCCGAGCGCGCTTGGAACCGGGCCGCCGCTCCCTGCAGTGACCGCGACGCCGTTCACCGTGCCGCCGTAGTTGAAGACCGGCGTTGCGTCGGCCCCACCTGCGGTAGCACCGCCGCCGCCGCCTCCCGCTCCCGCCGTCGCACTCGACCCGGTCGCCCCGGAGTTCAACGTGGTCAACGTTCCGGCGTAGAGGAGAACCGCCGGGCCTGCCGCCGCACCGCCCCCGCCATTGCCATAGTTACCGCCGCTCCCACCGGAGAGCGCCGCCGAAAGCGCGCCACCCGGGGTGATTATGCAGCCGCCGCCACTACCGCCACCGGGCCCGCCGGCACCACCGCCTAAGAAATTGGAGCCGCCGCCGCCGCCGCCCCCCCCGCCAAAACCGCCCCCGCCCCCGTAACCGTCGCTGCCGCCGCCACCACCGCCGCCGAATCCACCGGCACCACCAGCATTCTCGTCGCTACCCCCACCGCCACCGCCGAAGCCGCCGGCGCCGCCGTTGGTAGTGAAGCCGCCGATTCCGCCGCCGCCGCTGAAGCCGCCCCCGCCGTTACCGCCGTCGACGCCACTACCCAACTGGCCGGCACCGAGTAACCCGCCGCCGCCTCCAGAGGTACTTAATGCGCCGTTGCCGCCGTTTCCAGCGAGCCCGCCGCCGCCCCCGGCCCCAGACCCCACACTTCCCGCAGTGCCGCCCCCCCCACGCACGGCGTCGTTGCTAAAAAAATCATTGAGGAGCGTCACGTTACCGCCATAGACGAAGAGCCCCGCTCCAAGCCCGGCGCCGCCGCCGCCACCGCCGCCGCCACCACCGCCGCCGCCGCTGCCGCCGGTGGCGTTCGCATCGGCGATCTCGACATTTGCGAGGATGACGCTTCCCGCGCTCACCCAGAATGCGCGGTAGAGATTCTGTCCGCTCACGATCACGCTGCCGTACGCACCGCCGTCGATCACCGTATTGGCAGTGAGCGGCGGAAGCGCTCCGTTCAACGTAATCGTGCAGGGAGCGGTGGGCGTGCAACCGCTAAACACGATTCGACTTCCCGGAGCAGCGTCCGCGGCGAGGATCGTGCTGCGCAGATCGCCCGCGCTTCCACTCCCCGCTCCCGCAGGCGATCCGGCGTTCGTATCGGTGAAGGCGGTTACCGTTAACGCGGGGGCCGTTGCGATTGCCAGCTGCTGCGCGCCGCTCGTACCGTTGTTCGTCGTAACGATGACGCCTTGCGTTCCAAATGTCACACCCGCAGCAACAGTCAACGTCGCCGTCAACGTCGTCAAACTCGTCACGTTCACGTTGTAGACCGTAACGTTTGCTCCGGCATTCACCGTCGTACTACCGGCCACAAAATTCGTCCCGGTGAACGTTTGCGTGAATGTCGAGCCTGCAGTTGTGGACCACACACCTAACCCTGAGAGCGTCGGCGCAGGAAACGCCACAACCGCGCTTGCACTCGCAATGCCGGCCGAGGAGGGGGTCGCCGTGATCGTCGGATTCGTATCGAAGTTCGCCGTATAATTCAGCGTAATACTGCTCCCAGGCTGCGTGATGCTCGTCTGCGAGAGCGAGGAATTCCCCGACGCATCGGCGTCGCCCAACGTAATCGTCATCGGATTTCCGCTTGCATCGACGTATGAGCCCGGTCCAACGATTGTATTGCCGGCGGCATCCAATGCGTTCACGGTTACCGCAGTTGAGCCGGCAGTCCCCGGAGTAATCGTCGGAAGCGAGACCGCCAGCGATGCGACGACGCCGTTGAACGTCATATTTACGGTGTTTGCTTGGTCGGCAATGATGCTCTGCGTGAGGCTCCCGGTCGAGAGCAAACTGCCGCCGCCGTTCGTACCGCCGTAGAGATTCACCGAAAAAGTATCGCTACCGACCGGCGCACTAATCGTTCCGCTGCAGACGCTCGTGCAATTGACGATGACCGGCGTACCGGCGCTCCCACCGCTCG
>JAJYFM010000025.1 GCA_021790895.1 bacterium
ATGGCATTGAGATCGAGCGGAACCCTCACGTGGATCACGCGAGAATACTTCGCCGTCAAATCGAGGATCAGCCTGCCCGCAGCGCGTACTTCCGCGCTATAGCGTCATGAACGATCTTTCGAACCGTCGCCGTCGCGAACCGCCTCCCGAGGGAGGCGGTTGGATGCCGGTACTACTTCTCGGCCTTTTAGTCGTGCTTGCAGGGCTTGCGATCGGCGGGCTCGCCGGGCGCTTAACGGCGATGCACGCGCATCTACCGACGAGCATCCCGAGCATCTCGCCGGTTCCCACCCAGACACCGACGCTTGCGCCGGTCGCGACGCCGACGCCGAAGACGACGCCGAGCCCGAAACCGACACCGAGCCCGAAGCCGACGCCGACGCCGAGCGCGAGCCCGAGCGCGAAACCGAGCGCGAGCCCGAGTGCAACTCCGCAACCGACGCCGACCGCAGCGGCACCCTCGGCGACGGCGAGCCCAGCTCCCACCGCTGCGCCGAAGGCGCGGCCGAGCCGCACCCCAAGACCCGCTCCGAAGAGCACCGTGACGCCGCGCGTTCCCGCGCTCGCCGGCTCGGCGGCGCGGGCGTTCGTGCGCGTCTATCTCGCCGATCTCGCGCGCGGCGATAGTGCCGCGGCCGCTGCGATGCTTGCAAGCGGCAGCCCCGAGACCTTTATCGACGGGACGTTACAGATCGGTACGGTTCGCAGCACCCCGACCGCAGGCGGCGAGCAGAGCGTCACCGCGCAGATTATCGTCGGGGTCAAACACTACACGATGACGTTTTTAGTTGGGAAACGCAAGGGAGGCGATACGATTCTCTCGCACGCCGCGAGCTCGGCTACTCCGGGCTTGCCTTAGCGATTCCGGCGAGCGCCGCGCTCTTCAACACACCGAGCCCGAGCATCGCGCACTTCATGCGCGTCGGGCTGATATCGATGCCGACATTCTCCAACACGCTCTCTTCGTTGAGAGCGAGAATGCTTTCGAGCGATTTCCCCTTCGCGCTCTCAATGAGCATCGATGCGGAGGCCTGCGATATCGCGCAGCCCTTTCCGGAGAAACGAATGTCGCTGACCTTCCCGGCTTCGTCGACTTCGAGTTCGACGCGCATCTCATCGCCGCAGAGCGGATTGCGATCTTCGGCAACGGCATCGGGCTCGGTGAGATGCCCGAAATTGCGTGGGTTGCGATAGTGGTCGAGAATGAAATCGCGGTAAAAGTCGTCCATCGTTCTTTCTCCGGGTCGGCGATCGCGCGGCTACGAGAGCCGAAAAATCGCAGCTGCCTTTTCTAAGCCGGCGACGAGCGCATCGACGTCGCTTCGATCGTTGTAGAGGTAGAACGACGCGCGCGCGGTTGCGGCCAGATCGAGGCGTCCCATGAGCGGCATCGTACAATGGTGCCCGGCGCGAATGCAAATCCCCTCGGTATCGAGGATCGAGGCGAGATCGTGCGCGTGAATATCGGCGAAGTTCATCGAGATGACGCCGGAGCTGCGGTCGGGGTCGTGCGGGCCGTAGATCGTGAGGCCGCGCTTCTCCAACGCCGCGAGCCGCTCGAAGGCGTAGGCGAGCAAGGTCCGCTCGTGGGTGCGGAGGTGCTCCATGCCGTAGGCGGCGAGGTAATCGATCGCGCTCCCGAAGGCGATCGCATCGGCGATATTCGAGGTGCCGGCCTCGAACTTCCAGGGGAGTTCGTTGAAACTCGAGCGCTCGTAGGAGACGCTGCGAATCATATCGCCGCCCGCTAAAAACGGCGGCATCGCTTCGAGCAGGGCGCGTTTCCCGTAGAGCACGCCGATCCCGGTGGGGCCGAGCATCTTATGTGCGGAGAGCACGTAGAAATCGGCATCGAGTGCGCGAACGTCGACCGGTAGATGCGGGGCGGCCTGCGCGCCGTCGATGAGAACGATGGCGCCGACGGCATGCGCGCGGGCGACGATCTCGGCGACCGGCAGAATCGTCCCCAGCGTGTTGCTGACATGCGCGACGGCGACGATTTTACAGCGCTCCAATAACGTGTCGAGCCGATCGAGTTGGAGCTCGCCGAGGTCGTCGACCGGGATAAAACGCAACTCCGCCCCGGTGCGTTCGGCGAGCAACTGCCACGGCACGAGGTTGGAGTGATGTTCGAGTTCGGAGACGAGGATGACGTCGCCCGGGTGCAGGTTTGCGCCGCCCCAACTCCATGCGACGAGATTGATCGCTTCGGTGGCGTTGCGCGTCCAGATCAGCTCCGCCGCTTCACCGGCGTTGAGAAAGCGGGCGACCTTCGCGCGTGCCTCTTCGAAGGCGTCGGTCGCGCGCGCCGCGATCTCGTAGACACCGCGATGAATATTCGCATTGTATTCGCGATAGTAACGATCGAGCGCATCGATAACGACGAGGGGCTTCTGCGAAGTCGCCGCGGAATCGAGATAGATCAACGGCTTGCCGCGCGAGGTGCGCGCGCCGAGAATCGGAAAATCGGCGCGGACGTTGCGTTCGCCGTCGACCACTGCGCTTGCCGTGCCGCTCATCGTAACGTTTCGACGATGCGGTGCGTCAACGATTCGCGTAATGCGGCGGTCGGAAACGCGTCGACGACGGGCTCGAAGAACCCCAACGCGATCGTCCGCCGAGCCTCGGTTTCGTCGAGTCCGCGCGAGCGAAGGTAGAAGATCTGCTCGTCATCGATCGCGCCGATCGTCGCTCCGTGGTAGGCCTTCACATCGTTACAGGCGATCTCGAGCGCCGGAACCGAATCGATATGCGCCTTCGGCCCGAGAATGAGCGCGTCGTCGCGCAGCGAGGCCTCGCTGCCGGCGGCGTGGGGAAGAATCACGATATTGCCGAGAAAACGCGCGATCGCGCGCTCGCCGGCCGCGGCCTTCACAACGGTCTGCGAGAACGTATTAGCGGCAGCGTGACGGACCGTCGCGGCAACGTCGAGATGCCCGTCGCCCGTCGGGAGAAAGATCGCGCTCTGCTCCATCCGCGCACCGGCGGCGTCGAGCGAGCTCTCGCGATCGCGGACGATGAGCCCGTCGCCGAAATCCGCACTCGCAAGGGCGATCGACGCGTCGCGACCGACCTGCGCGAGCGCGGTTTCGACGGCAACGGAGCCGGAATCGACGTGTTGCGTCGTGGCGTACTGGAGATGCGCGCGCTCGTCGACGATGAGTTCGCTCGTGCCGGCGACGAATGCGCCGCTGCGATTGCGGAACTCAACGATAATGGTGGCGCGTGCACCGGGCTCCAAAAAGACGAGGGTACGTGGGAACGCGGGGCTCGCATCGATGGAATAGGTGATGACGATCGGCTCGGCAACATCGTAATCGGCCGGGACGTGGACGAGCGCGCCGAGAGAGCTCAGCCCCAGCGCGAGTGCGCCGAATTTCAAACGTTCGATATCGATACGCCGCGCGATCTGTGCGAGCGTTTCGGGATGCTCGCGCGCAGCGGTTGCGAGTGGGAGCGCGATTGCACGGCCGAGCGAGCCCGAGAAAGCGACCTCGTTCTTCGGTGCATCCGAAGCGAGCGGATCGAATGCGAGCGCATCGAGATCGACCTTCCAGCGGCGGTTGGGGCGGGCGCGCCCCGATGGATTGGTAAGGTAGAAGTCGAGCGCCCGCGCGCGCGCGGCGTACGAGAGAATCCGCGTATCGGCGGCATTCGCCGCGGCGTGAAGACGATCGCGCGTCGGCGGGGCGAGGAGGCCTTCAGGCACGCGCACCGACCTCATCGCGAATGCCGTCGTATCCTTCGCGCTCGATGCGCTCGGCAAGATCGTGTCCGCCGGTGAGCACGATGCGCCCGTCCATCATGACGTGAACGACGTCGGGGGTGACATGTTTGAGAATGCGCGGGTAGTGGGTGATGATCAGCATGCCGGCCTGGCGCCCTTCCTCGCTCGCGCGCAGCGCGGCGATGGAGTCGCCGACCGCGCGCAGCGCGTCGACATCGAGCCCCGAATCGGTCTCGTCGAGAATCGCATATTTCGGAGCGAGCATCGCCATCTGCAGCATCTCGAGGCGCTTCTTTTCGCCGCCGGAGAAGCCGTCATTGAGGTAGCGCCCCATAAAGGAGGGATCCATGCCGAGAATATCCATCTTCTCGACGAGCATCGCGCGGAAAGCTGCGGGTGCGAGCGAGCCGGGGCGAACCGCCTGACGGGCGGCGTGAAGGAAGTTCGCGACTTTTACTCCGGGGATCGCGGCCGGGTATTGGAAGGAGAGGAAGAGCCCCGCGCGGGCCCGCTTCTCCGGTGAGAGATCGAGCAGCGAGGTGCCGTCGAGCGTTGCGCTCCCGGCGGTGACCTGGTAATGCGGGTGTCCCGCGAGCGAGAGGGCGAGCGTCGATTTCCCGCTGCCGTTCGGCCCCATCAGGGCGTGAATCTTCCCCGGCTCGACGACGAGGTCGATGCCGCGGAGAATCTCGGTGTTTTCAACGGTCGCGCGCAACCCTGCGACGCGTAAACCCATGGTTTCGCTCACTGCCAGCCTGCTCCAGATCATTCACGAGGTGCTATCTATGCTCTCGGGCTATCGTAGCCTCGCTTTCCTAGAAAGTCAAGGAAAAACTTTACTATCTAGGTCGCACGTGCTAGAATCCCTTACAGATGCACGCAGATCGTTTTTTTCAAAGCACCCGAGGGCGGATCGTTGAGGAGCTGCGTCGGCGCGGGAGCGCCTCGGCGGCAGACCTCGCTGCATCCTTCAACCTCTCGCCGAACGCCGTGCGCCAGCAGTTGATCGTGCTCGAACGCGACGGCCTCGTCGTCGAGCGCTCCGTGCGCCGGGGACCGACCAAGCCGACCCTCGAGTTCTCTCTCGCTCCGCTCGCCGACCGCTATTTTCCGCAGGCCTACGACCGTATGCTCTCGGCGGTGCTGCGGGAGCTGCGCGAGCAGCATGGCCCGGAGGCGGTCGAGCGCCTTTTCGAGGGGATCGCGGATCGGACGCTTGCGAAGGTGCGGGAGCGGATTACCGGTGAGAACACGCACGATCGCGCGGCGCAACTCGGCGACGTGCTCCGCGAGCAGGGTGTCTCGGCGACCGTTAATCTCATCGACGGCGGTGTCGAACTGCGCGAGCATCATTGCCCCTACTCGGAGGTCGCGAAGGAGAACCCCGAGGTCTGCAGCGTGATCCACCGGGTGATCGATGAAACGATCGGCGAGCACGCGCAGACCGAGTCGATTGCAACCGGCGGGCGCGAGTGTCGGTTTGAGGTGCGTTCGGCCGCAGCCGCAGCCGCTCCCTAAAAGAAAGCGAGCCCACGATCGTGGATTTTCCAAAATTTCAGAAGCTCGTCGAAGAGCGCAGCGGATTCCGCACCATGGAAGATGCGACCGCGAGCGGTGAGTATTTCAGCGACTCGTGCGGTGATATGTATAACTTTTTCCTCAAGGTGGGGCCGGGCGCGGTGATCGAGGATATCTCGTATTTCACCACCGGGTGTGGTTTCGGCACCGCGACTTGTAGTTTGGTCGTCGATCTCGTGCGCGGCCGGACGATCGATGAAGCCGAAGCGCTGAGTACGGCGGAGATCGAAGCCGCGCTCGACGGCTACCCGGAGAAGAAGAAAGATTATCCGCAGCGGGCGATCGAAGCGCTGCACGTCGCGATCGCCGATTATCGCGCGAAACGTGCCGCCGACGCGATCCCCGATTACGCCGCGATGCCGGCGCCGGCGCGCGCCGCTGCACCGCCCGCCGCGCCGAGAGCGGCCGCTGCGCAGGCCGACGAGAAGATCCTCATCCGCCTACGGTAACGAGGCCGGCTTTTTAACGCACGAGATAGGGATTACTATGGCGCTCTCGGCCGATCGTCGTGCTCGGCCCATGCCCGGGGACGACGATCGTTCCGTCGTCGAACGGTAGCAATTTGCGTTCGATCGAAGCGACGATATCTTCCATCGATGTTCCGCCGAGATCCCAACGCCCGATCGCTCCGGCGAAGAGGGTATCGCCGCTGAAAATCGTGCTTGTGCCGCTCTCATCGACGGCAAAACTGACGCTTCCCGGCGTATGCCCCGGCGTGTGCAGCACGCGCAGCGCGAGCGATCCGACGCGGATATCGTCTCCGTCGAGGAGATCGCCGTCGAGTTCGACCGGCTCGGGCATCGAGAAACCGAATGCGCGCACCAGCGCGGGTTGAGCGCGATAGATCGGCAGATCTGCGGGATGGAGCAGCGCCTGCGCGCCCGTTCGCGCGCGCAGACCGCCGACATCGGCGATGTGATCGAAGTGCGCGTGCGTATGAACGAGATAACGAGCGCGTAATCCGCGCGCCGCAAGGCGCTTCAATACGTCATCGCGACCATCACCACCATCGATAACGATCGCCTCGCCGCTCTCTTCATCACCGAGGATCGTCGCGTTGCAGGAGAGCGCGCCGACCGCGAAGCTCTCGATAATCATGGAACGCGTTCCAAGGCGAAGGTGCGGAATGCACCGTCGAAATACCCGAGCGGCTCGCCGATGCGATGCGACGCACGTTCGATCTCGGCGATGAAGATCGAATGCGATCCGACTTCGTGCTCTGCGGAGACGACGCAATCGAAATGGGCGAGCGCACCATCGATGAGCGGAATACCGCCGTTTCCAAGCGTGGTCGCGAGCCCTTCGAATTGCCGCTCGCGGCGTTTCCCCGAGAAACGTTCGGCGATCTCTTGCTGATCGGCTGCAAGAACATTGAGCGCAAAGCGCCGCGAATGCGCGATGTAGAGGTAACTGCGGGCTTGGCGATTGATGCAGACCAACAGCGTCGGCGGCTCGAGCGAGACGCTGGTAAACGCGTTAATCGTAATTCCGCGCGCCTCGCCCTCGCGCACCACGGTGACGACCGCGACGCCCGTGGGGACGCAGCGCAGCGCCGCGCGTGTTTCCTCTGCGAGCGCGGGCGTGCCGCGCTTCACCGAATGCGAGCCCCGATACCGATGCCGTTGCCGAGCGCAAGAATCGTCGCGTCGAGATCGGGATGGCTGAGAAAACGTTCGTTGAAGGCGCGAATCGCGCGCTCGTCTTTGCTATCGCCCTTTTGGGGAGTCTCGGCAACGTTCCCGAGCAGGCAATCATCTACGACGATGAGCCCGGAGCGCTTGAGCATCGGCACCACGAGATCCAGGTACTCGATATACTCCGATTTCTGTGCATCGAGAAAGACGATGTCGAGGTTGCGATGCCCGAAATTCGGCAACAACTCAAGCGCGCTCTGATTGAAGAGGGTAATATAATCGCTTTCGCCGGATCGCTGAAAATATGATAGCGCGATCTCCGTCCGCTCCACGTCGGTATCGAGCGTCCAAATTTTGCCCATTGGAGGTTGTGCGAAGGCCATCCAGAGCGTTGCGTAGCCATATCCGGTGCCGATCTCGAGGATCCGATTGGCCTGCATGGCGTGCACGAGCGTCGAGAGCAAGCGCCCCGTATCGCGCGAGACGAGGGGGACGCCGTCCTTGCGCGCGTGTTGTTCGAGTTCCAGCAAGAGCGCGTGGATCGGAGGGTGGACGCCTTCAAGGTAGGTTATCGCATCAGCCACCCCGCATGGTTTCGCGCTTTGCAGCGCATCGGCCCGCTTCTTCAGGCGTGAGGGGGAAGGCCGTGCGCTGCCGGGGGCGAACGCCTACCAGCCCATGATTGCGAGGCTGCGCCTCTTTCCGCTTCATGCGGTGCTCTTTCCCGGGGCAGCGCTCAACCTTCATATTTTCGAGCCGCGCTATCGGCAGATGATCGCGGAATGTCTTTCGACCGGTGAGGGTTTTGGGGTCGCGCTTATCGCCGATGGAGCGGAAGCGGGGGATCCCGAGGTGACGCCGCACGATGTCGGCACGATCGCCGAGATCTCGACGGCGCATCAACTACCGCTCGGTCGATATTTCATTCAAACGATCGGCACCGAGCGATTCCGCATCCTCGAAGTGCTGGCACGGGAACCCTATCTTTTGGTGCGAGCGGAGATTTTGGAAGAGGCGCCGCCGTCGCGCGTGCTCGACGATCTCGCCGAACACCTCAAAACGGCGTTCGACGAATATCTCGCGCTGATCGTCGAATATTCCGGCAACGAATTGGATGCCGACAGCCCCGAAGATCCCGCCGCGCTCTCGTTCTTCGTCGCCGATGCACTGCGCATCTCCGAGGGCATCAAGCAGCGACTGCTGGAATTAACGGAGACGGAGATTCGTTTGCGCGCCGAGATCGATGTGCTCGAGCGTCTGCTGCCGCAACTGCGTCGCGTGGTCGAGCGCCGTCGCGCGGAGATTGAGTTACGGCGTGCGCGCGGCGAAGATATCTTGCATCGCACCGCCCCCGATCCCTTACTGGGGACCTACTTCAGTTTGAATTAGCGCGTCGATTCGGCGGCTTCGATCACGTTGTGCAAGAGCGTCATGTTCGTAACCGGGCCGACGCCGCCGGGAACCGGCGTGATCGCACCTGCGACTGCACGCGCGCTTTCGTAATCGACATCCCCGCGCAGAACGCCGTCGACGACCGTCGTTCCGACGTCGATTACCGTTGCGCCCGGCGCGATATCCGCACCGCCGATGAGCCCGGGAACACCGGTTGCGACGACGACGATCTCGGCGAGCGAGAGATAGGGTTGGAGACTCGTGGATTCCTTATGCAGAACGGTGACGGTCGCATCGGCGGCGAGGAGGAGCATGGCGACCGGGAGCCCGACGACGATCGAACGCCCGATGACGACGGTGCGCCGCCCGAGCGGCGGCCAATGCGGGCTGCGCTCGAGCAGGCGCATGACTGCGGCCGGCGTCGCCGGAATGAACCGCGTGCCGCTCCCGAAGGCGAGGTTCCCTTGGTTGGTCGGGTGCGCGCCGTCGACATCTTTCTCCGGCGGAATCGCGTCGGCGATCAGGCGAATCGAGAGCGATGTCGGAAGTGGTTGCTGCAACATCACGCCGTGAACCGCAGGGTCGGGGCCGAGCCGCTCCAGGCTCTTGCGTACCGTTGCCGTATCACTCGTTTCGGGGAGTCGTTCGACGCAGACCTCGACGCCGCACCGTTCGCCGCTGCGAACGAGGTTGCGTACGTAGGCAAGGCTCGACTCGTTCTCACCCACGAATACGATGGTCAATCGCGGTTGGATACCCCGCTCGCGCAACGCCGCAGCGCGTGCCGTTAAATCGGTGCGCATCTCGGCTGCAAGGGCACGGCCGTCGAGAATGTGTGCGGGCATGAGCGAGCCCACGATTCGGTTCGCAGGAGCTGGGTACCTGGATGGCGCGTTTACCGGAAGGTGAGGTCGATGAATCTCGCATGAGAGATAGGGAAGAAGGTCGTATGCTCGCTCCGATGACTCGGCTTTGGCGCTGGCTCCTTGTTGTTGCCGCAATCGCACTCGCGGCGTTTTTGCTCGTGCCGTATTTCCGCCCGTCGACCTCCGCCGGCCCAGGGACGCTCATCGGCGCTCCGCTTCCCGATCTTCCCCTTCTCGACGAACGCGGGAACGCGTTCTCGCTCGCCGACGAACGCGGGCGCGTTCTCGTCGTCAATCTGTGGGCGAGTTGGTGCCCGCCCTGTCGCGCCGAGATGCCCGATCTCGAGCGCGTCGCGCGGAAGGAAGCCGCGCGCGGAGTGCGCGTGATCGGCATCGATCAAGGTGAATCCGGTCCGGTCGCGCGCGCGTTTGCGCGCTCGCTCGGCATCACGTATCGGATCGTCGTCGATCCGACGCAGCGCTACGGCCGCGCTTTCGGAGCCTTCGGCCTTCCGACGACGGCGATCGTCAACCGGCGCGGTATTGTGGTGCGGGCCTTCGATGGGCCGCTGACCTATCCGCAGATCGTTCGCGCCCTCGCACCGCTTTTGGAGTCACCATGAGAATCGGCCTCGCTCTCTGCATCGCGATCGTTGCCGCTGCGCTCGCCGAATTTGCCTTTCCCGACGCTGGGTTCATCCATGCGACGTGGTGGATCCTTATCATCGCCGCGGCAGCAATACTCGGGTGTATCAACGTTCTGCGAGCCTTACGGAGCCTGCCGACGCGTCGCCGTACCACCGCTGCGTTGTTGATGCTCGCCGCGACGCTCGTCGTCGGTGCGGCGGCTTTTTCGAACTCGCTCTTCGCTCCCGATCCGCGCACGATCGTCGCGGTTCCAGGAGCGCAGATTGTATTACCGGAGCTCGGTGCGACGCTGGTCTTCCCCGATCTCGATCGTCGCGGCGCGCACGCCTACCTCGAGCGCGGCACTTCGCGATCGTCGATCTCCTGTCAACACGGTCTCTATAGCGGTGCAACGCTGCTGCGCTGTCAAGAACGAACGGTCGTCGCAGTGAGCGCCGATACGCTCGCAGGCGCGCATCTCACGATCACGCAGCCCACCGGAACGACCTTTCTCTCGCCGGTCTTACTGATGCAGCACACGCAGGAGATCGCCGGGTTCAACCTTCCCTTCGATTCCTTCGCGCTGCCGGCAGTGCATCGCAACGTGAAAGTCGTGCTCTTTACCGCGGCACAGGCCGCGCTGCTGCGTGGCGGAAGCGCGCATCGCACGGTGCTCTTCGCCGTTGACGATTCGCTCGGTCGCACGCTCGCGCATAGCCTTGGGCTCGCAGCGAACGGGGTGCGCACGCGCGTCGCCGATCTCTACTTGCAACCGCGCATCCATCGCTATCCGGCGATCGTGGTACTCGCCGTTCCCTCATTACCGGTCGTGGGTGTCGGCCTCTTACTTGCGCTCGCGGCGCTGGGTTTTTGGTTCTTTGGGGCGCGCACCGGCGACGAACGCGCGTAGGTTCGATAACGCGATGCTCCCCGACGAGCGGTTCGCTCGCGTGGGGCCGAGCGCACGCACGATATAGATGCCGGTCAGGCGCAACGGCGGCAGTGCGGTTGCGGGAAGAACGACGCGGACGGAACGAAGCCCGGCGCGATCGAGCCGGGCAGCGGTCAGTAAAATATCGTCGTTCCGTGCATCGCGCATCGCGACGCGCAGGAAGCCGCCTTTCCCTGCGGAGCGAACGTCGAAACTCAGCGCGGTCGTCTCCGGCGGCAGCGGCTGTTCGAGCAATGCGAACGCTGCGCGCTCCGCTCCGCTGAAATCGTAGTGGAGTTCGATCGTACTGCCGCCGTCGGTCACCGCGACGCCGCCTCCCTCCGCTGCGGGAACGCTCAGAAAACGCGCCACGCTCGCGAGGTGTAAGCGAACGGAATGCGTGCCGACGCGCACGTTTTTCGACGCGGAGACTCCGCCGATCGCGAGTTGCACCACGGCATCCGATGCCCCGGCGCTCAAGAGACCCGAGGGCGTGATGCTCGCACCGGCGGCGCTCCACGGGAGCTTTTCGGGCAGCGCAATGCGCGCGCCGTCGGCGTCGCGCGCCACGGCGCGGAGTTGTAGCGCCGCATGCGCGGTGAGGTCGGCGAGTCGCGGATGGATCGTCAGCGTCGCCGGTCGGTCGACGATCTCGATCTCGATTCGCCCCGTGAGCGCGCCGTCGTGAAGGATCAGCGTTCCCTTGCCGGGCGCGCGAGCGACGAACGTATCGTTGTCAAAGCGGCCAAGCTCCGTGGGCTCGATGCGAGCGCGGAGGTTTGCATCGGCGGCGCCGAGCGGATGAAGGGCGCCGTCGATGCGCAACGCATGCACGACGACGTGCGCACCGACGAGTGCGCGAATCTTCTGCGGGCGAATCGCGAGCGCGCGTGGTGCGCCGATGGGCGCGAGCTCTTCGACGGCGATCCCTTCGGCGATGCGACGCTCGCTGCCGTCGGAGGGATATCCGAGAACGCGCGCGTGCATGCGCCCCGGCGTGCGCGCGAGCATCACCGAGGATCCCCCGCCGTCGAGCGCCATCGCGTCGCGCGCGCCGAGTGCGAGCATGAATGCAGCGAGCTCGCGGCGCGTGAGCCCGATGCTGTAATGCGGATTCTTTCCGTCGATTTCGACGAGCAGCACGCGACCGCTCGCGGTGATACCGATCGCCGTCGTCGGTATTGCTACCGAAAAACCGGCGCCGTTCGGTTCCTCGGGATCGTGCTGGTAGGCTCCCGCGCGCAGAAAGAGCGGGCCGCCGCCGAATGCCGTGCGAATCGGGCTCTGCTCTCCGGTGCGTTCGATGCTGCCGGTAATATCGAGCGTTGCGCCGACGCTCGGTACGCCGATCGTCGCTTCGCTGGTGAGACCGTAGGCAAGATAATAGCCGGCGGGATTCGCCTGCAGGTTATCGGCGACCGCGAGCACGCGATAGCTTGCAAAGGGTGGCGATCCGGCGATCGGTGTGAGTGCGAGCAGCGTTGCATCCGGGAGCGCGGGTAGCGCGCCGTACGAGGGGAGAAAGAGTGCGGGGCCGTGGCGCACGCGACGATCGATCGCCGCGAGCGCAAGCTGCACGCCGCCGATCGAGAGCGATCCCTGAAAGATTGCGTTGCCGATCCACGCGTCGCCGTTGGTATCGATGGCGAACATCGCGCGCGGATAGGGCGAACGTACGAGCGCTCCGTCGCGAACGAGCCCGCCGATCGGTGCGCCGTCGCCGGCAATTGCAAAGTAATCCCCGTTGACCGCGGCGACCGCGCGCGGATGGGCGGCGAGCATCGACGAGAGGCGCTCGCGTGCACCGACGAGCGCATGGTGCGCGAGGAACGGCACGAGCCGCAGCCGGGGATCGTGCGGATCGAAGGCGAGCACCGAAGCGTGGATGGGACCCTGTGCGGTGAGAAAGCGATAGCGTGCGAGCCGGAGCCCCGGCGCAATCTCCGCACGCGAACGTGTTTCGGCGAGCACGTTCGGGAACGGCGCAGGCGGTGCGACCACTCCGGTGGCGAGCAGCAGCAAAACCGCCGAGAGTGCACGGAACGAGCGGCGCGCGAGCGTCATCGCCAGACCGCTACCGCGAGCGGATATCCGGCCGTGCGAATCGGTGCGCCGGGAACGCGCGCGAGCGTGGAGGCATTCAAAATATCCAAACGGTTGTCGCGCGCGCAGGGCACGTAAAGGCGCCCCGAACGCGCATCGAAGGTCGGATCCCAGGGCGTATTGCAGGTCGGTACCGGTGCATGGATGGCGCGTAGTGTCTGCGGGTCGAGGACGTAGATGACATCGGAGGCTTCGTCGGTGACGAAGAGTCGATGCGCGCGTTGGTCGAGCGCGAGGCCGAGCGGAAGATTCAGCGCGGCGCTGCGTGCGAGGATGTGGAGGCGCGGTTGTGTCGCGATCTCGACGACGTCGCCGTCATCGTTGGCGAGTCCGCCGTTGCGGACGGCGTAGAGCAACGTGCCGTCGGCATTGAGTGCAAGCGAGAAGACGCGCGAGCCGATCGCGATGCGATCGAGCGGCTCCATCGTGCGTGCATCGAGCTCGAGCACGCTACCGTCGTTGACGTTGGCGACGTAGAGCCGATTGCGACGAGCATCGACCGCGATGCCCTCCGCGGTGATTCCGGTCTTCGCGATCTGCGGTCGCGCCGAAACGCGCGCGACCGCACCGAAACCCTCCCAATCACGGAGTGTGGTGAAGAAGCGGTTGCCGGGGGCCGCCGCAACTTCGTCGCTTGCAGCGATCGGGCGTCGCAGGATGCGCCACGATGCGCGATCGATCACGGTGAAGGCGCTGCCGTCGTTGTCGGTGACGGCGAGCCGGCCGTTCTCGGCGGCGAGATCGCTCGGCGAGCCGCCGGTCGCGAGTAGCCCGAGCAGCGCGAGGCTGCGTGCATCGTAGAACGCGACGCCGTCGTTGTAACACGCGACGGCGAGGAGCGTTTCGTTCTTCGGCGGAGGCGGCAAAACGGCGAGCGTTCGCGCGGCGATCGCATGGCCGTCGCTCGCGATCACCTCTGCGCTTCCGGGAGCTTGCAATGTGAGATAGCGTCGACCGTCGTTCGTGGTGGAGAGGTGCACGTGGCCGAGCGTCGACCATGTGGCGTTTGGAGCGAGGCCGGCGGCGCCGAGCGCGATTCGGCTACCGACGAAATAGGGCAGCGAAGCGAACGAAAGTTTTGCCGGGACGAATCTTGGCAAGCGCGGTAACCAGATCGAGCCGAGCAACGCGATGAGTGCAGCGCCTGCAACGAGCAGGGAACGGAGGGATCTCACGCGCTGCCTTTTGCGGCGAGGCCTTCGACGCGAGCGAGCGTGGCGAGAGCGTCGCTACTTGGCGCGAGCTCCCCGTTTTCCGTGCGCGCGAGATCGATTGCGAAGGCAACGATCGGCTGCTGCGCGCTACTTGCGGTGAGCACCGTCCCCTCGGGATCGATGGCGAAGATCTCTTCCGAGGGGCGGTGCGCGACGATACCGTAGCAACGCAGTTCGGCGCAGCGCGCGCGCGCGAAGCGCTCGCACCAGCTTCGTTCGAGATCGCTCGCGCAGCGAAAGATCCGCATGCCGTGCAGCCGTGCCTCGGTGAGTGCAAGCGGCGATGCGAGGGCCGCATCGTCGATCTCCCACGCATCTTCGACGGAGTCGGGCGCATCGAGAAAGCGGCGGGCGCGCTCGGTCGGCAACGCGGCGTCGTAGGCGATGGCGACGCGGCGCCGGGCCGGCATCGCGGCACTGCTCGCGCGCCCCGGAAGGGCGAGCGCGCGCACGCGCACGGGGGGCTCCGCGGCACCGAGATCGACCGTCGCGGAGATCCGCTCTTCGGTGCGCTCCGAGGCGCGGGCGAGCGTTGAACCGTCGGCGGCGACGATTGCGCTCTTTCCGCAATAGCGGGCGATCCCGGCCTCGCCGCCGACTTTGTTGGCGGCGACGAAGGGAACCCGGTTCTCGCGAGCACGGACGAAGGCGAGCAGATCCGCTTGGAGATTCTCAAGCGCGGCGGGATCGCGTCCGCTCGTCACCCAGGCGGTCGGCATCGCGAGGATCCGCGCACCGCGGTCGACGAGGGTCGCGGCGATGCTCGGGATCCGCCCGTCGGCACAGACCAGCGCGCCGACCTTTCCCAGCGACGAATCGATTGGTTCGATACGTTCTCCTTGGGTGAACCAACGGCGGTCGAAGTGCCAGAGAAAGATCTTGTCGGCGTAGCCGGCGAGGCTGCCGTCGCGGTCGATCAAGAGCGCTGCGTTATATCGGCGTGCCTCCTCGATGCGCACCAGCCCCACGAGTATCGCGCTTCCAAAACGTCGCGCCATCGCCGCAAGCTCCACGACTGCACTATCGACTTCGCGCGCATCGACCGGTTGTTCGCCGAGAACGTAGCCGGGGATCGTCGCTTCGGGCAGAACCAGCAGATCGGGCTTTTCAGCCAGCGAGCGCTCGACGGCCCGGCGAATGGAGGGCCAGCGTTCGAGAAAATCAGGGCGATCGTGTGCTTGCAACTGGAGTGCGGCGACCCGCAATTGGGAACTCATCGTGCAAGGGTTCGACACCCTCTCATCGCTAACCTCAAGGACGCAACTCGCCGCAGCGAATGCGGCGCGCTATCTCCCTCGACCAAACGGAGACAAGGAGTAACGTGAAGATCTCTCTCTTAACCGGCGGTATCGTGCTTGCAAGCGCGGTCGCCCTTCTCGGTAGTGCAACCGCGCAAGCTGCCGAACATCCGTGCGCGGGCAAACCCAGCAAATGGCAACGAATGGAGTGCCGAGAGATGCAGCGCTCTGCGCCCGGGGATCAATACTTCGGACGCATGAAGATGAGTTATCTCGGTATCAACAACACGTTCCGCGATGATGCCATTCGCGCCGGGACGTATTCGACGAATTCCGGGCTCGTGTCGTCGGTGAATTTCGCCGATGAAGCGCTGCGCGATTGGGCGCATAGCTATCCCGGCGATCCGCAACTCGCGCGCAGCTACTTTCTCGCTATTCAGGCGATGAGCAAACTCTACGTGAAGCCGGAGCAGGAGCGCGCCTATCATTACATGCTGGTGTTGGTGAAGAAATTCCCGCACACCTATTTCGGCAAAGTGATGAAGGAGAGCTTAGCGCGCGGATTCACCGAACATTGGTATGCGATGCCGCAGCCTTGCGGGAGTGCCGCAAGCACCTCACAGGTTACAAAAACCTCCGACCCGCATCTGCATATCGATCTCCTCGCATCGCCCTGCAAACCGGCGGCCGCGCCGTCGAGCTCTTCGGCGCCATAGCGACCGTAACGGAAGCTCGGTAGAACAAAAAGAGTGCGCCCCCGTCTTGCGACGGGGGCGCACTCTTTCGTTCGTTTGCGACGAGTCGCTTAGAACTTGACGCCGAGACCGATGTACGGTCCAGCTTCCGAGAAGCCGGTCGGTGCATTGAGTTTCACCGAGCCGCGATCACCCTGGTATCCGAGATCGATAAACAGGGGGCTCTTGAGGAACGAGTAGGTCGCGCCCAGCTCGTACCGCAGGATGCTGTAGGTAACCGAACCGCTGAACGACGCACTGCTGTAGTTGGTCTTCACGGTCGGGTAATCCCAGAGGCTGCCATAGATCGAGAACCGCTTGTTCAGGCTCGGAAGTTTCTCGATGCCGAAGCCGACGCCGTTGAAACGGCCATAGCCGTAGTTGTTCGTGCGTACCATGTAGCCCACGCCGATGTAGATGCGCGGATTCGCTACGCGGAGGCCGAGGCGAGCATCGCCGGTGTAGTCACTGGCGCTGAACGCAGGCACGAAGTAGGAGCCGGTGCCGCCGATACCCGTGACGCAACCGACATCGCCGGTGACGCCGAGGTTACCGCAGCTGTTGTTCGCCGGGGTGTAGCCGGCCGGCGTCGCCACGCCTTGTTTGTGGGCGTAGTTGAACTGCCGGTAATCGCCTTCAATCATCCAGGGGAGGTTGAAGAGATTGAACTCGACGGCGCCGCGAATCGCGTAGGAGAACGGGCTGGTCGAGCCGGTGTTACCCGGGCTGAATTCGTTGTAGATCTTCGGCGAAACGAGGTAGTCGCCGACGATGAAACGATCCTGGTACGGTCCAACGACCGGAGCCGGGGTCGGGGTCGGAGGCGGCGTTGCCGGAGCGGCCGTCGGCGGAGCCGGCGGCGGGGTCGGCGGTGCCGGCGGCGGGGTCGGCGGAATGTACCGCACGACGACGACGCGCTTCTCGGGAACCCACTGAACGTACGCGTTCATCGTCTCCGAGATCACGCGGATCGGCACGAGGACCGAGCCCTTGTAGATCATCGGGGGGACGTCGAGCGTGCGCTCTTCACCGTTGATCATCGCCGTCTTCTTGCCGACGGTGAGTTTGATCATCGCGCCGGGCTTGCTGACGGTGACTTGTTTGGTACGGGCGTTATAGCTCACCGTCGCACCCATTTGTTCGAACATCGAACGCAGGGGGATCAGGACGGTGCCGCCACGCACGAGTGCCGAAAGAACGCGGCCCTTCTTCAGAAGGTCGGGTTTCGAGTACACGTGGTGGTCGTTATAAAGAATCGGGACCTGCCCCGACGGCGGAGAACCGAAGTTCGCCGGCGGAGCCGCATTGGTCGAGCTCATATCCGCTACGATCGCTTTGTTGCCGATGTTTCCATGCGACGCGCCGGAGGGAGCTGCGACCGCATTGAGTCCACAGAACGCTGCAATCAGCGTTGCCAGGACTCCGGTGCTCAGTCGCTTCAAAGTATCCTCCTCGATAGGTGAGAGAGTCGTAAAGATGCCTCGGTTTCTTCGTTAAACGTCGTCTGTTAAACAACGCTAGGAGCCCGTGGCCGGCCTTCGCCGACGACGGGGCCCCCGAAGAACCGTCTCCCCTCTCTTCTGCCCGAGCCTGCCGCACCCTTTTCAGGAGGAGGAACTTAATCGAGTTTTTCGGCGAGCTTCGCCTCGAAGCGTTCCCGGTCGATGATGTAGCGTTCATGGGTGCCTTCGGCGACGGCGTCGGACTCATCGAAGGCGCGAACGGCGAAGCTGACGCGGGGGCCGTCGACCAACGCGACCTCGACCTCGGTGCGGATCAAGAAGCCGACGGGAACGGGGCGCCGATGCTCGAGTTCGATATGCGTGCCGACCGAGATTTGCCCGTCGAGCAAAGCCCCGTCCAGGCAGGCAATCGCCGCTCGTTCAACGAGGTCGACCAACATCGCGGTCGAGAGAACCTCGACACCGGCATTACCGGCCTTGTGCGCGGTCATCCACTCCTCGACGCGGCATTGGAAGCTGTGGGATCGACCGAGGAGGATGTTTTTGGACATAGCGCGGGTTCCAGTAGTTAGTGCCCCGCGTGAAATCCCCCGCTTGTTGATAAGCCATGAATCAATTCTCAGGTTTGTGGTGTATATGGAGAGCAACGACCTTATTATTGTATAGGAGAGCTATGCCCGGCCCAATCCGTATGACGATCTCGGCGGCTACCATCGCCGTCCTCCTCGCTGGTTGCGGGGCAAAGGGTGCGCGCGCACCGATTCCGCTCGATATCGAGGCGACTCCGGTGACGGTGGGGCGGATAGCGACCTACCTCTCGCTCGACGGGCAGATCGCTCCCTATGAAAGCTCGACGCTCTCGTTCCAACAGTCGGGACCCGTCTCGGCGGTCTACGTCAACGTCGGTGACCGCGTGACGAAAGGCGCGATTCTCGCGCGCATCGATCCATCGACGCTCGACGCGCAATTGCGGGCGGCCGAGGCGACGGCGATGCAATCGCAGGCAAGCGCGCGCGGCCAGCAGATCGATCTTCCGGCTCGGAACCAAGCGAACGACGCCGCGCTGTCGAGCGCGAAGGCGGCGTTAGCGAATGCGCAACTCGTCTTTAACCAAGACATGCAGCTCTTCAACCAAAAATATCTCTCACAGCAAGCGCTCGAATCGGCGCGCGCCGCACTTGCCGCAGCGCAAGGTAATTACAACACGGCACTGGCAAACGCTCGGGCCAATCCATCGAATGCCGAATCGGTGCGAGCCGCGCAGGCGGCTGCGCAGGCGGCGGCGGCGCAGGCGAATCTCATTCGCACGCAGATCGGACAGACCGCGCTCTATGCGCCGTTCGACGGCGTCGTGACCGCGCGCTTGATGGATCCCGGCACGATGGCTTCGCCGGCTGCGCCCGCATTGCAGATCTCGCGCGTCGATCTCGTCTGGGTCAACGTCAATATTCCCGACGGCGATCTGGCTTACGTTCATGCCGGTACACCGCTGACGTTTACGACCGACTCACTGCCGGGGAAGGTCTTCCACGCGCACCTCAATGCCGTAAACGCGGTCCCGACCAACGGAACGCTCTCCTATCTCGCGCGCGTCAAGATGCGCAACCCCGGCGATATTCTGCGCGGCGGCATGTTGGTGACGGCAAAGATGGCGAAGCAGTCTGCAAAGAATGCGATGATCGTCCCGCGTGCTGCAGTTGCAAGCGTACAAAACGGCTACGCGGTCTTTATCGTCGACGGCAATAAGGCAAAACAAGTTCCGGTCAAGGTGGGGTTGCAAACCGATGTCGAATCGCAGATTCTCTCCGGGCTCTCCGTCGGCGAGCGCGTGATTACGACGCGCCCCGATTCGCTGCGCAACGGTAGCCCGGTGCACGTTGTATCGGGCGGTGCGCAGTGAAGCGAAACTCGGCGCGCCTTGCGGCGCTCGCGCTCGTCGGCGCGTTGCTGCGCGCGTTCGTTCCGCAAACGGTCGACGCTGCGACGCAAGGGCTGATTTCGCCGCGCGTCGCGATCCCCGGTATCCCCACGAAGGTGACGCTCGTTCAAGCGGTTGCAATCGCGGTCGCGAAATCGCCGACGCTCGCGCAAGCGCGCGCGACCTACGCGCAGGCGCTCGCAAAGTACAACGTCGCGAAGAGCGCCGTCTTCCCGTCGGTTTCGGGGAGCGCGACCGCGACGCGTAGTTTTACCGCCGGTACGATCGGCGGTGTCGGCGGTGGCCTCGGAACGCCGAACGGCATCTACAACAGCGTCAATTACGGGTTGAAACTCAGCGAACTGATCTACGACGGCGGTCGCGTGATCGCGGGTATTCATGTCGCGAAATCAGGGCAGGTCGCGGGGCGCGACACCTTGATTCGTTCGCTCCAAGAACTCGGTTATTCCGTCGCGCAGGCGTACTACGGAGTGCTGCTCGCGGATCGTTCGGTGAGCGTCGACCAACAGATTATCAGGCAATACCTCACGCAAGCGCGACTTGTCGAGGCGCAAATTCGCGTCGGCGCCGCCGCGCCTTCCGATCTCTATTCCGCGCAAGCACTTACCGCGCAAGCGCGCTTGCAACTCGTTACCGACGAAGGATCGCGTGTCGCCGCGCAAGCGACCTTCGCGACGACCCTGGGACTCGACGCGAATGCGTTGATCGAGCCGATCGATAATACGGCGGGTTCGCTGACGGCACCGGCGGCGAAATTTCCGGTGCTCCCCTATAACAAGGCGATTCGACGAGCGTTATTGATGCGCCCGGATTACCTCGCTGCGCTCAACGGCTATCAGGCGGCGAAAGAGAACGTGCGCTTCAATCGTCTCACGAAGTTTCCGTCGGTCAATGCCAACGCAAGCGACGGATACGTGAGCGGGCTCAACGGCATTCCGGTACAATCGAAATCCGTGGGCGCGACGCTAACGGTGCCGATCTTCGACCAAGGACTCACGAACTACAACGTTGCCGTCGCTGCGGCGCAGGCCGACGCGGCAAAAGCGGGTATCACGCTCTCGCGCTTGCAAGTCGAGAGCGACGTACGTAGCGCGATTGCAAAACTCGACGCCGCGCGATCTGCGCTCGACCAAGCGCAGGCGAGCCTGAAGGCGGCGCAGGTCGGGTATAATGCAGCGAGCGCGCAATACAAAGCCGGAGTCGCGAACCTCGTGACGCTCGTAACCGCAGAAGCAACGCTGGCGACGGCGCAGAAAAATGCGGTATCCTCGGTCTACTCGCTCCAAACAGCGGAGCAAAACTACGAACTTGCCCTCGGTGAAAGTGAATATACGAAGTGATCGCGATTGCAGACCCCGTCAACGCTGAAATTCTCGCTGTCTCGGAGGACCGTCTCACGGGGTTTCAGCGCGACCCGTTCGGTGAGATCGCGCGGCAGAGCGGCGTCGCGTTACCGGTCGTGCTCGAACGCATCGTCGCGATGCTCGAGGCGGGGACGATTCGTCGCGTCCGGCAAACGCTGCTTGCAACGAGCCTCGCACCCGGCGCGCTCGTCGCTTGGCGAGTTCCCGCGGAGCGGCTCGACGCGGCCTTCGATTTCATGAGCAAAGAGGATCCGTTCTCGGGGCATATCGTCATTCGCAGCACCGACGGCGATTCACCGGGCAGCGCCTACCGTCTCTGGACCACGTTGAAGGTGCCGCAGGGTTATTCGCTGCGCAAGCACGCCGATTTTCTCGCCGCGCAAGTCGGGGCGGAAGCGTTCAAAATGATGCCGGCGAAAATGCTCTTCGCGCTCGGCGTCGGGCACGTTCGCCGACGCGGCCTTGAGCCCGGTGCGCGCGCCGATGCTCCCGGCGAGATTCAGAGTACGAATATCGTGCTGCTCGATGAAGAAGAATGGCGCGTGCTCACCGCGCTCAAACGCGAATTCACGCTCGACGAGATCGTCAAAGATTGCTGGGTTGCGCGCGCCGCAGAGGCCGGCACGTCGTTGGAACGATTCTTTGCCGTCGCCGAAGAACTCGAACGACGCAAAGTGATCGGGCGCTTCTCTACATTTTTAGAGCACGTGAAGCCGAATGCCGCCAACGAACGCGTCACGCGGTATAACGCGCTTTTTCACTGGCGTGTCGCTCCGGGAAGCGAAATCGCGGCCGGCAAAGAGGTCGCGCGCCATTACGTCATCACGCACGGATATCTGCGCGAGGGCGGCCCGGAGTTCATGAATGTCAATATTATGGCAGTCGCGCACGGAACCGAAAAAGCGCTCGTTCTCGAACACAAAGCGGCGATCGACGCCCATTTGCGCGAAGCGGGAATACCGTTCGATTACACCAATGTTTTTTGGGGCGGACGCAGCGAGATCAAGCCCTCCGAGATCGCTCCGGCAGCGTTTGCGGCATTTCATCGCGCCCGCGGAAACGATCCCGAAGCGATGCGGGCGGAGGAAGGCGAAGCGAGCTCCTCGGCTTAGCGTTGCAACCGCCGAATAAAAGGCGCCCCCTAGACGGGAATGTTCCCGCGTCCGACAAACACTAGGTTGCCTTGCTGTCTAGGAGGAGATCTTCTTTTGAAACGTTTCGCAGTTCTCGCCCTCGCCATCGCGTTCTCGTTCACCGCTTGTAGCCGCGTACAGAAGAGCGGCGCCGTTGGGCCGAACGGGCAAATAAATGCCTGGACGATCCCGCACGTTCTACGGTATGCAACCGCAGAAGACATTTCATCGCTCAACCCCGTGTTGACCCAGCAGACGACGCTTGGGCTGATGTCCTCGCTGACGATGGCATGGTTAACGAAATGGAACGCGCAGAATAAGCCGATTCCCGAACTGCTCACCGTCGAACCGACGAAGGCAAACGGCGGCATCAGCCCCGACGGCAAGACGATCACCTGGCATCTCCGCCACGGCGTGCGCTGGTCCGACGGCGCCCCTTTTACCGCCGACGATGTCGTCTGGTCGATCCATGCGATTATGAATCCGGCGAACGATATCGTTAGCCGGACGGGCTGGGATCTCATCGACAAGATTCAGGAACCGAATAAATACACGGTGATCCTCCACCTCAAGCACCCGTACTCGCCGTTTATCACGACGTTTTTTTCCAGCGCCGATGCGAACCCGTGCGTTCTGCCCAAACATCTGCTGGCAAAGTATCCGAACATCAACAACGTTCCTTATAACTCGTTGCCGGTCGGCATCGGGCCGTTCAAGTACGAACGCTGGAACCGTGGCCAAGACGTCGTCATGGTGCAGAACCCGCTCTATTTCCGCGGTTTGCCGAAGCTCAAAAAAATTATCTTCGAGATCATTCCCAACCGCGATACGGTGCTGACGCAGATGCAGGCGAAGCAACTCGACCTGTGGATGTACGTTTCCCCGGCCTACGTGAATCGTCTCAAGCAGATGACGCCGTTTAAGGTCTCGGTGAAGCCCGACTATTACTACGATCACATCGATTTCAATCTCTCGCACCCGAAGGTGGCGAGCCTCGCCGTCCGCCGCGCGTTGCTCTACGCGACGCCGCGCGCGCGCATCAATCGAAAAATCCGTCACAATATCGGAAATCTACAGGACCAGCCGAACCCCAAGAGCGCCCCGTATTGGGTTCACGGCATCGGCTTCACGCAGTACAACATCGCTAAGGCGAACGAGATTCTCGACAAGGCCGGATGGAAACGCGGCCCCGGTGGGATTCGCGAAAAGAACGGCGTGCGACTCGTCCTCAACCTCGCGACGGTCGTCGGGACTCCGGATACCGATAACATCATCGAACTCATGCGCGAATCGTGGAAGAAGATCGGCGTCGGCCTAAGCGTTCGCCATTACTCTTCGGCGGAGTTCTTCGCGCCGTACCAAAACGGCGGCATCGTCTACGGCAACAGCTGGGACGTCACGATGTTCGCATGGGGGAACGATCCGCTCGGCGATTACTCGTTCATCTATCGTTGCAATCAGTTCCCACCGAACGGACAGAACGATCTGCGTTGGTGCGATCCGAAGGCCGATGCCGCGATGAAGGCGCTCTTTACGCACTTCTCGCAAAGAAAACGCAATGCCGACGTAGCGGTGCTCACCAAACAGTTCGTGAAAGAGGTGCCTTCGATCGTTGAAGATGGGCGCATGTCGATCTACGCCTACAACCGCGATCTCAAGCACTTTCACCCGGGCGTCCTTGCGCCGTTCGACAATATGATGAAGGTGGATATCTAGGGTCCGCTGCCGCTTGTCACGCCGAGTAGCCGCTGTTGTGTCACGCCGAGTAGCCGCCCCTTCGACTCGCTTCGCTCGCTCAGGACAGGCTCCGCGGCGTATCGAGGCGGCGCGCTACTCGGGAAGCGCTGCGGGGGCGGTCGAAGCGTCGACGTAGATTGCGAGACGCTCGATCGTTCCATCGTTTCCCATCGCAAGCGCGCTGCCGCCGGGAAATCCGGTTGCGAATATTTGCGCGTAGCTACCGCCGCTCGGAGCGGGAATCGCCGTAAAGTATTCGGGCAACGCAAGCACCTGCATCCCCAACGTGATCTCGCCCGGCACCAAGCGATAGTTGCCGCAATCGCGCGCTTCCAACGAGGGCGCTTGTGCGCCGCGCGGTCGATAGAGCTCCGCCGCGCTCAAGATCGCGTTGCTGAAAAAGAGCGTGAGAAACGCGCGATCCCCGGCGATGCGTAGGCAATAGGTGTACCAGCCCGCCGACGGGTAGCGGTACGCGATCCCGAGTTCGCGCTCGACATCGCGACGCGTGCTGTTGCCGACGACGAGTGAGAGGCGCTCGTTGAAGAGCGCGATCGGAGCATCGGCGCGAGGTGAGAGCGTCGGCGCATGCGCGGGGCGTTTGCGCTCGTAGATACTCGCGAGCACCTCCACCGCGCGCTGCATGGCAAAATCGGGCGGCTCGCGCCCGCTCATGGGTGCAAGGCCGCCATCGCAGGTAGGTGAATGCGTGCTTCGATAAAGAGCAGGCCCAAAAGCGTTCCCGCGTAGGCAAGGCCGACGCGTATGCGCGCCGACATCCCGATGCCGTCGGTGGTCGAAGCGAGCGCAGTGCGCCACGATCCCGCAAGCCAAAGAATGCTGAAGAGCGCGACGACGGCAATCGGGAGGATCGGTACGTGTACGAGAAATGCGACGACAAGAAAGACCGGCAAAGCGATGACGACGATCGGTGGCCAGACCGCTTGAATGATTCTGCCCCCGTCGAGCGGCATCACCGGAACGAGATTGAAGAGGTTGAGCAACGCGCTGATATTCGCAGCGAGCATCCAAAACGGATCGTGCGTCACCAGACCGATAGCAAGCGAGGCGGCTGCGAGCGCCATCCCGGCCAGCGGCCCGGCGAGTGCGATATACGCGCCGTCCTCCTCGTTCGCTGGGGTACTACCTGGTGTGAGCGCGCCGACGAAGGGTAGGAAAACCGGAGCACCGACCGCGAGGCCGTAGTTGCGAAAGGCGAGGACGTGCCCCAGTTCGTGGACGAGGAATACGAGCGCGAGAACGATCCCGAATCGCCAACCGAAGGCAAGCCCGTAGAGCCAGAGCGTCGCAAGGAAACTAATGCCGCCCATCAACATCGGAACGTGGAAAAACAGTACGAGGAGCCCCTTAAACTTTACGGCGAGCCCACCGAGCGCGGCGAGCAACGCCGCTAGTCCCTTCGGCTTTTTTTTCGCCGGGTGCTCCGGCGGCTGCAGATCGGAATTCATGGGCCCTGTTGCTTCGACTGCGAAGAAGCCCCCCCTCGTACGTCGAAGCAGGGAAGGCCATGAAATTTGAAGAGCCGATCGAGCAACTTATCGCCGAGCCGACGCGCTTCACGCGTGACGTGCATTTCCCCGACCCTGCGGAGCTCCGGCTCTACGACGAAACATTGCGCGACGGCGAGCAGATGCCGGGTGTCTGTTATACGCCGCAACAAAAACTCGAGATCGCGACCGTGCTCGCCGACGTCGGTCTCCATATCATCAGCGTAGGCTTTCCCGCAGCGTCATCAGGGGATCGCCGCACGCTGCAACTCGTCATGGAAGCAAAACGGCGCGGCGATCTCGGCGACGTCGAGATCCTCGTCATGTGCCGTAGCAATCGCAACGATATCGACGTTACCGTCGCCGCGCTGCGCGAGATCGGCGTCAATCCGCGCGAAGTAACGTTCTTCATTTTTTCCAGCGGCAGCGATCTCCATCTGAAATATAAGATTGGGAAAGTGTTGCTACGCTTTGCCGGCCGTGACGAATCGGAGTGGTTAAAACTTCCGCTTTCGTTCTATCGCGAAACCAATATCGAGTTGCAGTGCGATGCCGTTCGCTATGCGCGCTCGCTAGGCGCGGAGCAGATCGAATTCGGCGGCGAGGACGGCAGTCGTGGCGACGTCGAGTACTTCCTCGAATACTTCAATCGCGTTCTTGCCGCCGGTGGTACGCGCCCGGCGTGGCCCGACACGGTCGGTTGCTTGACCCCCGAGGCGATGCGCGCGCACGGAACGCGGCTTATCGGAGGACTCCCCAAAGACATTCCCGTCGTCGCGCATCTACACAACGACTATGGGTTGGGCACGATCAACGCGATTACGGCGACCTCATGCGGTTTTAAGGTAATCTCGGTCACCGCCAACGGCTACGGCGAGCGCGCCGGTAACGTCAAACTGCACGAATACGTCGTGGCGATGCGGCAATTATACGGCATCGAGATTCCTGGCTTCAAATATCACAAATTGCGCGAGCTCTCGCGCTTTATGGAGTCGATGAGCGGCGTGCCAATGCAACAGCACGAGCCGATCGTCGGCTCGCGAGTCTTTGCGCACGAATCGGGGATTCACACGCATGGCATCATGATCGATCGGCGCATTTACGAAGCGGTTCCGAGCGAATTAGTCGGAGCGCACACGGAGTTTCTCTTCGGCAAGCATTCCGGAGTCGGGCTGGTCGAACAGACGTTGCGCGATAACGAGGCGCGACTTGCAGAGAGCGGGGTCGAAGTGACGAGCGCGCTCGCGCATGCAGTGACCGAACAGGTCAAGCGCATTCGCGAGGAACGCGCCGCCGGTAACTCGGCGCGACTGGCGGTCGAACGCTACCAAGAGATTATTCGCAGTCTCGCCCTCGACGCTGAAGATGTCGTTGAGATTGCACGCGCGATCGGCGCACGCGGCGCCGCTGCTAGCGCTGCGCCGTCACCGGGAAATTAAAAGAACGTTTCGGAAATGGCTCGCGCGCGAGCGTGAAGTGCCACCACTCCGCGGGATAGCTTTTGAACCCGTAGCGCTCCATCAGGGTCGCTAAAAAAATACGATTCGCGCGCGCTTGCGTGGGAACCGGAGCGTCGCTGCGCGAGAGCGGATCGAAAAAGTCGAACGGCGTCCCCATCGGGAGGCCGTCGATGGTGAGATCGACGGTACTGCCGCGACTGTGCGAAGAATTTTCAGCGATATATCCGCGCTCGAAGAGTTTCGCTTTTGGAACGTTCGGGAAATAGCGCGCCTTTGATGCGATCTCGCTCGGGCGTTTGCTCCATGCAACAAATGCGTGAACCGCGCGTTCGGGGCGATAGCAATCGAAGACGCGAAGCGTTAGATAGTGTCGCAGTAAGAGGCGTTCGACTTTTGCGAGCGCTTTTGCCGCCGGCACGGTGAGGATACAAGCGGGTGCGTCGTATCCGGGAACGCGCGCACCGGTAAAATTATTCGATGTCGCGTAGCGCATATCTTGACGAATTTGCGGTGCGAACGTCGCGAGGTAGGTAAACCCGTTGGGAAGGGCGGCGACCAGCGATGAGAATGCGAGCACCGTCACTCGCAAAAGCGCGATCACTCTTTTGCTGCCTGCGCTAGGCCGATGCGGGCCTGTTCGAGGCCGGTCTTCGCCGCAACGTTGCTTTTGCTAATGACTAATGCGCGCTCGTAGTAGGGAATTGCGCGTGCGAATTGCGAGGACGCAAGATAGAGATCGCCGAGTTGCGTGAGCGCAACATCGTCATGCGGGTGTTTTGCAATGCGCGCTTTGAGCTGCGAAACTTGAAGCATCACCGCCGGCGGCGGCCCACCCTGAACCGCGGCCGCGCTCCCCGCATTTTGCTGCATCGAGGGGCCGCCGGTGCCGAAGACCGAGCCCCGAACGTCGAATCCCTTGACGATAAAATCGCCGGTGACGAGGAGCAAAACGGCGGCGAAGGCGACGAAGAGCCCGATGGCTAGCGGCGCGGGCAGCCCGCGTTTTGGGGATGGTGGAGCTTGCATGGATGCATCGTTCGACCGCTGCGCTCGCGGAACCCGCACGGAACGCGCGTGCGCGACGGCGAAATATCGGCAACGATGAGCGCTCCCTTGCCGACCGAAGCCGACCTCCAGATGCTCTTCGCGCGCCTCAATCTCACGCATTTCGACGGTGAGATCGGCGCGTGTTCGATCGCCTACAACGAGCGCTTCTCGAATTGCGCCGGAAGGACGACCTATCGCACGCCCGCACTGGTCGAGCTCTCTCCGAAGCACTTTCGCCGCTACCCGGAGGCGCTCGAAGAGACGCTCTTGCACGAGATGATCCACGTCTGGTGCTACCAGCGTTTCGGGGAGACCGGGCACGGTGCGCATTTTCGACGCAAGATGAAGCAGTGCGGCATCACCTCGATCCATCACGATCTCGGCACGGTTCGCCCGCTCCAGGAGGCGAGCACCCGCTATATCTTTCGCTGCGAGCATTGCGGCATGGAGGCCCTTCGGCGCCGCCTGCCGCGGCGTTCGATGACCTGTGGCCGTTGCAACCCGCGCCGCCACGACGCGCGCTTTCCGCTGACGGTCTACGAGGTCGTCGAGATGAGGGTTCTGGGCGAAGTGGGCAGGGTCGCGCCGAAACGGGCCGCCTCGCGGGCGCCCCGAGCGACCTAAGTCCAGGCGGTCGGGGCTTGCTTCGCGCAAAGATAGCGGGGCTATGACGACCACCAAAAACGCCTCCAACGGCGCGCTTCAGTCGCGCAAAGAGACCGACTCCATGGGTGCCATCGATGTGCCCGCCGACAAATACTACGGCGCGCAGTCCGCGCGCTCGCTCATCCATTTCGAGATCGGCGAGGGTAGCTGGCCCCGCGATGTGATGCCCAAGCAGGTCATCGTTGCGATGGCGCAGTTGAAGAAAGCTGCCGCACTCGTCAATCACGATCT
>JAJYFM010000026.1 GCA_021790895.1 bacterium
CTCTCCAGCGTTGCCAAAGCTCCGCTTTCTGCGATGGGGGAAGACCTGGCCGTCCTGTACGAGCCACTCGCAATACCTCCAATGTCGGTCATCGGCGTAGTGTTGCGTTGACCCCTTGAATCCGCCGCGGCTTTTTTTAGGATGATTTTCTCTTCTTCGAGCACTTTCACGCGCTTGCGCAGCTGCGTCAGCTCTTGGTGTTCCTCGCTGGTCAAACCGTCGGTGCGACGGCCCGTATCGAGATCTTCCTGCTTGATCCAGTTCATGATCGATTGCCGCACGACTTGGAATTCGACGGCCACCGAGCTCACGCTGCGGCCGGAGCGGACCAACTCGACGATCCTACGCCGGAACTCCGGCGGGTATGTGGGGCGCTTTGCCACAGGAGACCCTTTCGCTGTAAGAAAGAAAGTCTCCACGGAACCGGGTCAAGACCACTCGTTCGCGCGGCGAGATCATCTCGACCAGCCGATCGGCGGCATCGTACGTATTCGGGGATCTTTTGTTTCCCTTACCCCTCGGGAACGCTCCTTTTTACTTCAGATCTCGCCTTCTCAAGGAGTGCACGTGTTCGGTCGTCTAACTCCGGTTCAAACTCTTCAAGTTCCTTAACAACTCCAGCCCAATCCCCCCCTGCCTCGAATACCCGGGCAATTGTTGTTGCCGTTATCCAAGGTGGTTCCGCTAACCAAATCTCGGCCTCTCGTTCCTCCATCTTACTTGCCTGCAAAAGATAAATGCCGTCCGGATTCAGCGCAGTTGAGCGAAAGCTTTTGAGGAGTTCGCTCAATTCAGATAAGACGTGTGCAGCATCGTGCTCCGTACGAACCGTGGGAGCCCACGGAAGCCCTCCCGGGTCTGGTTTGCCGGCGTACGACGGCAAGTCACCGCGGAAGATACGTAACGATGTCAAATCGACAGATGCTTCTCCGCACCGTACGGTAACAAATACTTCTTTCGTATGCCCTTCCCAAGAAACATCAATGGTCAATGGCGGGCGAGAGAAGCGCACTTCGTTGGGAGACGTCTTTACCAAAGCATAGCCGTCCTTGCTCAGCCAGGAAAACGCGCTTTGCACATAAGCGGCAAAGTCAACACTCATCGGGGAATCGGCCTACGCCAGACACCGCGAGCAAAATCAAACACGTAGCCTCCTTTTTTTTAACGTGTTGCGCTCCAATCGCAAGACGCCGTTGAGTAAGCCGGTCAAACTGTTCACCACCGGGTGCAGCGCCACGGTAATCAATCCCGTCGGCCCGACGATCGGGGTGATATCCAAGCTCACCCCGGTATTAAACGTCTGCAACTGCTGCGTTACCGGCGTGCCGATCGACCCGGAGGTCTGCGTTAAAATCGAAATCTGATCGCCTGCGTGAATGCTCGCCGTCCGCCCGGAGAGCGTCGCGATCCGCGGGTCGGCGAGCACGCGGGCGTTGCCGTCTTGCTCGAGTGCATTGAGCGTTGCAGTGAATTGCAACGGCGTGCGCGTGAGCGCCTGCACGCCGCCGAGGCGCCCTAGCTGCCCCGTCGTGGGATCGCTCGGCGGCGTCATCTCGGTATAGGTGCTAAAGACCGCAGGCGAGAGCGTCAACCCTAAGTTGCGCGCCACGTTCTCATCGACTTCCAGCACC
Organism: bacterium; assembly: GCA_021790895.1. Taxonomy (GTDB): domain Bacteria; phylum Vulcanimicrobiota; class Vulcanimicrobiia; order Vulcanimicrobiales; family Vulcanimicrobiaceae; genus JABEUX01. The sequence continues at coordinate 1,632 of JAJYFM010000026.1, forward strand.
TCGGTATCGAGCTCCACCAACGGCTTGGGTGCATCGAGTTTGGCAATCAACGATTTCGCCATCGCAATGCTCGCCGGATCGCCGGTGAGCACGATTTGATTCGAGTTCTGCGGAACGGCCAGATGCAGATCGGGAGCGAGCGTTCCCAACGCTTGCTGCAGCGCCGAAGCGATATCGCTCGCCGAGGTTGAAGGCGCATCGTTGAGCCCCGGCATCGCGGCATCTAACGTCACCACCGCAACATTGCCCCCACCGTAGGCAGGCGCTGCACCCGGTAAACCCGGCGCAACCGTGCCGCTGTTTCCCGCTCCGTCGAGTTGCGCGATCCCCGCAGCGATGCGCTGCTGATCCCGCGCGCTCGCCGTCACCGAAAGCGCATTGAGCGATCCATCGACCACCACGTGCGCCTGCGGGAACGCCTGACGCACCAACGCCCCTACCGAGGCCGCAGCGACTGCATGCAATCGATAGATCTGCGTGTACCGCGTCATCCCCGCCGGGCGGTCGAGTTGATGCGCGAGCGTCTGCGCAGCAGCGATATCCTCGGGAGCACCGCGCAGCAGAATCGAACCGCCGGAGACGAGCGCACGAACGCGCGGATAGGCCCGCTCGACTGCGCGCGCAACGTCACGCGGATTTGCTGCCAGCACGCGCACTGCAGTCGCGGCAACCGGCGCAGGCGCAGGCGTCGCCGCAACGCTATCGAGCCCATGCAGCACCGACTCCACCTCGCTCAGCGCATGCGGAGCGGCACGCACCAACAACTTCTTCGCACCCGCAACCGCGATCGAAGCATGCGGAAAGACCCGACGCAACTGCGCGGCAACGACCGCGGCGCTCCCGTGCTCGAACGGCAGTACCTCGGCACGCACCGCACGCGGATCGCGCACGTCGATCCCGGAAACGACCGCACGCATCGCATCGAGATCGCGCGCATCGGCAACAACGACCACCGCGTTGGCAGCGCCATCCACGCGCACGCGAGCGTGCGGATACAAACCGTGCAACACCGCAGCAGCGCGAGAGGCAGAGATCGCGTGCAATGCAAACACGACCGCCTGCAGCTGCACGCGATGCGCCGCGGCGCGCGACGGCGGCGCTGCAATCAATGCCAAAAGCAGAACGCCGCAACTCGCTGCGGCGCCGTCACGAGAAAACCACGAGCCGACGCGCAAAAAGCGCCGACGAGGAAGTCGCTCCATTGGCGCGCCCACCCTTAGCGCTCCCCGCCGGGAACACCTTTACGCTAGCTGAACATTTAGCCGCTCCGACTTTTGGCGCACTTCCGCTCTTACGCCGAACCACCGCGACGGGTCACCATCGCAAACCACTCTTCGAAAATGTAGATCGGTCCGATCAGTAGGTAGACGAGGTTCTCGAGAAATTTCGGCTTGCTTCCTTCGAAGCGATGCCCAACGAGTTGAAAGACCCAACCGATCGCAAAGGCTGTGAGGCCAATCTGCCAGCCGAGATGCACGCCGATCGCATAGAGCACGGCGAACGCAATCGCCGAGAGCAGCGTCCCGAGAAAATCGAGCGTTGCATAATAGGCGAGCACCGCAATGATGAGAACCAGCGCGAGATCGATCGGACCGAAATGCAACATTCCGGTCATGGCGATGAGGCCGAACACGATCGTCGGGATTCCGATAAAATGGCAGAGCCGATTACGCGGGTCTTGGTGATAGGCGGCGTATTCGCTGAAGAGCTCCGCTTTCGTCATGACCTCCTCATGCGGCGTGCGGCGGAGGGGCCCCTCCCGGCGGCGGTGGGGTGCGCCGTTCGATATAGAGCCCGATCGCGGGGGCGTAATTCAGCGTCGGCGGCGGGGTGCCGCCGAACCCACGTACCGATAATTCCGCCTTGGTCGCCGCAGAGACATGCGCGCAGGCCATGAGCGCACCGAGGTCTCCCAGATCGTTCGGGGTGAGCGCAAACCACGCTTTCGCCCCCGACCCGTGCGCGACGATCTGCCAGCGGCTCGACGGCGTCGCCGTCGTAAAGTGCGCGCGCAGATCGGCGAGGCTCTGTACCGCCACATCGCGTGTTGCCACCGCGCATTCCGGTCCTCCGACGATCGCGAACGGATCTTTCGGCGGTTTTGCCGCGAGCGTGAAGACGCGGAAATTTTCCCGCCCCGGCTGCGGCGGCCGACGGACGAAGTAGAGACCGACCTGCGGTGCAAAAGTAATCTCCGGTCGGAAAAATCCGGTCGGCGCGGCGACGAAGAGCCCCCTCTCCTTCGCCGTCGTCGCGTCGGTGATGTGAATGCTCGCACAGGTAAAGAGCGCGCGAATCGTTTCGATCTTCGTCGGTGCGATCGTTATGGCGTACGACTCGGCCAACGGGTGGTAGGTCAACGTTACGCCTGTCGGCGAGACGAGCACGACCGCAGCTCCCGGCGACTGCCGGCGCTCGGCCTCGGCATGCGCGACCTGGGCGCGCAACGCATCGAGCAACGTACGTGCGCTGCGCGCTCGGTCCGGCGTGCAGAATCGCGATGCTGCAAGTGCAAACGGATCGCTCGGCGGCGAACTCGGAAGCGCGGTGAAACGGCCGAAGGGGCCGCGGCCATGCGGCGGCGCATGCGCGAGTTGCGGCGCCGTGACGACGGCATGCCGCCCCACCGCGAACGAATAGGTGACGCTGTACGCCCGCGGCGCAAGCGGACGCGCAATCGTCGGCACCTCGCTCCCCCCAAGCGTGGTGTACGGCACCGCATACTGCGAGCTTGCGAAGACTCCGGCGTAGGCGTTGGTGATATTGCTCGCCGCGATCGTCAGCGTTCCACGTGCCAACGACACGTTTGCCGCAGCATCGAACGTGGTATGCGCCGGGAGATTATTCGGATTGTTTGCACTGGTATATTGTGCGTCGGCAAGCCATTCGATCTTCGATCGCGGAGCTTTATAATCGAGCGTTAGGCCGGCGCGGTGCAGCGGAACGTTCGGCGCCTGCGCCCCCGGTATCGCAATGGCGAAGGGGTTGTCGATGCGCGGGTCGCTCGAACGCAACGTGGTCGAGGTGATATCGAAGAACGGCTCGGCGATGAGATTCCCAACCTGCACGAAGCCGGTGAGATCGGCGCCGGAATAGATGCGCGTCACGCCGCCGACCGGCGTTGAAAAATAGAGTTGCGATGCCGCAAGCGGCGGCGCCCCAGCGCCGCATCCGGCCTGCGAGGCGTAGACGCCTTGAATCTGCGCGAGGTAACTCGGTGAAATCGTCCCGTCGGCGAGCAAGACGCTGCCATTCACCTGCGTCGGTAACACGACTCCGCTTTGCACCTGTCGATAGAGTGCAAGGGAGAGCGCACTATGCGCGAAGCGATGGGTGACGGCGGCATTGAGCGACGACGACGAACTCGTGCCGGGCTGATCGCCGGGAGCGACCCCGTACCCGACGCTCTGCGTGCCGGCACAATCGAACTGCAGCGAAGCCGGATCGCCGAGCGCGCGATTGCGGCCGAAATTCGGCGCGCTGCCCGAGAGCGCATACGAGAGCGCATAGGTATCGTTTGCATCGGCGCGCCAACTCGCCCCAACGCTGCCGAGCGCGCTTCCACCGCTCATGCTTGCATGGGTAAGCCCCAACGAAGCATTCCACGAGAGTTTATCGTTGGAACGAATGTGGTCGCTGAGTTGCAGTGCACCGTAACTTCCCTGCTGTTGCGAACGATAAAATGTCGCGTTGCTCGCGACCAGCGGCGTCGAGACCTGCGAGGAGTTCGTATCGTAAGCAAGGATCGAGAGCGTGTGCTGCCGCAGCGCCGGTAGTTCGGCCGAAATCGTGAAGCCGGTCGAGCGCATCCGCATGCTGCTCCCTGCCGGCGATGCGACGCCGTTGATATAGCGATTGCGGAGATCGAAGAGATTGTTCCCAACGGTGCCATAGAGCGTCGCCGAGATCGCCGTCGCTCCGGTAAGGAGTTGGTCGCCGAGCGAATAAAGCGAGAAACTTCCTCCAACCCTGTTGCCGGGACCGAATCCGCACGGCAAAGTCGCCGTCACGCGCAAGCAGAGAAGGCCGATGCTGCGCGTCGAGTTGATAAAACTCGCCGCCACTGTTTGATCGCCCGGCAATCGCAGGTTGGCTTTGAGCAGATCGCCCGCAACCCAAATGCCGCCGTCGTGCTCGTAATCGAGGCCGCTGGCATCGAGGTAGCGCATACCATCGGCGAGGCTCGGGGTCGTGCGGGTCGTACTCATCGCGGCGATTCCGAGATTGCCAAGCGAGCCGCTTACGCCAAGCGATTCATTGTTTCTGCCGTAACTCCCCGTCGATATGCTGCCTTGGCTCTGCCACGAAAGCGTCGGCTCGAGCGTGCGAAAAGCGACGCCGCCGCCCAGCCCGCCGATCTGCGGGCCATGATGGACCGCGGCTCCGGTAAAAAGATCGCTCGCGAACATGCGCAGATCGCCCGCGCTCCCCGGTGCGTTCAGCGGAATGCCGTCGAGCGTCATCGCCGTCTGACTCGCGTCGTGGCCGTCGAGTGAGATCGTCTGCGCGGCATCCGTGTCGTCACTGCTCGAGGTAATGCTGACCCCAGAGAGTTTCCCGAGCGCGTCGGCAAGATCGCCGGAGAGTTTTCGTTGCGCCGATTGATTATCGATGGAATTCGTGGTGATGCGGACGCTGGAAACGGAGTGGACGACGGCAATCACGCGCAGATCGCTGCTGAGAGCGAGCGCGACGGCAAGATTGACGCGCTCGCCGTCGAGGATCTCAAAAGGAGCCGAGGTGACGGCACGATAGCCGCGTGCAAAGACGCGCGCGCGATAGATTCCGGCCGGAGCATCGGTGAAGACGACGCTCCCCGAACTCGTCGCAATCTCGCTGGCAAGGATCGGCCCGTCGAGAATGACGCGGGCGAGCGGAATGGGGCTCTTGGTCTTCGCGTCGGTCACGGTAATGGCGATCGTTCCGCCCGAGCTCTGCGCGTTGGCGACCGAGGGAACGAGGAGCGCCAGTAACGTCAGCGCGACGATCGGGAATAGGCGGCGGATCACCGCACCATCATCGCCGTCCCAACTTTATTTTTGCTGAGGAATCTTTCTGAACATGCGCTACGCAGCGGCGAGTTCGATGGTGACCGTTGTGCCGCGCCCAGGTGCGCTATCGAGCAAAATCGTCCCACCGGCACGTTCGACCGCTCGCTTGGCGATCGAGAGCCCCAGTCCGCTTCCGGTGATCTCGCCGCGTTGATCGCCGCGATAGAAGCGTTCGAAGGCGTGCAGCCGTTCGAGTTCGCTCATTCCAGGCCCCTCATCGCGGACGACGATGCGAACGCGTCCGTCTTCGCGCGAACCGCGAAGGTGGATCGCCGCATCGGGCGCGTATTTCAGCGCGTTCTCCACGGCGTTCCAGAGCGCTTCGCCGATCTCGCGCGGGTCGGCGACCACTGCAAGCTCGCCGTCGACCCGATAATCGATGCTCCGATGCTCGTCGAAACGACGAGCCGCATCAACTTGATCGCGCAGCAACTGTGCCACATCGAGCCGTTCGGCGAGCGGTGCCGCTTCGGAATCGAGGCGCGACAACCGCACGAGCCGATCGATGAGGTTGCGCATGTGCTCTTTTTCAAGCGTCATCGTCCCCAAGATCTGTCGCGCGATTTTTTCGTCGTTGAGCGCACCGCGCCGCAAAACGTCGATGTAGCCGCTGATGACGGTCAGCGGGGTACGCAGTTCGTGCCCTGCATCGGCAACGAATCGTCGCATGCGATTTTCGGTCGCGCGTCGTTCTTCCATCGCTTGATGAACGTTTTCCGCCGCGTCGTTAAACGCGCCGGTGAGGTTTCCGATCTCGTCTCCGCCGCCCATGATAAACGTGCGCGGCGTATAATCGCCCTGCGCAAGCGCGCGTAACGCTGCGGCGACGTCGTCGATCGGGCGGAGTGCCTCGCGTGCAAAGAGTCGACCGACGAGGAACGCGACGAGAATCGCCAGCACGCCGATGGTGAGGACCGCTCGCCAGTATGGAAAGAGCGCGGTGAAGACCAGCGGCATCGACGGCATAAAGGCGACGTAGCCTCCGCGAACGACGGCCAGCCCGAACGGCTCGCGACGATCCGGGAAACCTCCGGGCATCGGATGCTTGGGAGGGTGCCGTCGCAGCGCGATCAAATGCGCGAGCAACGGTGGGTGGAGCGTTGGATCGCCGGCGAGCAGTTTCCCTTGCTCGTCGAAGACCGCGACGTCGAGCCCGATGCCCGAGAGCTCGCGGATCATGTGCGGTGCGGCGCTCTTGAGCGACTCTCCGTCCCGCTGCGCGGTCTCGGCAAGAAAGCGCGCCTCATCATGTTTGGCGACGATGATATCGTGCGTGAATTGCGAGAGTTCGAAGACCAGTGCGATCGACGAAGCGACGATTACCAACAGCACGACGATGGCCAGCATCGTCGCATAGAGTGAGGCAAGGCGAACCGCAAGCGATCCACGCCAGGTCATACGTTGCTTAAACCATACCCGACGCCGCGAACCGTTCGGAGAAACGAGCTGCTTGCCCCTGCCTTATCGACCTTCGCGCGAAGATACGAAATATATGTTTCCACGATATTGGGGCCGCCTTCGAAATCATGCCCCCAGACGAGTTCGAGCAGATGTTCCTTACTAAAGATGCGGCGAGGATCGCGCATAAAGACCGCAAGCAGATCGAACTCCCGCTGCGTGAGTTCGATGCGCTCGCTGCCGCGCCGCAACTCGCGCGAACCGAGATCGAGCGCAAGATCGTTCCAGCGAATCTGCTCGTCTTCGTGAATCTGCGGGCGGCGAAGGTGCGCCTGAATGCGCGCGATGAGCTCCTCGAAGAGAAACGGCTTCACGACGTAGTCATCCGCGCCCGATCCGAGCGTTTTGAGTTTATCGTCGAGGTCGCCCTTCGCGGTGAGCATGAGAATCGGGGCCTGCGTGATCGTGCGCAGTAACGGCACCAACGTGACGCCGTCGATCTTCGGCATCATGATGTCGAGGAGAATCGCATCGGGATTGAAGGAGCGAACCAAATCAAGCGCAGCCTGCCCATCGGCAGCGCTCTTGACCTCGTAGCCTTCTTGCGTCAGGCCCATCTCGATCATCTCGCGCAGCATACGATCGTCGTCGACGACGGCGATTTTGGCGTGTTGTTGCATGGTCATCATAGGTCTTGCGCAAGTATCACGCAGCATCCTGGGCTCGTGCTGAAGGCGGCGCCTCCCGGTGAACGAGGGTCATCGCGCCGAGCGCCTCCATCGGGCTCACGACGATCTCGACGCCCGCGCGCCGCGCCCGGCGTAGCGCCGAGAGCTCGGGGAGATGCCGCGCGAAGAGATGGACCGAACGCGTCGCCGCGCAGCGGGCGAGATAGCGCGCGTAGGCGGCGATGTCGCCGCGTGCCCGTTGCACCGGTAGGGCGCGGAGCACGGCGCCCCCCGGGGAGCGAAGCAGCAATGCAAACGAGCCGCGATAGTGGGGCGAGCCCGGCAGCAGTTCGACGATCGCGGCATCGACCGCGGCGTTGAGCGCGCTCCCACCCCACGCATAGAGCGCGATCCGCTGAGGGAGACGCTCCGGCTCAGGGCCGACGAGGAGTCCGAGGGCAGAAAACGCATTCATGCCCCGATTCTGCGCGCGCACGCTGCCAGCAGTGTGGCCGAGTGCGCGCTACGTTCGCCGGGATTTAGAGCGCTGCGAGCTGCTCGAGAACCTGTTCGGGATCGGGTGCCTCGCCGATCGCGTGGATGTCTATATAGCGGACGATACCGGTGCGATCGACGATGAAGACCGCTCGTTCGGCGAAACCACCATCGCGGAGGACCCCGTACTTCTTCGCAATCTCACCGTGCGGCCAGAAATCGGCGAGCAGGGGATAGGTAATACCGCCCATGCTCTGTGCCCACGCGCGCAGCGAGTGGACTGAATCGACGGAGATGCCCACGACCTGGGCATCATGCTCGGCGAAACGCGGCAGCGCGCGTTCGAAGCCGGGCATCTCGTTGGTTCAAGTCGGGGTAAACGCAAACGGGATGAACGCGAGCACGGTCGGGCCGACGCCTTTGCGATCGGCGAGCGAAAATTTCTCGCCCAGATGGCTTTCGAGTCTGAAATCGGGCGCTCCATCGCCGACTTTCAACGTCGAACTCTGCGAGGCCGTCGATGTCCGGCCGAAAATTGTACTCATGGGTGCAGTGTTGCCTGCCGGTGCATGAGGCCCCTTTCGGTTGCGCCCTAAACGGAGGCCTCAAACGACGCGTGATACTCCTCGTCGCCCTCGAAAAATCCCAGCAGATGCTCTTCCAGATAGAGCAGATGTAATTCACGGTCGAGTTGCGCGTAGCGCTCGGCGTGCGCTGCGCGAAAAGCATCCCAGTCGCTCTTACTCTCCCACACATCGACCGAAAGATAGATATCATCTTCGCCGCGATGTCGGAAGAGGCGCGTGCGCCGATATCCCGGATGCTTCTTAAAAAGACCGGCGAACGGGCCGTTCGGTCCGAAGGCATGTTCGAACGCCGCAGCTTGTTGGGGATGAACGCGATACCGGTAGAAAACCTCGACCACGACGCCATTCTTCCGACACTACGCCGCTGTGCTCCCCCGTTGAAGACGAGCGATCTCGTCGAGCCGCATGCTCTGCGAGGCGCCGGTCAGCGGATCGACCAGCAAGAGTGCGGTAAGTACCGAACTGCCACCGGCGCGTTCGATCGCGATGCGCAAGGCACGATAGATGTCGAGCCGCGCTTCGCCGGTCGGCATCGGCCGCACCACAACGGCAACGCTCCGCCCATCGCGGGCGCGAACCAACGCATCGAAGGGGCGCGCCTTCGCTCCGCGCGCGAGAATCTGGGCCGGGCGTAGCCGACGGAGGCGTCGGCCGAGCGCGCTCCGCGCGAAACCACGCATGCCGAGCCCGAGTGCATCGCGCGCCTCGAAGAGCAACCCGGGGCGAATTCCCTCGCGGATCTCCTCGGCGACGAGCGCCTCGAAGCGCGCGGCGGCAGCGGCGGCGAGCGAGCGCTCGGCCCAGCGCTGGGAGTAGCCGAGCGCGCCGACGATCGCATCGCGGGCGGCGCGAGCGCGGAGACGGGGGAGGCGGGCGGCGAGTTCGAGCTGGCTCATCGGGGTGAGTCTCTCACCCGGGTGTGCCAGCTGCCTGGCATAGAAAAGACGGGAGGCCGAAGCTTCCCGTCTTTCGTCCTCCCGAGGAGCTCCGCGCTTAGAGCTCTTCGATGCTGATGCCGTTCCGCTGGTCGTACTGGGTACGCGGCTTCGCGACGTGAACCGATTCGTGCTCGGCGTACTCGCCTTCGTAATGCACGGTCGGAGGTGCGTTGTTCCGCTCGTATGCCGATGCGAGCCGGCTGGTCTCGCCGCCGCCGACCGCCATCGCTTCGATGAGGGCCGCTTCGTCGGCGGTCATGGCGTAGTTGGTATCGAACTGCGGGTGCAGCGGACGCCCATCGGGATCGATATCCTCGCCCTGCGGCTGGATGCTGAGGTTCCGATAGCGCGACATACCCGTTCCCGCGGGAATGAGTTTGCCGATGATCACGTTCTCTTTCAATCCCAACAGCGGATCGTATTTTCCGCGAATCGCCGCATCGGTGAGGACGCGGGTCGTCTCTTGGAACGATGCTGCCGAGAGGAATGAATCGGTTGCCAGCGAGGCCTTGGTGACGCCGAGCAGCACCGGAAGCGCCTCCGCGACATCTTTTTTCTCGCTGCGCGCCTTTTCGTTGGCATCGTTGAAGACCGACGATTCGACCGTTTGCCCCGGGAGCAAATGCGTCGCGCCGCCATCGGTGATCTTCACCTTCCGCAGCATCGAGCGCACGATCACTTCGATGTGCTTGTCGTTGATGTCGACGCCCTGCGAACGATAGACCTTCTGCACTTCCTGGACGAGGTAGTCTTGCAACGCGGTCTCGCCCTTGTATTTGAGAATCGTGTGGGGATTGAGCGAGCCTTCGGTCAGCCGATCTCCCGGCTCGACGAGTTGGCCGTCGGTGACCGCGAGATGCGTTCCTTGCGGGATATCGTAGACCGGAGGCTGCTTCTTTTCGTCGTAGACGGCGGTCTCATCGGTCACGATGATCGTGCGATGCACCTTATCTTCGCCGAACGAGACGCGTCCGCCGATTTCGGCGACGATCGCCTCACCTTTGGGCCTGCGCGCTTCGAAAATTTCTTCGACGCGCGGAAGACCGGTGATGATATCCTCGGTCGCCACACCACCGGTATGGAAGGTACGCAACGTTAACTGCGTGCCCGGTTCGCCGATCGACTGAGCGGCGATGATTCCGACCGCAGTCCCGATGTCGACGTGCTTCCCGGTCGCAAGATCGCGACCATAGCAAGCGGAGCAGACTCCGTATTTCGACTTACACGTCAGCACCGAACGGATCTTCACCGTTGAAATGCCGGCATCGACGATCTCTTTGGCCTTCTCTTCATCGATCTCTTCGCCGCGTTTTACCAACGTCTCTTTGCCGTGAACGACGTCCTCGGTACAGCGACGGCCGACGATACGATCGGTGATCGGTTCGATAATTTCGCGACCGACGCGAATATCGAACACGAGGATACCGTCGGCGGTTCCGCAGTCTTCCTCGCGAACGATAACATCCTGCGCGACGTCGACCAACCGGCGGGTAAGATATCCGGAGTCTGCGGTTCGCAGTGCGGTATCGGCGAGTCCCTTACGGGCACCGTGCGTTGAGATGAAGTATTCGAACATCGTCAAGCCTTCTTTCAGCGAAGCCTTGACCGGGATTTCGAGAATTTCACCCTTGGGGTCAGACATTAGCCCGCGCATACCGCCGAGCTGTTTCACCTGCGCGATCGATCCACGAGCGCCCGACGTCGCCATCATAAAGACCGGATTGAGCGGTTCTTGCGCCTTCTGCATCGCCTGCGTCACATCTTCCGACGCCTTCGACCAAATCTCGATCGTCTTATTGTACTGCTCGGACTGGCGAATGAAGCCTTGTTCGTAGAAACGATGCAACTCATCGACTTCGGCTTGCGCCTTCTCGATAATTGCGTGCTTCGCTTGCGGAACGACGATATCGCTTACCGATACCGAGGTGCCCGAGCGCGTCGCATAACGGAAACCGAGTTCCTTGACCGCGTCGAGGAATATCGCGGTCTCGGCGTTGCCATAGTTACGGTAACAATGCGTGACGAGCTTTTTGAGCGCGCTTTTGTCGATAATTTGGTTGACGAATGCGTGATTCCAATGTTTCGGAAAGGAGCTATTGAAGATCACGCGACCGGTCGTCGTTTTGACCAACTCGCCGTTAAAGCGGACGTAGATCCACTCCTGAAGTTTCACCGCATGGCTTTCGTATGCCAGCATTGCTTCATTGAAGCTCGAGAAGGTCGGCAACGAGCCCGGTGCATCGACGGTAGGGGCGTGTTTTTTGGCCGGACGATCGGAGATATCGAAGTTCTCGGTAATCTCGCCGCGCGCCGGGCCTTTGTATTCGTCGCGTTGGAAGGTGATGTAATAGAGCCCCAACACCATATCTTGCGTCGGAATCGAGACCGCGTTGCCGTACGCCGGCAGCAGGGTGTTATTCGACGAAAGCATGAGGATACGCGCCTCTGCCTGCGCACCCGCCGAGAGCGGCAAGTGAACGGCCATCTGGTCGCCGTCGAAGTCGGCGTTGTACGGCGTGCAGACCAACGGATGCAGATGGATCGCCTTACCCTCGACCAATACCGGTTCGAAGGCCTGGATGCCGAGGCGATGGAGCGTCGGTGCGCGGTTGAGCAGCACCGGATGCTCTTTGATAATCTCCTCGAGGACATCCCAAACTTCGGGCTTCACGCGCTCGACCATGCGTTTCGCGCTCTTGATATTGTGCGCGAGCTGACGGTCGACGAGTTTCTTCATCACGAACGGCTTGAAGAGCTCGAGCGCCATCTCTTTGGGGAGACCGCACTGATGCAATTTCAGCGTCGGACCGACGACGATGACCGAACGGCCGGAGTAGTCGACGCGCTTGCCGAGCAGGTTCTGGCGGAAACGCCCCTGCTTGCCTTTCAGAATATCCGAGAGTGATTTCAGCGGGCGGTTGTTCGGCCCGGTGACGGGGCGGCCGCGACGGCCGTTATCGATGAGCGCATCGACCGCTTCTTGCAGCATGCGCTTTTCGTTCTTGATGATGATCTCGGGCGCGTTGAGATCGAGTAACCGTTTGAGACGATTATTACGATTGATGACGCGGCGATAGAGATCGTTGAGGTCGGAGGTCGCAAAGCGTCCGCCATCGAGTTGCACCATCGGGCGCAATTCCGGCGCAATCACCGGAACGGCTTCGAGCACCATCCACTCCGGCTTATTCCCCGACGTGATGAGCGCTTCGACGATCTCCAAGCGTTTGATCGTCTTGAGGTGCTTCTGGCTGACGGTGTCCTTGCCGGCACGCGTACGGCGCGAACCGTTGGGGCCGCCGTCGAGCTCCGAACGCAGCTCGTCACGCACTTTTTGCAAGTTGAGATCTTTGAGTAACTCGCGGATCGCTTCGGCGCCCATACCGGCCTTGAACTGAACGCGACCGCGGTCGTCTTTATGCTTTTCGGAGAGTTCGCGATACTTCTGCTCCGAGAGTACCTCGCGCTTCTGCAGCGGCGTATTGCCCGGATCGATGACGACCCACGCGGCAAAATAGATTACCTTCTCGAGTTGGCGCGGCGACATATCGAGCAAAATGCCGATACGGCTGGGCACGCCCTTGAGATACCAAATGTGACAGACGGGCGTCGCAAGTTCGATGTGGCCCATCCGTTCGCGGCGTACCTTCGCACGCGTGATCTCAACGCCGCAGCGATCGCAGATCATCCCCTTGAAGCGGATGCGCTTGTACTTGCCGCAGTGGCACTCCCAATCTTTGGTCGGTCCGAAGATTTTTTCGCAGAAGAGACCGTCGCGCTCGGGCTTGAGCGTGCGATAGTTAATCGTCTCAGGTTTCTTCACTTCGCCGAACGACCAAGCACGAATGTGCTCGGGCGATGCTAAACCGATGCGCATCGCGTCGAAGTTGTTTACGTCGATGAGGTTGTTGTTCACGAGGACTCCCGCTAGTCACCGTGCCGGTACCGCTCGCTTCCGCAGGGCGCCGACGATCTCGCGCGGTCGCGCGAGGGGGCCCACCGGTGCTTCCGGACCGCTCCCGACGAGGAGCGACCTCATGCGGGGGCACGAACCAGGATTATACTCCCCCGGCGCCTCCAGTGCAACGGCCCTCGGCGCCGAGGTTTCAGTTCGCCGGGCACGGGGTAGAACGACGGCATGAAAAAACAGCTCACCGTCGCCCTCGCTCTCCTGGCAGTACTCGGCCTCGGAGCCGGGCTTCTCCCTCGACCCGCGCTGGCCAACGGCGCGGCGAGTACGCGGAACATCCTCCTTGGTATCGGGGCCGCCACCTATCTCATCATTCAGCACAACCGCGTCGTCCACCAGCGCGAGGCGGCCGCAGCGGCGCAGCAAGCGGCGATCGCCCAGCAACGCAATAACGCCTGGGCCGCCTATCGCGCGGCAGAGCAAAGCGCCCATCAAGAGGCGCTCGCCAACGCCGAGCTCAACAAAGAGCTCGCCTTCGAAAAGAGCGTCGTCGCGCAGCAGCAGCGCCAACTCGCCGCTCTCCACGTCGGCAGCAACTTTACCCATGTCGTCGCCACCAGCGGCTCGCCTGGGCACCAGCAGATCGTCGCCAGCGACGGCCTCGGATGGGGGACGCTCTGATTCCCCGCACGGCCGCGCTCGTTCTCGTTGCAATCGCAGCCCTCGCGGGTTGCGCCGCGGCACCGCAGGGCCAGGCGCAGCGACTCGCCACGAGCATGACCCGCGCAATCATCGGCGATAACCCAACGACCGTCGCCCACGATCTCACCGGCGTCGGGAAGATCTCGCGCGCCGAAGTCGGACTGCTCTCCGACAAACTCAACGCACTCGGTCGCTACCAAGGGCTCAAACTCTTAGCATACGATGCAGCAAAAAATGAGTTCGCTTTTCAGGCGAACTTCACGAAAGGGAACGCGCGCATCGTCGTGCGGATGAATAACCGAGGGCGCCTCGACGCCTATCGCGTCTTTTAACGCGAAGGGCGCCGAGGGCGCAGGGCCTGCGAGGAAGAGTTCCTAGAACTCTTCCTCGACGGTGCCCGCATCGGGATAGACGACATCGTCGTCGTCGACAGCGAAGGCGGGAGCATCATCGTCGACGATCTCGTCCTCTTCTTCCTCGAGTTCGTAGCCTTGCGGCCCTTCAAGCTCGTCGTCGACGGCGATCTCTTCATCGGCGGCAAAGATATCCTCGCCTTCGAGCTCGGGAGCACGAGCCGCTGCCGGAGCTGCCGGAATCGGGCCCGCGACGAACGGTTTGCTGTCGTCGAGTTCCTCTTCTTCCTCTTCGGCCTCTTCCTCGGTCTCGATCTCCGGAAGCCCGCCTTCCGCAGCAGCGGCCGCAACGGCCTCCGCCGCAGCAACCTGCGTTTGCGAGATCAACGGATCGTCAGCTCCCATCAGGACGCCGTAGGCGACCTCTTCGTTAAGGCCGAGATCGTCGTTCCCGAGACGCAGTTCACGCGTATCGATCTCTTCACGCGACTCCGTCAACACTTTGACGTCGAGCGCGAGCGACTGGAGTTCCTTGATAAGGACTTTGAACGACTCCGGTACGCCCGGTTCCATGACGTTCTCGCCCTTGACGATCGCTTCGTAGGTTTTGACGCGCCCGACGACGTCGTCGGATTTCACGGTTAACAACTCTTGCAGCGTGTAGGCGGCACCGTACGCTTCCAGCGCCCAGACCTCCATTTCGCCGAAGCGCTGTCCGCCGAATTGCGCCTTGCCGCCGAGCGGCTGCTGCGTAATCATCGAGTACGGGCCGGTGGAACGCGCGTGGATCTTGTCGTCCACGAGATGCGCGAGTTTGAGCATGTAGATCATGCCGACGGTGATCGGTCGATCGAATCGATCGCCACTCCGTCCATCGCGCAGCCACGCCTTGCCGTCCGCCGGCAAGCCCGCGTCCTGCAGCCAATCTTCGATGTCTTCGGCGGTTGCGCCGTCGAAGACCGGAGTGGCGATCTGGAAGCCGAGCATACGCGCAGCCCACCCGAGATGCGTCTCGAGAATCTGCCCGATGTTCATGCGTGACGGCACGCCCAGCGGATTGAGAACGATGTCGACCGCGGTACCATCCTCGAGATACGGCATATCTTCTTCGGGCAGCACTTTTGCGATGACGCCCTTGTTGCCGTGTCGTCCCGCCATCTTATCGCCTTGCAGAATCTTGCGTTTCTGTGCGACGTAGACGCGAACGAGGTGATTGACGCCCGGAGAGAGCTCGTCGCCGTTCTCACGCGAGAACACCTTGACGTCGATGATCTTTCCTTTTTCGCCGTGCGGCACTTTCAGGCTGGTGTCGCGCACTTCGCGCGATTTTTCGCCGAAAATTGCACGCAAAAGCCGTTCCTCGGCGGTGAGTTCGGTCTCGCCCTTCGGCGTCACCTTACCGACGAGAATATCTTCGGGACGCACTTCGGCGCCGACACGAATGATGCCGCGCTCGTCGAGATCCTTGAGCGCATCTTCACCGACGTTGGGAATGTCGCGCGTGATCTCTTCGGGGCCAAGTTTGGTATCGCGCGCTTCGCATTCATACTCTTCGATATGAATCGAGGTGAAGCGGTCCTCTTTGACCATGCGCTCGCTGATGAGAATGGCGTCTTCGTAGTTGTAGCCTTCCCACGGCATAAATGCCACGAGCACGTTTTGACCCAACGCGAGTTCGCCTTCGTCGGAGGTCGGGCCGTCCGCGAGGACCTGGCCGGCAACAACTTTCTCGCCCATGCTGACGATCGGGCGCTGGTTGATGCACGTTCCTGCGTTACTGCGCACGAACTTGAGCAAGTCGTAGGTTTTATTGCCTTCGCCGGTATCGAGAACGATGCGCGTTGCATCGACTTCAATGACGGTTCCGGATTCCTCAGCAACAACGAGACTTCCCGAGTCTTTTGCAGCGCGATACTCCATACCCGTACCGACGATCGGCGCTTGCGGGCGTAGCAACGGCACGGCCTGGCGTTGCATGTTGGCGCCCATCAACGCGCGGTTTGCATCGTCATGTTCGAGGAATGGAATCAGCGCCGTCGCCACCGAAACGATCTGCTTCGGCGAAATATCCATCAACTCGACGCGTCCCGCCGGCTCTTCGATGTCGTCGCCACGATGACGGCAGACGACCGTCTTGGCGAGAATCGTGCCGTCGGCAGCCAACGGCGTGTTGGCCTGGCCGATGATGAACTCTTCTTCGACGTCGGCGGTGAAATAGCGAATTTCATCGGTGACGCGACCGTCGCGAACGATACGGTACGGCGTTTCGATGAAACCGAGACTGTTGACGCGTCCATAGGTCGCCAGCGAACCGATCAGACCGATGTTCGGGCCTTCCGGCGTTTCAATCGGGCAGATACGGCCGTAATGCGAGGTGTGAACGTCGCGCGCTTCAAAGCCGGCGCGTTCGCGCGAGAGCCCGCCGGGCCCAAGTGCGGAGAGGCGTCGCTTGTGCGTGAGTTCCGCGAGCGAGTTCGTCTGATCCATGAACTGCGAGAGTTGGCTCGATCCGAAGAACTCTTTGATCGCGGCGACGACCGGCCGAATATTGATGAGCGCCTGCGGCGTCACCGATTCGATCTCTTGCGTCGTCATGCGCTCGCGCACGACGCGTTCGAGGCGCTGCAAGCCGACGCGGAATTGATTCTGCAGCAACTCGCCGACGGTGTTGACGCGACGGTTCCCTAAGTGGTCGACGTCATCGGGCGAGATGTCGCGCACCGCAACGCGGCAGAAGCGACGCATGATAGCGATGAAGTCCGCACGCGTCAGCCCTGACGCGCCTTCGGGCCGATAACTGAACGGTTCGAACTCGTCAACCTCAAATTCGCTGCGATCTCCCTCAACGGTGAGCAGCGAGAGGTTGAGTTCCTTCTTTTCGCTCTTCGCACGTATGCGCGAATCCTTCTCCGGGTTGAGAATACGATAATGCAGCTTCGACGTGACCTTGAAGCGTCCGACCGTCCCCAGCTCGCACTTGTTTTCGTCGAACAGCATGCTCCGAATCATTTTTTCGGCATCTTCATGCGAGGTGAACGGCTCGCCGTAGCGCACCGCACCGTAGACGGCCTCAAGCGCGGTTTCACGATTGATCGTGTCGCCGTCTTCGATGAGCGTATTGAGGATGAGGTTATCCGGGCTCGCGTCGGGGAAGAGGCGGTCGAAGAGTTCGCGCAGTTCGGCAGCGCGATCGCTCGTCTGTTGCTTCTTCTTTAAGCCGCGCGGTGCGCGCCCAACCGGGCGCGGGGTTCCGTCGTTGACGCGGCGACGCGGATAGGTTCCGGCAAAGAGTTTAAGGATCGCTTCATCGGAATTCCAGACGCAATTGCGGCGATAGAGCGCACTGAGTTTCGCCGTGGCGGCTTCACGCTTGCTCTCGTCGCCAAGCTCGACCACCAAATCAAACACATCGCCGCGTGCGATGCGGTTGGGGAAGATCGTCGAGAAAACGTCGCGCACCTGTCGCTCATGCTGGGACTGTGGCCGCGGGAGTTCGATGGCATCGCTCGCGGCGGTCGCCTGTCGTCCGATCTTTTTCCACGGGAACATATCGGCGCACGCGCGGAGGACTTTCTCGATGTACGGGCGCGTCAGTCCGTCGTCGTCATAGGCCGTCGCGGGCGCATCGTCGAGCGGGAAATGCTCCGGCGAGGAGACCGCGCGAAGAAACGCGACCATCGAGACCGCGCGGCTCTTATCGAACGTCACGCTGATCGAGCCGAAGCGGTCGCCTTCGTCGCTGGTGCCGGCAAAGCACTTCACCCACGCACCGCGTTTGGGAATGATCTTCGCGGTGTAGCCCTTGCCCTCGGCGGGCTTGGCTTTCTCGACGAGGAAACCGGGCGAGCGCACGAGCTGGCTCACGATCACGCGCTCGGCGCCATTGATCATGAAGGTGCCCTTGTCGGTCATGAGCGGGAAATCGCCCATGAAGATCTCTTGGTCGGGAATACCCTTGATCTCGCCGGACTCGGCGGTGATGAGACGCACGCGCACACGCAGCGGCGCGCTGTAGGTCATATCACGCTCGCGGCATTCTTCGATCGAAAACTTCGGTTCGCCGAGCGAATGCTCGCCGAACATCAGGATCAAGTTACCGGTAAAATCTTTGATCGGCGAGATTGCGGCGAACGCCTCGGCAAGCCCCTCGGTTTTAAACCATTCGAAACTCGCCTTCTGCAGTTCGATGAGGTTCGGAAGCTCGAGGACGTGCGGAATCTTCGAGAAGGAGTGCCGCGAACGTTTCGGCCCCGGGTCGACCGGAACTTCGACGGTAAACGCGCCGGTGGGCATCGGAAAATGCGAAGCCATAGGGGTACTCTTCCCCTCGACTCCGCTGCGTTTTCCCTTCGCCTTCGTCCCCCCGCTGCTCGTCGTGGTTGCGGATTTCGCTGCCTTCGTCGTCGCCATTCGTTCTCTCTTTGTTACCTTGTCCAGACAGGGGTGGGGCACGTGTCCTTCGCGAATCTCGCGCAACATCAAAGCACGAGCTGATCCGGCCGGTCGGATGGGCTCGCGCTCTCTCTGTGGCTTACGCGCCGAAGGGCATAGGCGATTAACGTATCAAAGGTCGCCAAAGGAGTCAAGGCCCCCCAGCGCGACGCCCGAGGCTGAGGCGAGGGTCAAGAAGTTCGCGACGAGCGGTTCCCCGCACTCGCTGAGCACCGATTCCGGGTGAAACTGGAGCCCGAAGCAGCGCTTGCCGGCCACCGCGATCCCCTGGACGACGCCGTCGGAGCTGCGGGCGTGAATCTCGATGGAGTCCGGCAACGAGCCCTCATCGAGCGCCAATGAGTGGTAGCGCGTCGCCTGAAACGGGTTCGGAAGGGCGGCGAAGAGCCCGCGCCCTTCGTGAAGGATCGCATCGCTCTTGCCATGCATCGGCCGTGGCGCATGGATCACCCTCGCCCCGAGCGTCTCGCCGATCGCCTGCTGCCCGAGGCAGATCCCCAGCGTGGGAAGATCGCGCGCGAGCGCGGCGGCGATGAGCCGCGCCAGCATCGGCGTGTCGCTCGGCCGCCCCGGCCCTGGGCCGATCGCCATGCCGTCGACCTCGGCGAGCGTAGCAACCGTGAGTTGCGGATCGTCGGCATGCATGAAGCGCACGCTTGCACCCTGCGATGCGAGCAGGTGGACCACGTTATACGAAAACGAGTCGTAGTTATCGACAAAGAGCAGCTTCATATTGCCGACGGCACCTCGTTCACGCTGAGGATCTCGCGCGCAATGCGCGTCTTCTGCAAGATCTCGGCGTACTCCGAAGCGGGCACGCTATCGGCAACGATTCCCGCCGATGCCTGCCACCAAATACGTCCCTCGAAGGCGTGAAGACTGCGCAACGTGATACACGAATCGAAATCGCCCTCGAAGCTCCAGCGCCCCACGCTGCCGGCATAGAAGCCGCGCGTCACCGGCTCCCACGCATCGATGAGCTCCATCGCGCGGATCTTCGGCGTGCCGGTTACCGTCCCGGCGGGAAATCCCGCAGCGAAGAGATCGAGCGCGTCGCAATCGTCGCGCAACTCGCCGACGCAATCCGAGACGATATGCATCACATGGCTATATCGCTCTATTTGCAGCAATTCCTCGACGCGAACGCTGCCGAGTTTACAGACCGATCCGAGATCGTTCCGTCCGAGATCGACGAGCATCACATGCTCGGCACGCTCTTTTTCATCGGCCAGGAGTTCCGTCGCGATTCGCAGGTCGCTCTCGGGGGTCGCCCCGCGCGCACGCGTGCCCGCGAGCGGACGGATGCGCGCACGACGGCCGTCGAGCCGCACGAGGAACTCCGGCGAGGCGCCGAAGAGCGCCCCGAACGCGGTATCGACGAAGAACATATACGGCGAAGGATTCCGTCGCCGAAGCGCGCGGTAACAGTCGAGCGGCTCACCCTCGAGCTCGGCGTCAAAGCGAATTCCGAGTTGCAACTGATAGACATCGCCGTCTTCGATCGCTCGCTGCGCGCGATCGACCAGTTCTAAATATTGCGTGCGATCCATGCTCGCATGCAACGGCCCGCGCGCACAAAACGCGCCGGGCAGCGACGCGCGAGCGGTGAGCAAGCGTGCGATATATCCATCGATTCGAGCATCGAGTTCTTCGTCGTCATCGCCGCAACACCACATCGTCAACGAGTGCGTGTAATGGTCGAAGATCAACCAGGTGCCGGGAATCGCAGCGATCGCCGCGGGCATCGCCGGAGCGTTCGGGGGGCGATGCTGCAAGCGCGCGTTTGCGCGCGCGGCATCGTACGAAAAGGCAAGCAGCGCTCCGCCGCCGGGCGCCGCATCGTTTGAGGGGCGATGCGCATCGACGAACGCGCGAATCTCGTCGTACATCGAGAGGCTGCTCTCGAAGATCTTCGATGCTCGGTAATCGAATCCGACGAACGAAAATCGCGAGAGCGTTCCGCCGGCATCGACGCTCTCCAATAGACAACTCGCCCCCGCCTGCGCGAGCGCGCGGTACGCGAGAATCGGCGTGAGCGTATCGGACGCGATCGTGCGCGTCCGAACGCGTGGGGGGTGGATCGACTGCACGCGTTATGGTTTCAGGGTTGGATTTTCTTGCGTGACGCGCGCGGCAAACGCCGGCGGCAACGCATCGAGGATCGCCCCGACATCACTCGCCGACATCAGCGAGAAAATCTTCGCGTCGTAGGGAACCGGCAAGCGTTGCACCACTTTGGCCGCATTACTCGGATCCATCGCGGCCCATTCCGCGGCTATGCGGCGATTCTTGGCGGTCGTCGACCCGGCTGCGTTCGATCCCGTCGCAGAACTCGTGCTACCGAAGGGACCGGGCGAGGCGACCGGCTGCACCACTGGGGTCGAAGCCTTCGCGCCCTTCTGCGCCACCTTCACGTTGAGCTGCTGGACGCGCGACTTCAACGTCGCGGCGCTCTTTTGTGCCGAAGCTAACGAACGCTTCGCATTGGCGAGTTGCGCTTGAAGCGTGACGATCTCGTGATTGCGTCGCGCGATCAGTTGGTTCTGCGCGGCAAAATGAAAGGGAGCAGTGACGACGGCAAAGCGCGGTCCGAGTTGCTGCCAAATCGGCGAGAGCGGCCCCGAGGTTATCGCCGCGCGCGAAGGCGCCCAGATGAAGGCTCCGACGATGGCCAGAATGGCGACCAGCGGGAGGAGGATCCGCCCGACGGGGAAGGGTTTGCGACGCTGGCGTGTGACGATCACCGTAGGCCTCCAATCTTTGCATCGAACGCCGTACGACGATCGTCGTGACGCGCGTTGCCGTCATCGAGTTCGTTCTGCTCGCGTCGCATTTCGGCGGCGCGAAACGCATCCCACGCATGCTCTTTGAGGGTTTCCACCACTTTCCTTCGCTTCATCGCTTCGTGAAGAGCGTGCATGGCGGCATCGAGTTCGCTCTTCCGTCGGTCGAGATCGCGTTTTGCAGCATCCATCGCCCGATCGAGATAGCTGATATGGCCGTAAATCAAGACGAGTTCGTCTGTTTTCAGACGCGCGTGCTCCTCTCGGAGAATCCGCGAGTGCTCGGCAAACTCCCCGTCGAGCCGCAGGAACTCCGCGCGTGCGGCATCGTGCGCTCGCTGCGCGAGGGCGACGAGCCCCTGCTCGCGTTCGACCGCGCGCTTGCGTTGCACGAGAACGGGGTCGAGCCGGAAACGAAATGCGGCCACGCGCTACACCACGCTCATCAACGACGCGAGCGTCGCACCATAGTCGGAGTGCTCGTACATCCCCTGCTTGAGAAAGTGCCGAATCGACTCCACCTTGGCAAGCGCAAGATCGATACGCGGATTGCTCCCGGCGACGTAGGCCCCGATATTGATGAGATCCTCTGCCTCGCGATAGGTGGCCATGAGCTCGCGGATCGCCGAACATGCCGCAAGATGGTTTTCATCGGCAACATCGGGCATGACCCGGCTGATGCTTTCGAGCACGTCGATCGCCGGATAGTGATTCGCTGAGGCGAGCTTCCGGGAGAGCACGATGTGGCCGTCGAGAATCGATCGAACCGCATCGCTGACGGGTTCGTTCATGTCGTCGCCGTCGACGAGTACCGAGAAGAGGCCGGTAATGCTGCCGCGACTCGAGGTCCCCGCTCGTTCCAACAGACGCGGCAGGGTTGCGAAGACCGAGGGCGTGTAGCCGCGCGTCGTCGTCGGCTCGCCGATGGCGAGCCCGACTTCGCGCTGGGCCATCGCGAAACGGGTCACCGAATCCATCATGAACATCACGTCGAGCCCGAGATCGCGGAAGTATTCGGCGACCGTCATGGCGACGAACGCAGCCTTGATACGCACGAGCGCGGGTTGATCGCTCGTCGAGACGATGACGACGCTGCGCCGTAGTCCCTCGTCGCCGAGATCGCGTTCGAGGAAATCGCGTACTTCTTTGCCGCGCTCTCCGACTAAGGCGATGACGTTCACGTCGGCGGCGGTATTGCGCGCGATCATTCCGAGGATCGTCGACTTCCCGACGCCGGAGCCTGCAAAAACGCCGACGCGCTGCCCTTTCCCGCAGGTGAGCAAACCGTCGATCGCGCGAATACCGAGTGGAAGCGCCTCCGATATGCGCCGACGCTGCATCGCGGCCGGCGGGTTCGCCGTTACCGGTGCCAAACGCAGCGAGTCGATCGGTCCTTTGTCGTCGATCGGATTCCCGAGCCCGTCGAGCACGCGCCCAAGGAGATCCTCACCCACCCGAATTTGCAGTGGTTTTCCGCATGCGGCGACGTCGCTACCGGCACCGATGCCGGCGAGATCGCCGAGCGGCATAATGAGCACGCGATTGTCACGAAAACCGACGACCTCGGCGAGCACCGGTTCGGCGTTACGACGATAGCGAATCCAACAGGTTTCGCCGACCGCCATCGCGGGGCCGTTGCTTTCGATCACCACCCCGATCACCTGCGAGACGCGCCCGTTTTGGCGCATGCAATCGACGTCGTGAAGAGCGTCGAGATAGCGGTCGGCTCGAAACGCGAGCGCTTCCATACGCTAACTCGCCGTCGCCGTAATCTCAGGCAGATCGTCGGCAGGGACGAGCGCTCCGCGGACCTCACGCAACTGCGTCGTGATCTTTGCGTCGATCGTTCCCGAGTCGCTCTCTAACATCGCTCCGCCGCGATCGACGCGTTGATCTTCAATCAAGCGGAGGTGCTCGAAATCGCCCGCGGCGAGCAGACGCTCGCGGTAGGCGCGCATGACCTCCATATCCTCGGGATTCACGCGAATCGTAATATCGTTGCGCCCGACGGCACGAGTGAGCGCGGCGCGAACCGTCTCGACGACAAACTGGTCGTCCTGCGCTATTTCGTGGTGAACGATACGTTCCGAGGCACCCAATGCAAGACGCACGAGTTCGGGCTCGGCACTG
Source organism: bacterium (assembly GCA_021790895.1). GTDB lineage: Bacteria > Vulcanimicrobiota > Vulcanimicrobiia > Vulcanimicrobiales > Vulcanimicrobiaceae > JABEUX01. The sequence continues at coordinate 25,096 of JAJYFM010000026.1, forward strand.
CGTAGGAAGCGATCGCGATCTTCGCGCACCGCTTCGATGAGGCTATGCAAGAGCGTGAGGAGTTCGTTGATCTCCGCATCGACCCGGGCGATCCCCTCCTGCCGACCGGCCTCGCGTCCTTCGCCGCGAGCCGCCTCCGCTATCGCGTCGCGCTCGCCGCGCGCCTGCTCGAGCAGCGCACCGGCGGTGCGAAACGCTCCCTCCAAAATCTCGCGCGCGCTTTCCTTCGCGCGCTCCAATGCGGCGCTCGCCTCGGCGCGCAACGCCTCCCAGTCGATAACTTCGACGTGGCGCTCATGCGACTCGGCAACCAGACGATCTTCGCCGACCTCTTCGACGGAATCAAAACCCGGATCGTGCTGCTCCTCGGGCACGTCGAGAACGTGGCGCTCCTCCGGGATTCCGACGGCATAGGCCTTCTCGACCATGCGAGCTCCGCGTACGATTTTCCCCATCGAAAGCCTGCGCCGGTTCCGCTAAACCAATCGTTCGTCTTTCGCACCGCGAGCGATGACGATTTGGCCATTCTCCTCGAGCGTGCGAATGACGTCGACGATCTGTTGTTGTGCTTTCCCGACTTCGCGCATGCGCGTTGGGCCCAGCACTTCGATCTCTTCCTTGAGCATCTGCCCGGCACGCGTCGACATGTTCTTGTAGACACGAGCCAGAAGATCGTCGTTGGCGACCTTGAGGGCGAGCGCGAGCTCTTTCCCGTCGACTTCCTTGAGAATGCGCTGAATCGAGCGATCGTCGAGATTGATGATATCTTCGAAAACGAAGAGCAGGTTCTTGACCTCTTGCGCGAGCTCCGGGTCGCGTTTGGTGAGCCCGTCGAGAATATTCTTCTCGGTCTCGCGGTCGACGAAATTCATCACCGAAGCCAGCGATGCGACGCCGCCCGCCTTCGAGAAATCCGCGCCGCTGATGAGGAGACGGCGGCCGAGCAATTCGTCGAGTTGTTCGAGAACTTCCGGAGCGGTCTTTTGCAGAATAGCGATGCGCATGGCGACATCGGCCTGGAGCTCCGGCGTTAGCGCAGAGATCACCGCACCCGCCTGCTCCGGTTGCATGTAGACGAGGATAAGCGCGATCGTTTGCGGGTGCTCGTCCTGAATGAACTGCAGTAATTGTGCCGGCTCGGTATTTTTAATGAGCTCGAGCGGATTTCCGTGTTTGAGCGCCGCGAAGAGGCGGCTGGTCATGTCGTCGGCCTGCCCTGCCCCAAACGAACGCTCGAGGATCTCCTTGGCGTACTCGATACCGCCTTCGTTGATGTACTTGAGCGCGATCGCGCGCTGATAGGCCTCCTGGATGACGGCGTCGCGCTTCTCCAGCGAGACCGTCGGAATCTTCGCAATCTCTAAGACGATGCGCTCGACTTCGTCCTGTCGCAAGAATTTAAAGATCGTCGCCGAGAGTTCGAGCCCCAGCGTGATCAAGAGAATCGCCGCTTTCTCCGGGCCGGAGATCTCCAGCGACTCACTGTCACCGAACGGCATCGGCGTCTCGGGGAGCCCCGCGTTGGAGAGATTGACGATCGGCGAATCCATTTCCATGCTCGCTTGCTACTCGGCCAGCCAGAGTTTGACGAGCTTCCCGATACTGTCGGGGCTCTCTTGTGCCACGGTCGTCACGTACTCGATCATCTGCTCTCTCGTCATATCGGCAGTGGAGCGCATCGGCGCGCTGAGCCCTGGAGCGCCTTCGAGAAGCGGGTGCTCTTCAAAGGGCGGCAATTCGTCGGTAAGACTGGAATCGAAGGACGGCAGATCCGTGCTCGGGACGAACTTCGATTCCCGCGCGCGCGTCGCCATGAAGCCGATCAAGCCGAGGAGCCCAAGCCCACCGATGGCGAGCAAGACCCAGAGCGGGATACCCAAGACGGTCGTTACACCGCTGGGAACGCTGCGCTGCGCGAGCGCCGGATTGAACGGAATCGCTTCGACGCTCACTTGATCGCCGGCAGCGAGATCGAGCCCCGCCGCAGCGATCACGACGTTGCGAATCTGCGTGACGTTCGCCGGCGTGAGCGCGTACGGCGCGGCGGCAACGGCAGGAGCGCCCGAGCTCGTCGCTACCAGCGGAGTGGAGTTCACGAGGACCGCAACGCTGGTCTGCAACACTTTTCCGGGCGCATCGATGTGTTTGATATTCTGCACCGAGACATCGTAGTTCGTCGTGTTCTTCGACTTGCTGTAGCGTCCGTTCGTCGTCGCGTTCTGCAGCGCCTGATAGGTGCCGATATTACTCGTCGTTCCCGGAACGCCGACCGCCGCGCGCTGCGCCGGCTGCGTACCGTTATACGATTCGCGCGAACTTTGCTGCGAGAGCACGGTGCCGGCCGGCGCGTAAACCTTTCCATCAGAGCTGTTGACATCGAAAGACATCTTCGTCGATACACGCGCGACCGCGCGCCCTTTGCCTAACGTGCTGTCAAGCATCGATTGAATGCTCTGTTGCAGGCTCGCTTCGTAGCGCTCTTTCGCAATGAGTTGCTCTTGCGTGAGCTGCAATGCATTATCTTGCGCCGATGCGCCGCCGGCGGCGACCGGTGTCGGGAGAAGTATCTGCCCATCTTGATTGACGATGGTGACGTTGACCGGCTTGAGCCCCTCGACGGAGCGTGCAACGAGCATCGTGATGCCCTGCACCTGCGATCCATCGAGCCCTTGACCGGGACGCAACTTGATAGCAACCGAGGCCGTGGTCGGTTCCTGCGAATCGCTGTAGAGCGTGTGACCGGGGGTGACGATACTGACGCGCGATGCCTCGACCGGCGTGAGTCCGTTGATCGTCCGCTCGAGCTCGCCTTCGATTGCGCGCGTCTTGTCGATCCGTTCCTGAAACTGCGTCATACCGAAGTTCGTGCGATCGAAAATTTCGTACCCGACGCCGGCGCCTTTGATCAAGCCGGAACCGGCGATCGCAATGCGCTCCGCGCTGACATCCGAGGAAGGAACCGATATCGTTTTTCCGTTGAGCGAGATATGGTAAGGAACTTTATCAGCTTTGAGGTGGCCGAGTACCGCGTTGGCATCGCTCGACGACAGATTTGAAAAGAGTGTCGAGTACGACGGACCACGCCCAAATACGAGCGCGCCGAGCGCAATCAGTGCAAGAAGAACGGCGATCGCTCCGCCGGTGACCAGCGTGCGCCCTTGTCTGCTCTGTCCTGCCCAGAAATTCAGGATTCGCGCTTGCAGGGTCGCAAGTATCGCCCGCAGTTGCTCCACGACGTGTCCTCTTTACTCTACGGTCAGGCAGCCGACCCTGGCTGTGCTCGCTCCACATC
>JAJYFM010000069.1 GCA_021790895.1 bacterium
GTCGGCAGAGTATATCGAGGATTTGCTGGCGTTCGTCGAGATTTTCATCGATGCAAACCACCACGGGAAAGAAGAACGCGCGCTCTTCGGAACGACCGACGAGCATCCGTGGCTGAGTAGCTTTGCGTTGCTCTTAAGCGAGCAGCACACCGAGGGGCGCACGTTGGTGCGCGCCGTTCGCTGCGCGCGCGGACGAGGCGATAGCGGGCTCTCCGAATTGCGAGCGTTCGTCGAATTTCTGCGCGATCACATCGCGCGCGAGAACGATGCGATCTTCGTCAGCATCGAGCAGGCGCTCGACGAGAACTCGAGCAGCGCACTCGCGGAACGCTTTGCCGCCGTCGAACGCGAAGTTATCGAGCGTTGGAAGATCGCCGAACCCGGCGAGGAGCACCGGCCGATCGGCGAGTTGCGCCGTTGGGATGCGTTGCTTGCGCGCTCGTAGGCGCGGCGGCGCGATAGAAGAAGATCGCGTCGGCGACGCAGACCGGCTCATCGCTTCCGAACGCTTCGATCGTGACGTGCAGCGCGACGCGCAGGCCGGAGCCGGCGGCGCGAACGCTCTCGATCTTAAAACGCGCGCGGACGCGCGCTCCGGAGCGGACCGGGGCGAGAAAGCGAACGCGGTCGAGCCCGTAATTCAGCGCTGCGCCCGTTCCGCGGATGCTGCAGCTACGATGCCAGAGCACCGGGAGCAGCGAGAGCACGAGATATCCATGCGCGATCGTGCCGCCGTACGGTCCCTCGGCGGCGCGACGCGGATCGACGTGAATCCACTGCCGATCCTCGGTGCATTCGGCAAACGCATCGATCCGTCGCTGGTCGATGCGCAGCCACGGCGCCGAGAGGATCTCGGTGCCCTCCAGTGCGCGCAGCGCCTCGAACCCTTGCACGATTTTCGTCGTCATTTCCCGATCTCTTTTCGCAAAAGGAGCCACGATGCCTCGGTCGATTATCGAACCTTTCCGCATTAAATCCGTCGAGCCGATTCGCATGACCACGCGCGAGGAGCGCGAGGGCTACCTGCGCGAGGCCGCGTTTAATCCGTTCTTGCTGCGTGCCGAGGATGTGCTCATCGATCTGCTTACCGATAGCGGCACCGGGGCGATGAGCGCCGACCAGTGGGCCTCGCTGATGCGCGGCGACGAATCATACGCCGGGGCGCGCTCGTTCTATCGCTTCGCCGAGACGGTGCGCGAGATCTTCGGCTTCTCCCACGTGCTGCCGACGCACCAAGGTCGCGCGGCGGAGCGCATTCTCTTTACGACGCTCTGTAAACCCGGCGACGTCGTCCCGAACAATACGCATTTCGATACGACGCGCGCGCACGTTGAAAACGTTGGCGCCCGCGCTGTCGATCTGCCGATTCCCGAAGGGCGCCTGCCCGCCTCGCAGCACCCGTTCAAGGGCAATATGGATACCGAGGCGTTGCGCGCGTTGATCGCCGAGGTCGGTGCGGCGCGCATTCCGCTCGTCATGCTTACCGTCACCAATAATTCCGGCGGCGGGCAACCGGTCGCGATGGCCAACGTCCGCGCGGTGCATGCGATCTGTCGCGAGCACGGCATTCCGCTCTACATCGATGCCTGTCGCTATGCGGAGAACTGCTGGTTCATCCGCGAACGCGAGCCGGAATTTGCGGGGCGCTCGCCGCGCGAGATTGCACGCGAGCTCTTTTCTTATGCCGACGGCTGCACGATGTCGGCGAAAAAAGATGGGCTCGTGAATATCGGCGGCTTTCTCGCAAGCAACGACGCTGCGCTCGCGAGCGCGGAATCGCGCTTGCTGATCCTCACCGAAGGCTTCACCACCTACGGCGGCCTTGCCGGACGCGATTTAGAGGCGATGGCGACGGGATTGAACGAGGCGCTGGAAGAGGATTATCTCAACTACCGCATCGCGTCGACGGCGTACCTGGGGCGGCGTCTCACCGAAATCGGCGTGCCGATCGTGCAGCCGCCCGGCGGGCACGCCGTCTACGTCGATGCCGGAGCGATGCTCGCGCATCTCTCCGCGCGCGAGTACCCCGGGCAGGCGCTCGTCGGCGAGCTCTATCTCGAAGGCGGCATTCGCGCGGTCGAGATCGGCACCGTGATGTTCGGCTCGACCGATCCGCAGACCGGCGAGGAGCAGACCGCCCCGCTGGAGCTGGTGCGGCTGGCGATTCCGCGCCGGGTCTACACGCAGAGCCACATCGACTACGTCGGCGAGGTCTTCGCGGATCTCTATCAGCGGCGCGAGCGGATCTCCGGGTTGAAGATGCTCTGGCAGGCGCCGCCGCTGCGGCATTTCACCGCGCGTTTCGAGCGCCTTCACCAGGGAAGCCCTTTATCGGAAGGAGCATTCGAGCTGAAACCCTAACCGGGTGAGGCTTTCGGAGCCGTCGGCTCCGTGCGCTTTCTCACCCGTCATCCTACTGGAGCCCACTATGCTCGTTTTTCGTCGCCTTGCCACCGGCGCCGCTGCAATTGCTGCAGCCCTCTCGCTCGTGGCCTGCGCGGGCGGATCGGTCGCGACCGTAAACGGCCAATCGATCAGCCGCCAAACCTTCGATAAAAAACTCGAAGCCAGCCCAACGGCTCGCGGCGTGTTGCAGCAACTCGTTCTGCAGACGCTGCTCGACCAGTATGGTCAACGCCACGGCATTCACATCACGAAAGCGCAAGTCGCGCAGCGTGAGGCTGAGATTGCGGCAAACTATCCGCCGGGCTCGTTCCAACGCCAATTGGCGGCGAACGGCTTGACCGAGCACGACCTGCACCAAATCATTCGCCAGCAGCTCATCATCGATGCGGCGGTCGGCAAGAACGTGCAGATCTCCGAAGCGCAAATTGCGGCGTTCTTCAACAAGAATCACGCGCAGTTCGATACGCCCGAGCAGATTAAAGCGCGTCACATTCTCGTCACCGATCTTGCAACCGCACAGAAGATCGAAGCCGACCTCAAAGCCGGCCAGCACTTCTCGGCGCTTGCCAAGCAGTATTCGCAGGATCCGGGCAGCCGCGATAAGGGCGGCGAACTCGGTTGGTTCGGCCCGAACCAGATGGTGAAGCCCTTCGAAGCCTACGCGTTGACCGGCAAGATCGGTGCGATCAGCCCGCCGGTGCACTCGCCCTTCGGCTGGCACATCATTCAGGTGCAGGCACGCAAGCCCGCGGTGAAAGCGACGCTTGCATCGGTGCATCAGCGCATCGAGGATCAGTTGCGCGAGCAGGCGGAGGCACCGCTGGTGCAGCCGTTCATCGCCGGCCTGCAGAGCAAGGCTACGATTCAAATCAACGATCCGCGCTTCACCGGCCTCTTCCCGACGCCGCCGCCTTCGGCCGCTCCCGCAGCGACCGCCGGTACGGCAACGGAAGCGCCGTCGGCGGCTCCTTCGGCGGCTCCCTCGGCTCCGCCGACGAAGCACTAATCGCAACGCTGCGATCGTCCCTCAACGAGGCTCCGGGCTGGTACCGGGGCCTCGTCTTGTGGTGCGGCGAAGCCTTTTAACCCTATGCTCGTTCGTATTATCGGGCTTGGACCCGGCGACCCGTCGTTGCTGACCGTCGGCGCGCTCGATGCGTTCATCGGGCTCCCGCGCGTCACGTTACTCGCGGTGCCGCCCGCGTTGCGCGATGCGCTCGCCGAGCGCAATATCGCCGTCGGGAGCGAAGCATTGCGCGATGCCGCCGCGATCGTGCGCGGCAGCAGCGATGCGATCGATCGTTTCGTCGACGCGCTCGACGGCCGCGATCTCGGCATCGGCGTGCTCGGCAACCCGTTCTCCGATTTTCCCGGTCTCGCGCAGTTGCAGCGCGCGCTCGATGCGCGCGGCGCGCGCACCGAGATCGTTCCGGGAATGGCGCGCGCCACATTGGCCGCCTCGCTCGAAGTCGCGCTCGTCCCGTTGCCGCCGCAAGCGCAGCGCTATACCTTCGCCGAGCTCGTCGAAGTGATGGCGCGGTTGCGCTACGGCTGCCCGTGGGATCGCGAGCAGACGCATCGTACGCTGGTGCCCTATCTCATCGAAGAGACCTACGAAGTTGTCGAAGCGATCGAACAGGGCGGGCTCGACGGGCTCTGCGAAGAGCTCGGCGATCTTCTGCTGCAGATCGTCTTTCACGCGCAGATCGCGAGCGAAAGCGGGGCCTTTACCGTCGCCGACGTGATCGACGCGCTCGCCAATAAAATGGTGCGCCGCCATCCGCACGTTTTCGCCGATGCGGTTATCGAAGATGTCGACGCGCAGTGGCGGAGCTGGGAGAAGCTGAAGTCGCAAGAGAAGACCGGGCTCGCGCGCGCGAGTCGGCTCGATGGAATTCCGCAGCATCTCGGCGCGTTGCAACGCGGCCAGCGCATGCAGGAAAAAGCGGCGCGCGTCGGCTTCGATTGGCCCGCCGTTTCGGGCATTCTCGATAAACTCGTCGAAGAGCTCGCGGAGCTTGCCGAGGCGCAGCGCGAGAAGAACGACGATACCTTCGTGCGCGAAGAGCTCGGCGATGTCTTCTTCACGTTGGTCAATCTCTCGCGCGCGCTCGGCATCGACGCCGAGAGCGCGGTGCGCGATGCGAACGAAAAATTCTATCGTCGTTTCACCTTTATGGAGCGCGCCGCTGCCGAACGCGGCGTTGCGCTCTCCGATCTGACACTCGATGAACTGGAGGAACTGTGGAAGAGAGCCAAGGGCGGCGTAGCCTGATTCGCCTGCGCATGAGTGCGCACGACGCCCACTACGGCGGCAATCTCGTCGACGGCGCGCGTATGCTCGCACTCTTCGGCGATGTCGCGACCGAACTGCTCATCGCGCTCGACGGCGACGAAGGGCTCTTCGTCGCTTACGATAGCGTCGAGTTTCTCGCGCCGGTTTATGCCGGCGACTATATCGAAGCATCCGGCGAGATCGTTGCCGTCGGCAATACCTCGCGCAAAATGCGCTTCGAAGCGCGCAAGGTGATCGCCGTGCGCAGCGATATCAACGAGAGCGCTGCCGACCTACTCGCCGAGCCTGTCGTCGTTTGCCGCGCGAGCGGTACCTGCGTCACGCCGAAAGCAAAGAAGCGGAGATAAACGGGTGCCGGTGCTCTCGCCGCAGTTTTTGCTCGTTCTCGCGGTCGGCGCGGTCGGCGTTCTGCACACGATGGTTCCCGACCACTGGGCGCCGATTGCGTTGCTCGCGCGGCGCCGGAAATGGTCGCAGTTGCAAGTTGGGCGCGCGGCTTTACTCGCGGGGCTCGGGCACACGGTATCGACGCTCGCGATCGCGGTGATCGTCTGGGCGGGCGGCATCTACGTGGCGCAACGCTTCGGGCATCTGCTCGGCATCCTCTCGAGCGTTGCACTCGTCGTCTTCGGCTTGTGGATCGCGATCGCGGGTTGGCGCGAACTGCGCGAGCACGATCGCGCGCACGCGCACGGGCACGCACATTCGCACGCGCACGATGAGGGGCACTCGCGGAGCGCTCTGCTCGTGATTCTCGGCTCCTCGCCGATGATCGAAGGCATTCCGGCATTCTTCGCGGCGGCGCGCTACGGCGTCGCACAACTCACGGCGATGTCGATCGTCTTTGCGGCGAGTACGATGCTCACATACGTCGTGCTCTGCCTGCTCTCCAGCGCCGGCCTGGCGCGCCTGCAATTCGGACGCTTCGAACGCTACGGCGAAGTGATCAGCGGGCTCTTCATCGCGCTGTTGGGTGGATTTTTCGCGATCTTCCCCGTGCTCTAACGACCGAGGAACCGGGCGTCTCTATGTGGCTTTTGTCACAGGAGCGAAAAATGAACCTGGGAATTGACTGAGGGCGCCGGCGAGCAAACCGGCGCCTGACTGCAATCTCTTGTTTTTTATAAGGAGTTTCCTTGAGTACACGATCTCTACGCGCGTTCCGTGCCCTGGGCTCCCTGGCGGCCGCCTGCGCGCTCGGCGTCCTCGTCGCCGGCTGCGGCGGTGGTGCCGGTTCCTCGGCTCTCCCGACCAAGCCCGTTTCCACGACGAGTGCTTTCAAACCGAAAATCTTCCCGGTGATGCACATCTCCCGTTCGACTGCGAAGGTCGCGATGGCGAAACTCGTGCGCGCCGGCGCCTATTTCTCGCCGATGAAGGGCGGGAAGCCGACGCGCATTCACACCGCAACCGTCTCGGCGGGGATGAACCTCACCAATAACGGCGGCCCGGTCGTTCCGAGCGCAACCGTCTATAACATTCTCGTGAACTGCCCCGACGAGAGCTGCTGGGGCGGCGATATCTCGGGTTTCGAGAATAGCTTTTTCTCCAGCGACATGATCCACATTCTCGATCAATACGTCGGACAGTCGGCGAGCTACACCGTCGGCGGCGACGTGCCGGTAACCTACGACACCAGCAACCAACTCGGCGATCAAGATATCGTCAACATCATCTACAATGTCGCCCAGCAGTACGGCACCGGTTACAACGCGGTCTATAACGTCTTCCTCGAGAGCGGCGTGCAGGAATGCAGCCAGAGCGCGGGCGGATGCTATCTGCAGCAGTACTGTGCCTATCACGGCAGCAACGATTACAGCGATATCGGCCATACGCTCTACACCGTCGAACCCTACCAAGATGTTTCGGGCTGTCAGGTGAGCTCGGTGAGCAACGGCGGGCAATCGCCGAACGGCTCGACGATCGATTCGACCTCGTCGACGCTCTCGCACGAACTCTCCGAGACCTTTACCGACCCCGACGTTGCGGTGAATAATCTCGCGTGGTACAACTCCTCCGGCGGTGAGATCGGCGATCTCTGCGCCCCGGCGGCAGGTGTGCCGACGCAGCAGATCTCGCTCAACGGTACCGTCTTCGAGATTCAAGGCGAGTACGACAACAACGTCTCCGATTGCTCGTGGCAATCACCGTAGCATAGCTCCGGTTCGCGAGATTCGGCGGGGTTCGGTTCGTCAGAGCCGAACCCCGCCGCTATGTCGGTTCTACGTGCGGATGCGGCAGCGATTGCAAGGGCGGCCGCCGCGCTCGGCGCCGGGGACTGCGTCGCCTTCCCGACCGAGACGGTCTACGGTCTCGGAGCAGTCGCCTTCGACGCGCGCGCCGTCGCAAAAATTTTCGAAATAAAAGAGCGCCCGACGTTCGATCCGCTGATCGTGCACGTGCTCGATACGGCGATGCTCGATCGCGTCGCGCGCGCGGTTCCGCCGCTCGCCGCGCAACTTGCCGAACGATTTTGGCCCGGTGCGCTCACGTTGGTGCTTGCAAAGCGCGCGGAGATACCGGGGATCGTCACGGCGGGGCTCGAGAGCGTCGCGGTGCGAATGCCCGCGCACCCGGTCGCGCGCGCGCTGCTCGCCGCGGTCGCCGCGCCGATCGCCGCGCCGAGCGCGAACCCCTTCGGGCGTCTGAGCCCGACGAGCGCAGAACACGTGCGCGCGCAACTCGGTGCGCGTGTCGAGATCGTGCTTGACGGCGGCGCAGCTCCGCTCGGCATCGAATCGACGATCGTCGCCTTCGACCCCGCGCCGACGCTGTTACGCCACGGTGCAATCGCGCGCGAAGCGATCGAAGCCGAGATCGGCCCGCTGCTCGACGCGACCGCCGCGAGCGGTGCGGCGCCGCAAGCGCCGGGGCAACTGCCGCAACATTACGCGCCGCGCACGCCGATTCGCGTCGTCGACGCACTGCCGCCGCGCGCGCAACGCGCCCGCGCCGCCTATCTCGGGTACACGAGCGGAGCGGAGGGCTACGCCGCACAACGTGTGCTCTCGCCCGGCGGCGACGAGCGCGAGGCGGCGGCGCATCTCTTCGAATATCTGCACGAACTCGACGCACTCGCACTCGAGCGCATCGACGCCGCGCGCGTTCCGGCGCATGGGCTCGGTGCAGCGATCGCCGATCGCCTCGCGCGCGCGAGCGCGCGATGAGCGCACCGAAGGTGGTCGGCGAGCGCGACCGCAGGCTCGCCTTGCTCGCGCTTGCGGGGCTGGCCTTTGCCTGGGGGCTGAACTGGGTCGTGATGAAGGTCGCCGTCGCCTACGCACCGCCGCTGGTCTTTGCCGCGGTGCGCATGCTCGGCGGCGGCATCGTGCTGCTCGCGCTCTGCGCGTGGCGTCGGCGCGGCGTACGGCCGCAGCATCTGGCAACCTATATCTGGGTCGGGCTCTTCCAGACGGCGGCATTTATGGCGCTGGTCATGATGGCGATCGCGATCTCCGGAGTGGGTGCGATCTCGACGCTCGCCTATACGATGCCGCTCTGGGTCGCACTCGC
>JAJYFM010000027.1 GCA_021790895.1 bacterium
CGACCGTGACGCGCGCGCAAACCATGCGGCGCATATTTCGTTAGCATTGCCGGCACCACCCACGCGCTTCCTTCAGCGCGACGGGATCCATCCCAACGCGCTCGCCAATCGATTGATCGCCCGTCGTCTCGAGGCGTGGCTCGGAAGCAAACGGTTGTGCCCGGTTGGCCACTCACCAAAGAACAGTTAGGAGCCGTAGAGGTCGTCGAGCAAGAAGAACGCCGCGACGGCGTCGTCGAGCGCGGCGCGCGGTAGTAGGCCGATCAGCTCGCTTGCTCCCAACGCGATGCGGCGTTTCTCCGCTGCCGCTGCGGCGGCGTGCCGTAAGCGCAGCGGTGAGGTCGCGCGGTACTGCGTGATATTAAAGGAAAGTTGTACGCGCCCGTTTGCGAGTCGAAAGGCGAGCGCACGAATGCCGGGGAGCCCGCCGTCGCGCTCGCGCAGCTCGGCGGCGATCGCTTTTCCGGCGGCAAGATCCTCGCTCTCGAGTTCGATATTCCACGCGACGAGGATCTCGCGCGCGCCGACGGCGATCGCTCCGGCGCTTGGGTGCGCGGCAATATCGCCGATATCGGGACGGTCCTCGCGGGCGAAGCGTGCGTGCAGCCCTTCGAAGCCGTCGCGCCGCGCATTTGCGAGCAGACGGCGCTCCGGAATCAACGCCGCTTCACCGTAGAGAAAACTCGGAATTCCTTCGCGCTCCCAGATCGCTTGCGCCGCAGCGCGTGCCAAGGCGACTGCTTCGGCCATCGGCGCATCGCCGAGCGGAATGAACGGCAGAACGTCGAGCGCGCCGATGCGCGGATGGAGCCCGCTATGCGTGCGCAGATCGATTCGTTCGAGCGCGACATGCGCGAGCGCTACCGCTGCTTCGACGAGCTTCGTCGCTTCGCCGACGATCGTGATCACGCTGCGGTGATGCGCGGCATCGGAGCTGCGATCGAGGACGCGCGCTCCGGTTGCTTCAACGGCCTCCGCTGCACGGCGAATCGTCTCCTCGTTTCGCCCCTCGGAGAGATTGGGAACGAGCTCGAAGAGATGCATCGCGCGCTACCCGAGCACCTCGGCGATCGCGCTGCCGATATCTTGAAAACGCTCGGCGCTGATATGCGTGCCGTATCCCAAGCGTTTTGCTTCGGCGGCGCGGCGGGCGGCGGCACTCACCGCGCGAATCTCGCCGGAGAGCCCGAGTTCGCCGTAGGCAACGATCTCCGATGCGATCGGACGATCGCGGAGCGACGAGGCAATCGCCAGTGCAATGCCGAGATCGGCGGCAGGCTCGCTGACGCGGAGGCCTCCGGCAACCGATGCATAGACGTCATGCGAGCCCAAGAGCATGCCGAGCCGTCGTTCGAGCACCGCGATGATCATCGCCAGCCGCGCCGGATCGAGATTATTCGCGAGTCGCCGCGGCGTTCCGAAACTCGTCTCACCGACGAGCGCCTGCACCTCGACGAGCACCGGCCGGGAGCCGAGAATCGAGGCGACGACGCAACTGCCGCTCGGGCGAGCGCCGCGCCCGGCGAGAAAGATCTCCGATGGGTTGGCAACGTCGTGGAGTCCGTCGTCGTGCATGGAGAAAACGCAGATCTCGTCGATCGATCCGAAGCGATTTTTATAGGCGCGGAGGATGCGATACTCGCCCTGTAGATCGCCTTCGAAGTAGAGCACGGTATCGACGAGATGTTCGAGCAGGCGCGGGCCGGCGATGCTTCCATCTTTCGTCACGTGTCCGACGATAAAGGTCGCGCAACCCGTTCGTTTCGAGAACTCGACAAGCGCTTGCGTGCAGTCGCGCACCTGTCCGACGCTCCCGGCGTAGCTCTCACTTTCAGGCAGGCGCACCGTTTGGATCGAGTCGACGATCGTTGCGCGCGGAGCGATCCGCTCGGCCGCATCGAGCACCGCGTGAAGATCGGTCTCGGGGAAGAGCAGAATCGGCGCGTCGATCTTCAAACGCGCGGCGCGCAATTTTACTTGCGCCGCCGACTCTTCACCGCAGACATAGAGAACCGGGCCGCTGCCTTGAAGGCGCGCGGCGATCTGCAGCAGCAGCGTCGATTTTCCCGCTCCCGGAGGCCCGCCGACGAGGGTGACGCTGCCGGGCACGATGCCGCCGCCGAGAGCGATATCGAACTCCGGCAATCCGGTCGTAATGCGCACGTGATGCGCGCTCTCGACTTCGTGGAGCGGTGTCGGCATCGTCGCCGATCCTCGCACATGGCGTAATGGGCGCGATGCTTCGCGCGGGCGCTCTTCGAGGGTGTTCCAAGCGGAGCATTGCGGACAACGCCCGAGCCAACGCGTCGATTCAAATCCGCAGGCGCTGCAAAAATAGACCGCTCGCGTTTTCGCCATCGTCGCGCTCTCTTCGCGCGAACGTGCCGTACGTCCCGTGCACCGGGGCACCGCATCCTCTCGTCCGACGGTCGACGCTCCACTCGCGCGAGGAGGTAAGGTGAACTGCAGGCAAAGAGGTGTCCGGGTGAACTCGGTGCGGACAGGTCATGCGCGCGTGCGGTGATGACTGAGCTGCCGAAAGTCAGGGAAAAGAGCATAACCGTGAAGAGCATCTCGCGGACGGCAAAATGCCGTCGCCGTTCGTCGCCGGTAGAGAGCGCACGCGCGACGCCGATTCCGGCAATGGCGACGCTGTGAAGTCCGCGTTGGTCGTCGGAGCGGGATTTGCCGGGTTGAGCGCCGCGTTGCACCTGGCGCGCGCCGGCGTCGCGGTGAAGCTTCTCGAGGCTGCGGATCGCCCCGGCGGAAGGGCGCAAGCGTGGAGCAGCGGCGAGTACCATTTCGATCTCGGGCCGACGTTCGTCGCGAAGCCCGAGGTATTTGAAGAAGCGCTCGGCGCCGAACGCTTCGCGGCATTGGAATTGATGCGTTTGGAACCGGGCTACGAAGTGCGCTGGCCCGACGGCGAGCGCTTTGCGATGCATTCCGATATCGCATTATCGCTGGCGGAGTTCGAGCGCATCGAACCCGGCGTCACCTCGCACGCGCTCGAGTACTTCGCGAGCGTCCAGGGTGCCGAACGCGATGCGCGCGCGGGCATCATCGAACGCGATCGTTCGTTGCGGCGATTCACCGAGCGATTCTTTCATCATCGGCGACTCGTCGAGGCGTTGACCTTCCAATCGCTCTTTCTCGGCAGTTCGCCATTGCGCGCTCCGGCGATCGACGCGCTCTTGCCGGTCGTCGAAGCGACTGAGGGGCTCTGGTTTGCGCCGGGGGGCATGGCGAGTATCGTCGATGGATTCGTGGATGCGGGGCGTGCGTTGGGAGTTGCGTTTTCGTATGGTCGACGCGTCGAGCGCATCGAGCGCAACGGCGATGGAGCGTGGCGCGCGGTGACGACGGAGCAGAGCGACGAAGCCGATGCGATCGTCGTCGCGATCGATCGCGAGCCGTCGTTTGCGCTCTTGGGTGTGCGGTCGCCGCGCTTGGGCGCGATGCGATACGGGCACAGCGCGCTCTGCCTCTATCTCGGCGTGCGGCGACGGATCGAGCTGCCCTATCACACGATCTTTCTGCCGAACGATCCGTGGCGAGCCTACGCGCAACTCGATGGCGGCAATCTGCCCGATGAACCGCCGATCTATACCTATAATCCGGTTGCACGCGATGCAAGTGCTGCGCCCGCCGACGGGAGCGCGCTACTCGTTCTCGCTCCCGTGCCCAACCTCTCCGCGCTGCGCCAAGAAGAGCTCGCTGCGTTTCGCAAGCGCATCTTCGAACGGCTCGAGCACGAGGTCGGAGAGTTGCGGGAGTTTCTTGAGGTCGAGCGCGTGCGCGGCCCGGCGGAATGGGCGAGCGAGCTCGGGCTCGTGCATGGCGCGGCATTCGGGCCGGAGCGTGGGCCCGACCGACGTTTTCCGAGGCTCGCATTCGCCGGGAGCGGCTCGCACCCGGGATCCGGCGTCCCGATGGCCGTGCGCTCCGGGCGTCTCGCCGCCGAGCATCTCTTGCAAGGATGACGTCGCCGCACCCGTCGGCGGGGGCGAAGGATTGGCCGGGCGAACCCCCGGCCGCTGTGACTCCTCCCCACCTCCAGATCGCCATCGACGGGCCCGCGGGTTCCGGGAAAACGACGGTCGCCCGTCGCCTTGCCGAGCGCCTCTCGTTGCTCTATCTCGATACCGGTGCGATGTATCGTGCGCTCGCCGTGCTCTCGCTGCGCGAGCGCGTCGAAGCCGACAACGAACCGGCACTGCTGCGGTTGCTGGAGGTTCGCCCCATCGAGGTTCAGCTCGACCCGCGCTCGTCGATGGGTTTTACGATTCTCGCCGGGGGGGAGGCGCTCTCGGAGGCCGATCTTCAAGCAAACGCCGCCAGCGTGGTCGTCTCAACGATTGCGGCGCATCCGAAAATTCGCGAACGAATGGTCGCCAAGCAACGCCGCATCGCCGAACTCGGCCCGGCGATCATGGCCGGGCGCGATATCGGTACGGTGGTGCTCCCCGAGGCGCAGGTGAAGATCTTTCTCACGGCGAGCATCGATGCGCGCGTTCAACGGCGGCGCGAGCAATTCGCGCGCTCGGGAACGGCGATCGACGCACACGCGCTCTATACGGAGTTAGAGGAGCGCGACCGACTCGACGAGTCGCGCGCCAACTCGCCGCTGCAGATTCCCGCCGACGCGCACGTCATCGACTCGAGCGATCTCGGTATCGATGAGGTCGTCGCGAAGATCGCCGATCTCGCGAAGGCCGTTGCGTGACACCGTTCTATCGGTTCGGCCGCTGGGTGTGCAGCGTCGCACTGATGCCGTGGCGGGTGCGTGCGATCGGTGTCGATCGCGTTCCGCTCGACGGGCCGCTCATCGTTGCGGCAAATCATGTTTCGTATCTCGATCCGCCGGCGTTGGGAGTCTGCCTCCCGCGCATGCTCTACTATATGGCGAAGCGCGAACTCTTCTCCGTACCGATTCTCGGCTCTGCGCTCCGTGGGGTCGGCGCGTTTCCCGTCGATCGCAGCGGAAATCCCACGAGCGCGATTCGACGCTCGGTCGAGGTGCTGCGAGAGGGGAAGGCGCTCGCGATCTTTCCGGAGGGGACGCGCAATCGTACCGGAGCGGCGCCGATTCAATCCGGGGTCTCGCTGCTCGCCTCGCTCGGGCGCGCCCCGGTCGTTCCCGCCTGTATCGTCGGCACCGATCGCGCGCGGGATTTCGCGCGGATTACCGTCGTCTTCGGCGAGCCGATCCGCGATGCGTGCGAGAACGGCCTCGCGCGTTCGGATATCGAGCCGTTCGCACAGCGTGTCATGGCGGCGATTCGCGCGCTGCGCGCGGAGGCAGAATGATCGCGGCGATGCTCGATGAGGCGCTCGCCGCTTTTGAACGTCGGCTCGCGGAGCGCGTCGGCGAGCATCCCGCATGCTCGCTGTTACGCGAAGCGCTCGATTACCACTTCGGCCTCGGTGCGTTCGGGCCGGTACGTCGCGGCAAACGTTTGCGTCCGCAGATGCTCTTTCGCTTTGCTTTTCAATTGGGAGCGCGAATCGAATGCGCGCTCGACGCCGCGGCGGCGATTGAGATCCTCCATAATTATTCGCTGGTCCACGACGATATCGAGGATCGTGATGAACTCCGGCACGGACGGCCGACGCTGTGGGCTCGCTACGGTGTCGCCCAGGCGATCAATGCCGGCGATGCGATGTGCGCAATCAGCTTTCTCGCGCTCGCCGAGAGCGAACGGGAGCTCGGGCCTGCGCGGGGGCTCGCCGCGGTTCGCGAGCTTCATGAAGCACATCGAGAGATGTGCAACGGGCAAGCGCTCGACCTTGCGTTCGAATCGCGTGCCGCCGTGACGTTCGATGAATACCTCGAGATGATCGCCGGAAAAACCTCGGCGCTCTTCGGCGCGGCATCTGCACTGGGAGCGATCTGCGCCGAGGCCGATGCGGCGGCGGTCGAACGCGCTCGCCGCTTCGGGCGCGAGTACGGCATGGCGTTCCAGATACGCGACGATATTCTCGGTATTTGGGGCGATGAAAGCCTGACCGGAAAACGTATCGCGGGCGATATCGCGCGGCGCAAGTGGAGTTTCCCGATTGTCTGGGCACTCGCGCAGCCCGCGTGCGTCGCCCGCGAAACCGTCGCCTCAATGTATGCAAGCGGCCGCAGCCTCGAGAGGAATGAGGTAGAAGCGGTTCGGAACGCTCTCGACGAACTCGCCGCCCGGACGGCATGCGAGCATGCTATCGCGCAACGCCTCGATACACTTCAACGTTTCGGCGATAACGATCTCTATCGGTTCGCCGCCGATTCTCTTGGTTAGGAAAGGATCATCGACCGCGTGAACACCCGTCTTTCGCTGCTCCGCGATCGGATCGAGTCCATCGCTCGACCGTTGCTGTACGTGCTCTTGCTGCTCGGGCTCGCTATCCGACTTCTTTTTATCCACGAGAACGGCTTCTCGAATGATATTGCGGCCTTTGCATCCTGGGCGATTACGCTCGCCTCGCATCCGCTTTCGCAGTTTTACGGGAGCGCGGGTTTCGCCGATTATCCACCCGGATATTTCTATATCTTGCGCGTGATCGGCGTCCTGTGGACGCATCTGTTCGCCGCACGTGATGCTGGGTTTGCGATCCTCGATCTCATGGTGAAAGTGCCGGGAATTCTCGCCGATCTCGCCATCGGCGCGGTGCTCTATGCGCTCGTGGGACGCTTCGCCGGAAAGGCCTTCGGCCTGCTTGCCGCCGCGCTCTACGTGCTCAACCCGGCGACGATCTTCATCTCCGCGGTCTGGGGACAGGTCGATGCAGTTGCGGCGTTCTTTGCACTGCTCTCGATCTATGCCATTCTTCGCAGTGGTGACGACGAGAGCGGGACGCTCCGTTGGTCGCTGCTGGCGTGGACGGCGTTTTCGTTTTCGTTGCTCGTGAAGCCGCAGGCCGCCGTCCTGGCGCCGTTGCTCATTGCCTTTGCATTCGTCGGGACGCGTTGGCGGGCGACGAGTCTGCGTGCAGCTGCTCTCGGCATTCTCGCGGCATTTGGCTTGGCGTGGCTGGTCGCGCTCCCGTTCCATCCGGCTTTCGACCCGTTCGCGGTCTTCGCATGGCTCTACGAGCGCTATCAATACGGTGCGAGCGTCTATCCGGTCAACTCCGCCAATGCGATGAACCTTTGGACGATCACCGCGCCTTTCTGGCAATCCGATTCGGCGAAGATCCTCGGCATTCAACAGGGGATCTGGGGAATCGGGCTCGTTATCGCCGCAACCACGTTAGTGACCTGGCGCTATCTCCAAGAACGCAGCGAGGGCGCGCTCCTTGAAGCATCGGCGATCGCGCTGCTTGCATTCTACATGCTTGCGACGCGGATGCACGAGCGGTATAGTTTCGACGGCGTGCTCTTTTGCATTGCGGCTATCGGTGTCGCTCGGCGTTACCTATGGGGAGCGATCGTGCTCTCGTTCGTGCTCTTCGTGAACTTGAAGTACGCCTACGCCTATCTCACCGTCGTGACCAATCACACGCCGGGCCTCAACGCGATGAATCTCTGGCCGACGATAACGCATCCGCTTTCGCTTGTTGCCGTGCTCACGTTTTTCGTACTGAGTTACGGATTTCTCTCACTCTCCGGCGAGAGCGAACCCGGCATGCGCGACGTCGATCCCACCGTTGAGGCGATCAAAACATGGTTCGCTCAAGGGGCGCGGAAGTGGTTTACGCCGCGTAACGGTTTGGCAGCTCTTGCCTGGCCGCTCGACTATCTCATTTCGGGCGCACTGACCGTCGCGAGTTTCGTACTCTCGTTCATCAACTATTGGAAGCCCGGCGGAAAGATCTTCGACGAAATCTATTTCGCTCGCGCTGCTGAAGAGTATCTGCGTAACGTTCGTATCTACGAAAACACGCATCCCCCGCTCACCAAGTTATTGATTACCGCCTCCACCTGGCTCTTCGGCGGTCTTCCTCGGGGAGATAACGCGCACGGTTGGCGCTTCGTCGACGTGCTCTTCGGCGCACTGGTCATTCCGATCGTCTATGCCTTTGCGCGGCGCGTCACGCGGTCGACGCTCTTCGCGACCATCGCAACGACGCTCTTTCTCTTCGATGGTATGCATTACGTGCAATCGCGTATTGCGACGCCCGAGGGGATCGTTATCGTCTTTTCCGTGGCGGCGGTCTACGCGTTTTACCGTTTCTGGATCGCATCGCAAGTCAACGAACGCCGTCACGTCGATCTTCCGTGGGGCGCCTATGTCGCTGCGGTTGCAATCTCCCTGGGGATCGGGTCGCTCTTCGGATGGTTCTACGGCGCGGTCTTTACCAAACTGAACCCGGCGGCAAATCCAACCGTCACGATCATCGCGCAGATACTGATCATGCTCTACGTCGCCGTCGGTCTCTATTTGATCGCGCGGCTGAGCGTGCTGCCGAAGATGTACGGCGACGGTCGGATTGAACGTAGTTTTCCGGATGGTTCGTTTGCGCTCGTCGGTCCCGACGGCGTCGAGGTGAGCACGTTCGACGGCGGGCACATCGCGCCCGGGAAAAAGACGCCGGTGCGCGGCTCGCAGACGACCGTACGGAACGGCAACCTCGTCGCCGCGATCGATCCGGGAGTGGAGTTCGAATATCGCCGTGACGGCAGCGTGCGGTACGTAACGCCCGACGGTGCGGTCACCTATCAGGAGAATCGCATCGAGAGCGATGCCGGAGAACGCGAGGATGGGCGCAGCGCCGGCTTCTGGTTGATCGCGTTTACCGTCGCGTTGGGATGTTTGATCGCCAGTAAATGGTATGGCGTGATGGGCTTCGGCGTGAGCTGGTTGGTGCTGATCGTCGTCGCCTCGCAGCGTTTCTCGAAGAAGAAGATCGCGCTCTGGGGGAACCCACGCGGATTCCGCCTCGACGTCGCGCTGCTCTCTATCGTCTTTATCAGCATGACCGTCTATATGTTGGCTTGGGTGCCGGATA
The DNA here is from genome assembly GCA_021790895.1 of bacterium. GTDB lineage: Bacteria > Vulcanimicrobiota > Vulcanimicrobiia > Vulcanimicrobiales > Vulcanimicrobiaceae > JABEUX01. Next base: position 8,938 of record JAJYFM010000027.1, read on the forward strand.
TCGCGCGCAATGCGAAATCGGTCAATGAAATCCATAATTTCAACGACGTCGTCTATCGCCAATACACGATGTTCGAATACCACGATCACTTGAAAGCGACCCATCCGTACTCTTCGAAGTTCTGGGAATGGCCGCTGGATATGGTTCCGGTCGCCTATTACTACAAGGATCTTCGAAGGAATCCGGCCGACCCGAACGGCTGCTGCGTTCGCGAGATCACCTCGATGCCGAATCCGTTCATCCTCTGGTTCGGCCTGCTGGCGGTACCAATCGTCGGTGTTCTTGCCTGGCGAGAGCGACATAAGGGCTACGCGCTGTTGGTGCTCGACTACCTCCTGCAATGGTTGCCGTGGTCGCTCTCGCCACGTATCGCCTTCGAGTACCACTACTACGTCGACATCCCGCTCGTCTGTATCTGCAACGCGATCGTTCTGCAGAAGCTCTGGGAATGGGGCGACCGACAGGAGCTGGGCACGAAGTTCGTTGCGCGAGGGCTCGTCGGCGCATATGTCCTGCTCGTAATCGCCGGGTTCATCTACTTCTTCCCGATCCTTTCGGCGACGCCGATTACCTGGCATCAGTGGCACGAACGCATGTGGTTCTCGAAATGGATCATCGGGCCGGGGTAGCCGAAGGGGCAAGGGCGAATCCCTAGCGTATGTCCGGTCATAGCAAATGGCATAATATCCGCCTGAAAAAAGGGAAAGTCGACGCGCAACGGGGGGCGCTCTTCACCAAACTCAGCAAGGAGATCATCCTTGCCGTGCGCGGCGGCTCCCCCGACCCCGAGGCGAATTATCGCTTGAAGATGGCGATGGAGAAAGCGCGGGCGAATAATATGCCGCGCGAGAACATCGCCCGTGCGGTCGCGCGCGGCAGCGGTTCGGGGAACGAGCGCGAGATCGAAGAGATTCGCTATGAGGGGCATGGCCCGCACGGGCTCGCCGTGGTCGCCGACGCGGCGACCGATAATCGCAATCGTACCGCCGGCGAACTGCGCTTTCTCTTTCAGAAGCACAAGGGCGTTCTCGGCGAGACGGGCAGCGTCGGGTGGATGTTCGATCGCCTGGGCATGATCGAGGTCGATGCGACGGGCTCCGATGAAGACGGCTTTCTCGAACGTGCGCTGGTCGACGGCGTCGTCGATATCGAATTCGGCGAACCCACTGCGACGATTTTCTGCGAGATCGAGGCGCTGCGCAGCGTGCGCGAAGCGCTCTCGGCCGCAGGCTTCACCGTGCGCGATGCTTATCTTGGTGTACGAGCGAAGAGCCCGGTTGCGTTGGAGGGCGAAGCGCTCGGCGAAGCGCTCGCGTTCTACGACATCTTGGAAGAGCATCCGGATATCGTGCGCGTCTTCATCAACCTCGATGTCAGCGAAGCGGCGTTGGAAGAGTTGGCAGTGGGATGAAGTTTGCTCCGTCGTTGCTATCAGCCGACTTCGCGCGCATCGCCGAAGAGATCTCTGCTGTGGAGGGTGCCGGCGCGGATTACGTCCATCTCGACGTCATGGATGGACGCTTCGTTCCCAATATCACCTGGGGACCGAAGATCATCGGCGATCTGCGTGCACTGACGCCCTTGCCGTTCGACGCGCATCTGATGATCGTCGAACCCGAGCGTTACGTTGAAGCGTTTGTTGCGGTGGGAGTAAATATCGTTACCTTCCATCTCGAGGCGACTCCACACGCGCAGCGTTTACTCGCGCATGTGCGGAGCCTCGGAGTGAAGGCCGGTATCGCGATCGATCCGCAGACACCGGTCGCGGCGCTCGCCGAGGTCGTCGAATACTGCGATCTGATCCTCATCATGAGCGTGAATCCCGGTTTCGGAGGGCAGAGCTTCTTGCCGCGATCCCTCGTGAAGATTCGCGAAGCGCGTGCGCTTGTGGCAGAACGCAATCCACAATGCGAGATCGAAGTCGACGGCGGTATCAATGCGCAGAGCCTCCCGCTGGTCGCAGCGGCGGGCGCCGATGTTGCAGTGATGGGCTCGGCGATCTTCGATGCCGCAGACCCGGCAGCGCAACTGCGCACCTTGCGCGCGCTCCTCGCTACGTAGCGTATGGGGTTTTCCGAGGACGCGGCGATCGCGGCGATTCGCGAAGAACTCGGCGCAGCCGGGTGCCTGCGTATCGATTTAGGAATCGGTGACGATGCCGCGCTCTGGCAGCCCTCGCGCAGCGATCGCGGCGCCGTGAGTACCGATGCGTTCGTCGACGGCGTGCATTTTCGGCGTTCGACGACCGCGCTCGATCGAATCGGCATGCGCGCGATGAACGCGAGCCTGAGCGACCTCGCGGCGATGGGGGCGAGGCCGCGGTTGGCAACCGTCGCGATCGGCGTTCCGGCGGAGTTCACGCTCGATGACATCCGCCTGCTCTATCGTGGGATCGCCAAGGTGGCAACGGCGTTGCAGTTCGCCGTCGCGGGGGGAGATTGTACCGCCTCGCCGGTGCTCTCGCTAGCGGTAACGGTACTCGGCGAGGTCCGTCCGTCGCATGCAAAATGCCGTAGCGGAGCACGCATCGGCGACACGATCGCGGTGACCGGAGCGCTCGGTGCGAGTGCGGCGGGTCTGCGCGCGCTCGGCGATCCGCAACTCCTCGAGGGCCCGCTGCGTTGCTCCGCACTCGACGCCTACGAACTCGCGCGCGCGCGCATTCCCGAGGGTCGGTGGCTCGCGCGGAGCGCGCACGTGCGCGCGATGATGGACTGCTCCGACGGCCTCGGTCGGGATTGCGCCCGCATGGCGCAGCGTTCGGGGCTCGGCATTCTTCTGGAGCAGATCCCGGTCGCGCCGGAGATGGCCGCGCTCGCGCGGGCGACCGGCGAGAACGCCGAGGAACTTGCGCTCGCAGCCGGCGAGGATTACGAACTGATCGTGGCGATCGCGACGCCGGCGTTCGCACACCTTCAACGCCGATTTCACAAGCGCTTCGGGGGCACGCTCGTCGCCGTCGGGCATTGCGATGCGCAGGCGGGTGTGCGCTGGCGGAGAAGCGGAGCTACGATTCCCGTCGATCGATGTGGTTGGGATCATTTTGAAGTAGGGGAGATGCGATGAACGGCGACCGCGACGAAATTCTATCGTACCCGCTCATAGGAAGCATCCAAAATAGCGTGGGCATGGGCTTTATCGGGAATCAAGCTTTCGCTGCGGTTGCGCACGGGCTCGGCCTTCGCGTCGTTCATGCCGAGTCGATGTTTGCAAGCGCTCACGGCGGATTCTCCGGGCGAACGACCCACTATGCCGATCCGACGAACTTTCGGCGCGATGTTCGCTTTCTCGTCGAGCAAGAGCCGCGCGTTATTTTGGTCGGTTTTCTCCCCAAAGCGATCTATGTTGATATTGTCGCCCAGGCGTTGCGCGATTTCTCCGGTATCGTCGTGCTCGATCCGGTGATCGGCGACGGGAAGAAAGGGCTCTACGTCAGCGAAGAGACCGCGCGCGCGATCGTCGAGTTGCTGCTTCCGGTCTCGCAGATCATTACGCCGAATCGTTTTGAAGCGGATGTGCTGACCGGCGGCGCGGGCGACATCACGACCGAGTTCGGCTTTCTCAATGCGCTCTTCGATCTCGGTCCGAAGGGCATCGTCGTAACCTCATACGAACGCGACGCCGAGAAGCATCGTAGCCGCTTGTTGTTTACCAATGGATATAGTTACTCGCGCATCGCCGCGCCCTATTACCCCGCCTATCCGGCGCACGGAGCGGGCGATGTCTTTGCCGCCTCAATGGCCTGTTTCGTCGCCCTCGGTGCCTCGCCGTTCGCGGCGACGCTGCTCGCAACAACGCTCTCGGCACGTGCAGTCGCAAATACCTCGCCGTACGGCGGCGCCACGGTCGATCCGGTCTCGGCGCTCGAGAAATGGAACCCGATCGGGTATCAACTCGACGATCAGCGCACGATGGGATTCTGCGAACGTTCGAACGTGAAGAGCGAGCTCATGAAAGCGACGGCGATCGACGCGCCGCGTCTGAAGTTCGCTCCGCCGAAACATAAAATACTCTACGGATGAACCCAGGCAGCATTCCGTTCGGCGAGCGCGCAAATGGCGCAGCGCTCGACATCGATATTCTCGGATACCGCTATCCCGACGTCGCCGAGCCGGATGGTCTCGATCTTCTGGAGATCGCGGTGCGGCTCTATGCACCGCCGGTCGAAGCGCTCTTCGATCTCGCCGTGCGCGTGCGCGAACTTGAGAGCATGCAATCCTACCTCGAGCGCATCGCCGGTGGAAACGGCCCGCGCGAGGTGGTGAGACTCGCCGATGGACTCTTCGAACTGACCTTCGCGCCGAGTCGACGCGGGCCCGTCTTAATGGGGGTGATGTTGCGCGATGTCGAGCGCGCTCACGTGCGTGTCGAGTATCTCGTCACGCTCGAGCCGCATCACATCGGGAGAGCCGCCGCGAAGCTCGCTGCGAGCTTACGGTAGACTGCGTGCGGAGCTAGACCGCCCGGGTGACGCGCTTCGCGCGCAAGCATCCGGTACAGACGCGAGCGGTGCGATGGGTGCCGCGGACGTCGATCTTGACGGCCTGAAGGTTGGGCAACCAACGACGCTTGGTCTTGTTCATGGCGTGGCTAACGTTGTTGCCGGACATCGGCCCTTTGCCACAGACTTCACAGCGCTTCGCCATTTGAGTCGGTTCCTTACAACGGTGGTGCGACGAAAGTCGCGGGTGGTAGCGGGCCGCAGTACGGCTCGCAAAAGCCTGGGTAGTCTACCACGAGGTGCCGCGAACTTCAAGCGCCGAGACGAGCCGCTCCCTCGGCACGATTTCGAGCCTGGGTGCGTTCACCTCACGATGTCTTTCACCGCTCGACCCTTGAAGGGAGTTTTCGTGCAAAAAGCCCCAATCGTGCTCGTCGCCGCCAGCCTCGCGCTCGCCCTTGCGGGATGCGCCGCCTCGAACGCAGCGAGCAGCGCCGGCGCCTCAGCGCCGGTCTACATCCACATGAACGGACGGAATGATTTCCTCGAGCCGACCGTCGCGGTCGCACCCGGCGAACCCGTGGTCTTCGTGAACGAGGACACGGGGTTTCATAACGTCATCGGCTATCATCCCACAACCGGGAAACCGAACCCCGCCGTCAACGGCGATCTCGCCGGCACCAAGGGGGCCGGGCACCACGTCGCCACCTATACGGTGAAGCTCACGAAACCTGGGATCTACGACTACTACTGCTCGGTTCACGCCGTGCTTGCCAAGACCTACGGCAAGGCGGTCCAGCCTGCGCATCGCCCCGGCGTCCACGGCTATCCCGGCGCGATGGCCGGCGAGATCATCGTCACCAACGACCCCAACCTCATCGCTCAGAATCCGGCGACGACCGCGAAAAAGGTTCTGGCCGGCTACTTCGGAGGGTAGTTCCTCCTCAGGGAGCCCTGGAAAGCCCGGGGACAGGATTCGACCGGGAGAACCCAAAGGAGCGCGGCCATGGATGTGACCGCGCTCGATGGGCGCGCCTTTGCGAAGTTCATCGCCGCAGGCAGCTACTTTCTCAAGAAATATCGAGGCGTCCTCAACGATCTGAACGTCTTTCCCGTCCCCGACGGCGACACCGGAACCAACATGTTTCTGACCGTTCGCTCGGCCGGCGTCGCCGCCGCGAAATGCGCGAATGCTCCGCTCTCGGAGGTCGCAGCGGCGGCTGCCGAGGGCAGCCTGATGGGTGCGCGGGGAAACTCCGGCGTGATCGTCTCGCAGATGCTCCGCGGTTTCGCGCATCACGTTCGGCACCGGCGTGAGATCGATACCTTTGTGTTCGCCACCGCGCTTCGTGAAAGCGTCGCCGCGGCGCGCCAGGCGTTGCTGCGTCCGGTCGAAGGAACGATTCTTTCCGTCGCGGAGGCCGCAGCGGAGGCCGCCTATCGGCTGGCGTTACACGAACCCGATTTTTATCGTCTCTTAACCGGCGTGGTTCGCGCGGCGAACGAGGCGCTCGATCGCACGCCCGAGCAACTCCCGGCACTCAAGGAGGCCGGTGTCGTCGATGCGGGGGGCGCGGGCTTCGTCTACTTTCTTGAGGGGATTGCGAGTTTTCGTCCCGATGTCAAGGTTCGGGCGACGGCTTTCCCGCGCCGTCCCGCGAAAAAAAGCGCGTTTGCGAAGACGCAGCAGGTCGGCGAAAATAAATTCTGTACCGAGTTCATTCTCGAAGATGCGACGGTCGGCGTTTATGACGTTCGCACGACGCTCGAACGACTCGGTGAATCGCTCCTCGTCATCGGCGAACCCCCGCGCATCAAGGTTCACGTCCACACCGACGTTCCGCAGCGCGTTACTGAGAGCGTCGAACGCTTCGGGCGGGTGACGCATCTCAAAGTCGACGATATGGAGCAACAACATCACGTTCTCGTCGTCGACAGCGTTCCGCACGAGCGTTCGATCGTGGTAGTGGTTCCCGGTGAGGGTTTCGAAACGATCGCGCGCGAGTTGGGAGCGGAGGTCACGGTTTCGGCGACGATCAACCCCAGCGTGCGCGACCTCCTGTTGGCGATTACCAAAACACTCTCCGATGAGGTGGTGCTCTTCGTCAACGATAAGAACGTCGAAATGGCCGCGCGCGAAGCTGCCGGTCGGAGCGAGAAGCATGTCACCGTCGTGCCGACACCCAATATCGTCGCCGGGATTGCAGGGCTCTTCGCCCTGCGCTCGCTCGGCGATGCGAGCGTTCCTCCGGTGGAGAAGATTCTTCACGAAGTGGCGCGCGTTCGAGCGGCACAGTTGTTTTTTGCCGGGAAGGATGCCCAGCACGGGAATCTTCGTATCGTGCGCGGGAAGCCGGTCGCCCAACTCGACGGAGAATTATTCGTCGGCGAGACGGTAAAAGATACGCTCTTCTCTGTGGTGAAGAGCATGGGGGGCGACCACGGCTCGTTACTCACGCTTTACTACGGTGGTGCCCAACGCGAGCGCGATGCAAAGGTGCTGGCCGATGCGATGCGCGAAGCCTTCCCTGACCTTGATGTGGAGTATTATTACGGCGGAATGAACAACGCAGAGTACTGGATTGCGCTCGATGAGTGAGCCGCGTATCGCCGTCGATGCGATGGGAGGAGACCGCGCACCCGAAGAGGTTGTTGCAGGTGCCCTGCTTGCTGTTGAGACCTTTGGAGCGAATGTCGTGCTCGTCGGCGATGAAGCACGCATACGCCCGCTCCTTCATGGAGCGACCGGCGAGCACATCGCCGTCGAACATGCACCCGATGCCGTGCCGATGGATCAGCATGCATCGCAAGCATTGCGCGGCTCGGAGCGGACCTCGCTCGGACGAGCGGTCGAGCTGATGAAATCCGGTGAGGTCCAGGGCGTCGTCTCGGCGGGCAACAGCGGAGCGTTTCTGGCGATTTCGTTGGTGAAACTTCGCACCATCGAAGGGATCGCGCGCCCGGCGATCGCGACCGTATGGCCGGCGCTCAACGGCCCTTCCGTCTTACTCGATTCCGGGGCCAACGTCGATTGTCGCCCGGAGTGGCTCGTGCAATTTGGGATTATGGGGAGCGCGTACGCGCGTGCTGCGCTCGGGATCGAGCGCCCGCGCGTCGCCGTGCTCTCCGTTGGTGAGGAACGAACGAAGGGCAATGCGTCGGTTCTGGAGGCGGCGACGCTTCTCGACCGAGCGCCGGTGCACTTTATCGGAAATATCGAAGGAAAAGATATGTTCCATAATGTGGCCGATGTCATCGTGGCCGACGGATTCGTCGGAAACGTTGTTTTGAAGACCTGCGAGGGAATGATCGGCGATCTCGGCTCGATCATGAAACGCGAGGTTTTAGGCGGTGGGCTCGCGGCGAAGCTCGGTGCGGCGCTGCTCCTACCGCGCCTGCGCGGTCTGCGCAAGCGGTATGATTACGAAACCTATGGTGGAGCGCCGCTCCTCGGTCTGCGCGGTAACTGTATCGTATCGCATGGTCGCATCAGTAGAAACGGCATCAAACATGCGATTCGCGCGGCGATAGAAGAAGCGCGCGCCGATGTCGTCGGAAAAATCGCGGCGTTGGTCGCCGGCAATGCCGTGGCAAGAACATAATGCCGATTCATATCGTTACCGATAGCACCGCCGATATCGATCCGGCGCGTGCCCTCGAACTCGGCATCACCGTCGTTCCCCTCTTCGTCGTCTTCGGGAATGAATCGCTCCGCGATTATATCGATATCTCGCGGCGGCAATTTTTCGAGCGGCTCGGTAAGGATCCGGTTCTGCCGACGACCTCCCAACCGAGTGCGGCGATGTTTCGCGAGGCGTTTCTCCAGGCCGCAGAGCGCGGTGAGGATGTTCTCTGCATAACGATCTCCTCGGTGCTCTCGGGAACCATCAACGCGGCTCGCGCCGCCGCAGAAAATATAACCGGCATCCGCATCGAACTCTTCGATTCGCTCAACGCGGCCGGCGGGTTGCAGTTTTTCGTCGAAGATGCCGCACGAATGGCGGCTGAGGGTGCGACGATGGAAGAGATGCTCTCGTACCTCGGCACGATGCGCGATCGCACGCCACTCTTCGCGACACTTCCCGATCTGTCGCACGTTCAGCGGACGGGGCGCATCGGACGTGCGGCAGCGGTGCTCGGCGGCTTGATGAAAATCGTGCCGATTTTGACGCTCGACGCCGGCGCGGTTGTCTCGCGCTCGCAGGTACGGACGTTCAAACGCGCGATGGAAACAATGGCCGAGCTTGCGTGTTCCGAGGATCGCGGCGCGGGGATGACGCGGTTTCGCGTGATTCACACCCAAGCGCCGGAGCTCGCCGAACAGATGCGCGAACGCATCATCGAACGTTGCGCCGGCCGGGAAATTACCGTTGATATCGTTGAGGCGGGTCCGGTCATTGCCGTGCACGCCGGAGCCGGAGCGATCGGCGTCGTTCTTACCAACGGCTATCCGGGTCGCTCGACAAAGGCGTTAGCGCAACATTAGCAGCGGCGCTTGCAGCCGCTCCATCAGATAAAGGAACCAAACGTTCATGCCTTCGGACCCGAGGAGCCTCTTGAAGGCCTCCCGCTTTAACGCGATGCGCGTCGTCGCAGGATCGTTACTCCTCTCCAATAGTTTTACCGGCTCCGTCGTTGGGTTTACCGCCGAGGAGATGCCGACGATTCGCCGCTTGCTCCATGGGCAGGTGTCAAGTGAAGGGACCGATCCACTCGAACGAGTGCTGATCGAGAACGAATTTCTGGTGCCGGTCGATCGCGATGAAATGCGTGGCGTCGATGATCTGCATGCTGCGCTCAACGATGAACGATCGTTCGAACTCGTGCTCCTCCCGACGGAGGCCTGCAATTTTCGCTGCACATATTGCTATGAGTCCTTTCTTCGCGGGGAGATGTCGGATAGCGTCGTCGCCGATGTCGTCGCGTTGGTCGATCGGCTGCTTCCTCGCCTCGAAAGTCTGCACGTCGCGTGGTTCGGCGGAGAGCCGTTACTCGCGTTTCCGACGATGCGCGCGATCGGCGAACAGGTGCGCGCGGCATGCGCTGCTTGGGGCGTCGATCTTCGCACGAGCATTACCACGAACGGCGCGCTTCTCGACAGTGAGAAGCTCGCATTTTTGGAGCAGACGGCGTGTCGCCATTATCAAGTGACGCTCGACGGTGTGGAAACGACGCACGACCAGACGCGGCCGGCAATCGACGGCGGCGCGACCTTCGATTCGGTTTGGGCGGCGCTCCGGCTCCTGAAGGCCTCGGCATACGAGCATCGGGTCGTCGTTCGGGCGAACGTCCATGCGGGAAACCTCGCCTCCGTTGAAACGCTGGTCGAGCGCTTCGCCGCCGAGTTCGGTGAGGACGAACGGTTTACGCTGGATTTCCACACGGTATGGGAAGGATCGGCAGCACCGGAAAGCGCCGTGAAGCAGTTGCTCGATCGCGAGCCGACGTTGGAACGATTGCGCAATGGCGCGGTGGCCCGCACGGGGCGCGATTGTCTCGGCTTCACGGCCTTCGGCGCGGGTGCGCGCTATTGTTACTCCGCTCGCAGCAATGCGCTCGTCGTCGGTGCCGATGGAACGCTCTATAAATGCACGCTCGCGTTTCACGATGCGCGCAACCATGTCGGGAGACTGACCGACGGTGGTCTCCTCGAGATGGACGAAGCAAAATTCAGCCTCTGGACCGAGCGCTCCGACTATCGCTCGGACGAACTCTGCAAGAGTTGCTTCCATGTACCGACGTGTGTCGGTGCGTTTTGCCCGTTTACGCGCATCTCAGAGGGGAGTCGCGCCTGTCCGCCGGAGAAAGAGTCCCTCGCATCGACCTTCCGAACGGCTTTCGCTATCGGATTCGCCGACGCGGTATCGCAGAGCACCAATTGCGCCACGAAAGAGCCTGAAAAATGATCGTTATCAAACCATCAATCGTGCGGATCGAGGATACAGCCACCATCCTGCCACAGGTACCGGTGAAACGCTCACCGCATGAGGGGCGTATCCGGACGCAGTAGCCTCCGAGTTCGCTGCTGCTGCTTGAGGGAAAATATGAACGGACGGCAGTTGCTGAAAGAGATCGCGAATATGAACGTCTATCTCGCCTGGCTGTTGTATTCGGTTTCTGCCGGCTTCGGATCAGGACTCCTGAATTTTTATTTTGGGGGAAGTCGCGGTTCGGTATCCAGCAGCATATTTATCGGGATAGGGGGCGCTCTTGGAGCGGGCGTGGTGTTTTTTTCTCGAAGCAAGAAACGCCGTCGTTCGCCCTGAGAGAACGCTCATCATCAGGAGCTCCCATCGGGAGCTCCCATCCGTGCGAGCTGAGCCGCTCGAGCCTCCGACCCCGCCGGATGAAAAGCGTCTGCGGGGTTGAGGCGACCGTCGCCCAGGGGGCTGGAGGTACCATGGGATGCGCGTGTAAGGAGGATATACATGTCGATTTCGGTTGTTACCGATAGCACTTGCGATCTGTCGCGCGAACTCGCGGCACGGTACGGTATTATCCAGGTTCCCCTCTACGTTATTTGGGGAAGCGAGCGCTTTCGCGACGGTATCGATATTACGATGGAAGAGTTTCATCGCCGATTGATGAGTTCGAAGGAGAATCCCGTCTCTGAGCCGCCGTCGAGCGCTGATTTCGCTGCGGTCTTCCAAAAAGAGATCTCCGCCGGCAACGAGGTCATTTGTCCGACGATCGGTTCGAAGCTCTCGAAGACCTTCGAATCGGCGAGTGAAGCGGCGCGCAATTTCCCCGGGAAAGTCGAAGTCGTCGATACCGAAACATTCTCGGGGGGGCTCGCATTGCACGCGATGCTCGCATCGGAGCTGGCGAAGTCGGGGCTCCCCATACCGGAGATCGCCGCGCGCCTACGCTCGAAGCTCTCGACGCAACGCGGAAACATGGTGCTGCCGGACGTGACGTTTTTGGGCCGGAGCGGTCGCCTCAATAAGGCCGTCGTTTCGCTGGCGCAAATGATGCGCTTGAGCCCGATTCTCCAACTCAATCACGGGGTCGTCGAATCCTCGACGCAGACCAACGATTTCGAGAAGTCGCGCCGACAGTTGATCGGCATTGCTTTGCGCGGTCTCAATGACACCTCGAAGATTCGTTTCATGATCGGGACGGTCGACGCTCCCGATCTGGCGGTGGAGTTTGAGAAAGAGATTCGCGAAAAACTTATGGGCGGCTGCGAGTCGCTCTTCGTATATGGTTGCGGGCCGACCGTGGCGGTGAACTCGGGGCCACGTGCCTGTGCCGTCTACTCGATGCCGGTTGGGTGACGCAGCGCTCGGCGGCGTCTACGTTCATCTGCCGTTTTGCCCCTATATCTGTCCGTATTGCGACTTTGCGAAATGGCCGCTGCGCCGAAGTGATGCGGCTCGCTATTTAGCGGCACTGCATCGCGAGATTGACCTGAGCGAATCCCGCCGCGCCGAGAATATCTTTCTCGGAGGCGGAACGCCGAATGCGTATGAGTCGGCGCAGATCGTCGATCTGCTCGCACGTTTGAACGAGCGCTTTCCAGCCGCCGACGCGCAACAGGAGATCACGATCGAAGTGAATCCCGACGCGGTTCGACCGGGCGATATGGAGGCGTACGCGCGCGCGGGGATCAATCGTCTCTCGGTCGGCGTACAGTCCTTCCGCGAAGAAGAATCGCGAGCGCTCGGCCGTCGCCACTCGAACGCCGATGTCGAGCGATGCGTGCGCGACGCGCGCGCCGCCGGCATCCGCTCGATCTCGGTCGATCTGATCTTCGCGCTTCCCGGGCAGCGCGAAGCCGACTGGATCGAATCGCTCGATGCTGCAATCGCACTTGGCGTCGAACATTGTTCGACCTATGGCCTTACCATCGAGCCGGGGACGCGTTTCGAGCGCCTTTACGCGGGCGCTCCCGAGCGCTTCGCCGACGAGGATCTCGAAGCGCGGCTCTACGAGATCGCGATGGATCGTCTGAGCGAGGCAGGCTTCGAACAGTACGAGATTAGTAATTTTGCGCGGCCGGGACATCGGAGCCGTCATAATGCGAATTATTGGAAGAACGGGAGCTATCTTGGGCTCGGCGTCGGGGCTGCTTCCTATCTCGAGGGCGAGCGGAGTACCGCAACCCGGCTCCTCGGCGAATATATGGAGGCGATCGAACGCGGCGAGCCGGTGCCCCGCGAGCGGGAACGTCTCGAAGGGCTCGCTCGGCTCGGCGAGGCGATGATGCTGGCGCTGCGGACCGCACAAGGGGTCGATGCTTCGGCCTTTAATCAACGATACGGCATCGATCCGCTCGTCACGTATGCCGCTACCATCGCCGGGTTTATCGAGGCCGGAGTGTTGGAACGCAGCGACGAGCATCTCCGTTTAACGCGGCGTGGCCGACTGCTCGCCAATATCGTCTGTGGGGCCTTTGTGACGCTCGAGTGAAAACGACGACTCTCTCTTCGACGCTTCTGCGCGCGATTTTCGCGGTTCTTTTTGCCGTCGCCGGTTTTCTCGTCGGGCAAGAGGCGTATCTGCGCATTCTGACCTTCCATACCGCAGGGTCGGGCGTGCAGATTCTCTTGGATATCGGTGCGTCGATCGTCGGAGCGGTGCTGGGAATCTTTCTCGCGCCGGTCGCGCAGTCGCTCTTTGAAGAGGAAGCGCGGGCGGTCGAACGCTCGGTCGAGCGGCTCGCACCATCGGAACTCGTCGGCGGAGCGGCGGGGCTCATCGTCGGCTTGGTGATCGCCTATCTGACGAAAAGTATCTTCTTCGAATTCGTCGGGGTCGCCGGGAAAACCGGGAGCCTCATCGCGATTCTGCTCTATCTGATCGTCGCGATGTTCATCGCCTATCTCGGTGCGCGGATTGGCGCGAAGTTACGAATCGTTCCGCTTCCGCCTTCGCTGGTCTCGGGGCTCTCGCCGAAGGTTCTCGATACCTCGGTCATCGTCGACGGGCGCATCGTGGAAGCGATTAAAAGCGGTTTCCTCGAAGGGCCGTTCGTTCTGCCGCGATTCGTCTTGCGCGAGCTTCAACAGATCGCCGACTCGGCCGATGCGCTCAAACGCGCGCGCGGTCGTCGCGGCCTCGACGTCCTCGGACGCCTGCAAGAAGTCGCCGGCCTCGAAGTCGTCGATCGCGATTATCCCGAACTCGCCCCGGGGAACGTCGATGCAAAACTCGTCCGTTACGCACGCGAGTTCGGCGCGAAGCTCGTCACGAACGATTACAACCTGCAGCGCGTCGCGCGCGTCGAGAACGTTCTGACGCTCAACTTGCACGAGTTAACGGCGGCGCTCAAACCGGTCGTCCTTCCGGGTGAAGAGATGCGCGTGCATGTCGTGCGCGAAGGGAAGGAGGCGCATCAAGGCGTTGCCTATCTCGACGACGGCACGATGGTCGTCGTCGAACGCGGACGGCGCCACCTCGGCGACCGACTCGACGTCATCGTGACCAGCGTGCTACAAACCGTTACCGGCCGAATGATCTTTGCTCGCCCGAAGGGTGAGGAGGGCGAGGAGTGATGCGCTGGGCTGCGTTGGTCGTCGCGGCGGGTGAAGGGCGGCGTTTCGGCGGGTTCAAGCAACTCATCGAAATTGCCGGGCGCCCGATGCTCGCGTGGTCGCTCGATGCGCTCGCCGCCATAGCCGCGTTTGAACTCGTCGCGATCGTGACGGCGCCGGAGGTCTTCGAGGATGTCGAGCGCGTTGCACGGCCGATCCTCGGCGAACGGCTGCTGCCGTTGGTCGCCGGCGGCGCGACGCGCCAGGAGAGCGTCCGGAACGGATTGCGCTCGCTCGGCGGGCGCTGCGAGGCGGTCGCGATTCACGACGGGGCGCGACCCTGCGTGCGAACGGAGGATATTCTTGCCGGGATGCGCGAGATTGCGCCGGGACGAGCGGCGTTGCTGGCAGCGCGCATCGTCGATACGTTAAAACAAACAGAGGAAGGATCGACCGTGGTTCGCGCGACGCTCCCTCGCGAAAATATGTGGGCGGCACAGACACCGCAATTCGCAACCTATGTCGATCTCGCGGCGGCGCACGAACGTGCACTGCAAGCCGGGATCGCGGTTACCGATGATATCGCGCTGTTGGAAGCGAGCGGCGTGCTCTGCGCGGTGGTGCCGTCGACGGCGGAGAACTTGAAGGTAACGCAGCAGAGCGATCGCGACCTTGCAGCGGCGATTCTCGCGGCGCGCATGGTGCACGCGGAGCGCCCGCGATGATGCGCGTGGGGCACGGTTTCGACGCGCATCGGCTCGTCGAGGGGCGTCGCTTGATCCTCGGCGGCGTGGAGATTCCCTTCGAGCGCGGAGCGCTCGGGCACTCCGATGCCGATGCGCTCGCGCATGCGGTCGCCGACGCATTGCTTGGCTCGCTCGCCCTTGGCGACCTGGGGTCGCATTTCCCCGATAGCGAGGAGCGCTGGAAGGGCGCGAATTCGCTGGAATTATTGGCGGCCTGTGTCGCGCTCGTGCGCGAGCGCGGCTATCGGGTCGGCAACGTCGATGCGACGATCGTCGTAGAGCGGCCGCGGCTCGCGGCGTATACGGAGCGGATGCGCTGCAACCTTGCCGCGCGATGCGGCGTCGATGCAAGTGCCGTGAGTGTCAAAGCAAAAAGCAGCGAGGGTATGGGGTACACCGGTGACGGTACCGGTATTGCCGCCTATGCCGTCGCGACCGTGGAGCCGAGCGCACCGTGAAGCCGAACGTGTCGGCGCTCGCGCGTCGGATGCAGGAGTGGGGATTCTTGGAGAGCCCGGTTCCCGATGCGGCGTACCGTTGGATCGAGACCTTTCTCGAAGCGTACGGCGAGCGCGTCAGCGATCTCGACAACGCGCGACCGCTCGTGCTCGCGCTGCGCGCGGAATCGTGCATCGTTCCGGCGCTCGAGCTCGAACGCTTACGTTCGCGCGAAGTGCTCTTTTTTCTCGACGCGGTCGCGCAATACGTCGACGCGCAACCGGAGTTACGTGGACTCGCGCTCGCGCACGATCTGCCGACGATCGGTGAAGAGTTCGGCCTCGCTGCCGAGGATGCCGTCGACAGCGTCCGCATGGCGCTGACCGGACTGCGCGACGGCGTTCCGCTCGAGCTCCTGTTCCCATTGCTCGGCCACGATCGAATCATGATTCGCATCGGCGCGATCAACGCGCGGCTTCTTCATGGACGCGGTTTAGAACCGATCGCCTACGGACCCGACGGCGCGCCCTTCGAACCGATTCATGGGAAGCGCCCGGAATAGATGCGATTCCTTCAGACGATAGCGGCGGATTTTCGTGCTCCGCTGGAGCGCGATCCCGCGGTGCGCGGGCCGATCGACGTGCTGCTCTCCTACCCCGGGTTCCATGCGCTCCTCGCGCATCGCTTCATCCACATCTTGCATTGCTGGAGAATTCCGCTGCTCCCGCGCTGGCTCGCGCATGTCGTGCGCTTTCTCACGGGAATAGAGATCCATCCGGGAGCGACCATCGGAAATGGTGTGTTCATCGATCACGGCATGGGCGTCGTCATCGGCGAGACGGCCGAGGTCGGCGACGGATGCACGATCTACCAGGGTGTGACGCTCGGCGGCACGAGTCTTTCGCATGGCAAGCGCCATCCGACGCTTGCGCAGAACGTCGTCGTCGGCGTGAACGCTGCGGTTCTCGGCGCGATTACCGTCGGTGAGAACAGTAAGATCGGCGGCGGCTCGATCGTCGTTCGCGACGTTCCCGCCAACGCTGTGGTCGTCGGTGTTCCCGGGCGTATCGTCTTCATCGACGGCGAACCGGTCCGCGATAAGAGCGAGCTTCCGCGCGTCGTGATGCCGGATCCCGATGCGGTGCAGATCGCACAACTGCAGACACATGTAGCTCAACTTGAGGGGCGCCTTCGGGCGCTCGAACGCTCGCAAGGAAACGACGATGCCGCTGCAGCTCTATAACACGCGCACCCGCCGGGCCGAGAGGTTTCAGCCGCGTCGCGAAGGGCAGATCTCGATCTATGTCTGCGGCTTAACGCCCTCGGCGCAAGCGCATCTCGGGCATGCGCGTTCCTTTCTCTTTTTCGATCTCTTGCGCCGCTATCTCGCGTTCTCGGGCTATCGGGTCACCTACGTGCAAAACGTCACCGATATCGACGATCGGAGCATCGAGGCGGCGCATCGGCTCGGTGTATCCTGGCGCGAGATCGTTGCCGGATATTATGCTGAGTTCAAACGATCGATGGCTCGGCTGGGTGTGCGCGAGCCCGACCAAGAGCCCTATGCGACCGATTTCATTCCGCAGATTCGCGAAACGATCTCCGCGTTGATCGAGCGCGGCTACGCCTATGTCGCAAGCGACGGCATCTACTATCGAGTCGGAAAATTTGCCGGCTATGGCTTGCTCTCCAATCGGAATATCGCCGAGCTCGAAGCGGGCGCGCGCATTGAGATCGACGAGGCGAAAGAAGAGGCGCTCGATTTCGCGCTCTGGAAATTTGCGAAACCCGGCGAACCGCATTGGCCGTTTGAACCATACGGCGATGGGCGGCCGGGCTGGCATATCGAATGTTCGGCGATGTCGCATGCGTTGCTCGATCCCGAGGGAACGGGGTTCGATATTCACGGCGGTGGAGCCGACTTGATCTTTCCGCATCACGAAAACGAGATCGCGCAGAGCGAGCCGTTGATGGCGCGCCCGCCGATGGCGAACTTCTGGCTGCACGGCGGACTGCTCTTATTCGACAATCGCAAAATGAGTAAATCGCTCGGCAATTTCGAACCCTTGAGCGACGTGCTCGACCGGCACGACCCGCAGGCGATTCGGTTGTTGTTTTTGCGTACCGGCTACGGGAAGGTGATGAACTTTACCGAGGAAGCGATGGCGGGTGCGGTCGCAACACTCGAGCGCCTGCGGCGCGACTATCGTGCCTTGCACGCGGCTGCATCGGGAGCCGACGGCCGTGTGACCGAGGGCGGCGCGTTGACCGCGCGCGTTGTGGAGGCGCTCGACGATGATATGAACACCGCTGCGGCGTTGCGCGAGGTGCTCGCCGCTGCGAGCGCACCGCTCGATGGCGATGCGCGGGAGCGGTTGAGCGAACTGCGCACGCTCTTGTCTCTACTCGGGCTTGAGCCCGACGAACGCTGGCTCGCCGCTCCGGTGGAACGACCGCTCCCCGAGGATCTCGCGCGCGCGCTTCGCCACGAGATCGGCGAGCCGTGGCTCGACGGCGTCGAGGATGCGCGCGCCGCACTCGATCGCGTCATCAACGAGCGGCTCGCCGCTCGCGCGAACAAAGATTGGTCGCGGAGCGATCGGCTACGTGATGCGCTTGCACGTTGCGGCATCGACATTAAAGATGGGAAGGAAGGTTCGACATGGAGCGTCGTCCGATAACGCGGGGGCGGGCAAAAGCTCCGCTCGATTTCGATGATGTTATTTACGGCATTCACGCCGTCTCCGAGGCATTAGCGGCCGGCGAGGAGATTCTTGCGTTGCACGTCGCAAGCGATCGCGCGCGCGACCCCGCCCTGCGCGCGCTGCTCTCCGCCGCCGAAGAACGCGGGCTGCGAGCGCGCTTTGAGGGGCGCGAGTTTTTCGCTCGACTTCCATATAAAGCGCATCAGGGCGTTATCGCGCGCAGCGCGCCGTTTCCCTACGCTGATATCGAGGAGATGTTGACGCCGCGCGACGGCGAGCCGCTGCTCGTCGTTCTTCTCGACCACCTTACCGACCCGCACAACGTCGGTGCGATCATTCGTACCGCGGCGTGCGTCGGAGCAAACGGGATCGTTTTGCCGGAGCGCCGGAGTGCCGGCATCAACGCGACGGTGCGCAAAGCCGCAGCCGGGGCGACCGCGCACATTCCGATCGCGCAGGTCACCAATATCGCGCAGACGATCGCCGGGCTGAAGAAGCGCGGGCTCTGGATCGCCGGAGCTGAGGCGGGGGAGGGCGCGGTGCCGATGTACGATGTCGATCTCCGGCGCGACCTCGCGCTGGTCATCGGGGCGGAAGGGAGCGGGCTTGCCCCCTTGGTGGCGCGGAGCTGCGACTTCCTGGTGAAGATTCCGATGCTCGCCGGGGTCGCCTCGCTCAACGCCTCGGTCGCGGCCGCGGTGCTCCTCTATGAGACCCTCCGCCAGCGTCGACCCCTCGGTGAGCTCAAGAGCGAGCGCTAGAAAATCGGGCCGATACGGCAAAAACGCTTGACGCTGGAGGGGAGCCCTCCTATACTGCGACCCGTGCGGCGCGCTCGACGGGCTCCGGCCCGCGTCATGCGTCCACGCGTCCCAGACGAGGCAGATACCACCCATGGCAATGACCCAGCCGGCCCCTGCAGGGCTGGACTATCACGAACGCGGCGACGAAGATCTC
>JAJYFM010000070.1 GCA_021790895.1 bacterium
GAAAATCGTCGCCGGTACCGCGCGTTCGATGGGCGTCGAGGTGGAGGCGTAAGATGGCACGCACGTACGGAAAACGTCTTCGCGCACTCGCTGCCGATTACGATAAGAAGCAACTTTTCTCGACGGTTGAAGCGGTCGCACTCGTTAAAAAACACGCCAATGCGAAGTTCAACGAGACGATCGAAGCTCACATTCGTTTGGGCGTCGACCCGAAGAAGAGCGATCAAACGGTCCGCGGCACGGTCTTACTGCCGCACGGAACGGGGCGCACGGTGCGCGTGATCGCGTTCGCAAAAGGCGATAACGCTCGCGCCGCAACCGAAGCGGGCGCCGATATCGTCGGCGACACCGATCTGATCGAAAAACTCAAAGGCGGTTTCACCGAGTTCGATGTCGCGGTGGCAACCCCCGACATGATGGCGCAGGTCGGTAAAGAGCTCGGACGCATCCTCGCACAGAAGATGCCGAACCCGAAGGCCGGAACGGTCTCGCCGAACATCGGCGCCGCCATTCGCGACATCAAGGCCGGTAAGGTCGAGTTTCGCCTCGATAAAACCGCGATCGTTCACACGATCGTCGGCAAGGCGAGCTTCGAGGAAGCGCAACTCGCCGAGAACGTGAGCACGCTGCTCGATGCGATCGTGCGCGCGAAACCGGCATCCTCGAAGGGAACCTATCTGCGGAGCATCACGCTCGTGAGCACGATGGGTCCGGGCGTCAAGGTCGATCCGAATCGGGTGAAGGCAACCGCCTAACTCTCGATCGGCGTTACCAGCCCCGTTGCAAGGTCGTAGGTTCCACCTACGACCTTGAGTTTATTTTGGGCGACGGCATCGGCGACGATCGACGATGTGCTGAGAATCTCCGTCACGGTCGCACGCACGTTCTCGTGTACCGCCGCTTCGACCCAACCGCGATCGCGACGCGTCGCGCGCGCGATCGGTGTGAGGCGCTCGACGAGGTGCTGAATCGTTCCCGGAGCGACGTGCCCGCTCTCGAGATAGTCGACTGCGGCGGTGAGCGCGCCGCACGAGCTATGCCCCAGCACGAAGACCAGGCGCGCGCCGAGGATGGCGATGCCGTACTCCAGCGTGGCGAGGCCGTACTCGTCGAGAAAATTTCCGGCCAGGCGGATCACAAAAAGATCGCCGGCCGGGCGATCGAAGAGCGTCTCGACGGGAACCCGGGAATCGGAGCAGCCCAAGACCACGGCGAAGGGATACTGCGCGGAGGCAAGCTCGACGCGGTGCGCGCTCTGGAGCCCGAAGGTGGGATGCCCCTCGGTGAAGCGCCGGTTTCCCGCCTGGAGTTCGGCGAGGGCGGCCTCCGGACTTATCGCTCGTTCCCGTTCCTCGCGATCCATTGGTGCGTCCCCTCTTCCTTGCGTGCGATACGGGGCTGTGGTAGGATACGTGCGGCTCCAAAGACCGTAGGTCCCCCTCGCGGGGGGTAATGCCATAGCGGCGCCTACAGTAGGACGTGAACTCCGATGATGCCCCGCGAGATTCCTCTCGCGCCAGATTCGCGTGCAAGCGCCCTCCGGACGGATGGAGCGCTTTTTTACTGTAACTCATCAGGAAGCAGAGCGTTATGCCAACCGCACGCAAAGAAGCCTCGGTACGAGAGCTGCGCGACCGGCTCGCCGGTGCGCAGAGCGTGTTCCTTACGAACTATCAGGGTCTGACCGTCGACGAAATTACGAAGCTCCGCACGGCGCTTCGTCCCGACGGAAGCACCTATGCCGTCGTCAAGAACACCCTCTTCAAAATCGCCGCCGACGGCGAACTCGCATCGATGTTCGAATCGTACCTTCACGGTCCGACCGGCATCGTCTTCGCGGGCGTCGACCCCGTCGCTCCGGCGAAAGCACTCAAAGAATTCTCCGACAACGTCAAGACGTTGGAAGTGAAGGCTGCCTATGTCGACGGTAAATTCGTCGATGCCAAGCAGGTTGACGTGCTTGCAAAACTCCCGCCCAAGGCCGAACTCATCGCGAAAATGGTCGGCTCGCTGGCAAGCCCGTTGCGCGGACTCGTCTCCGTTCTTTCGGGAAATCAGAGCGGCCTCGTTCGCACCCTTCAAGCAATCCGCGAGCAGAAACTCGCGCAATCCGGTTCATAAGAGAGGATATCAATCATGGCAGTTGCCGAAATAATCGATCATATCGACAAACTCACCGTTCTCGAACTCGCCGACCTGGTCAAGCAGCTCGAGGAAAAATACGGCGTTAGCGCCGCTGCACCGGTTGCGATGATGGCTGCTCCGGCCGCCGCCGCTTCGGCCGCCGAGAAGACCGAGTTCGACGTCGTGCTCGCCGATGCGGGCCCGGAGAAGATCAAAGTCATCAAGGCCGTCCGCGAGATCACGAGCCTCGGCCTGACCGAAGCGAAGTCGTTCGTCGAGAGCGCACCGAAAGCGATCAAAGAGGGCGTCGCCAAAGACGAAGCCGAGAGCATCAAGAAGAAGCTCGAAGAAGCCGGCGCGAAGGTCGAAATCAAGTAGTTTCAACCTCGTAACGAGAAGTGGGACGCGACGCATCCGTGCGTTGCGTCCTCTTTTTTTTACCCGCCAGCCGAAACGTTCGAAAAGGAACTCGTGCCGATGCAACAGCCCTCAGCTCCGCCCGCACTCACCGTCGTCATCTATCTTGCCGCCTTTGCGCTCGTGCTCTTCCGCATGTCGCGCCCGCAGCGCATCAGCGTTACGCGGCTCTGGGTCGCGCCGGCGTTGCTGGTCTTCGTCGGTATCTGGGTGATCTATGCCGAGCAATCGCTCGCACCATCGCCGACCTCGTATATCGTCGTTGCCACGCTGCTCGGCATCGCATTGGGTGTGCCGCTCGGGTTCCTACGCGGCGCGCATACGCCGGTGCAAGCGACGCCGGATCCGAACGTCATGCTCCTCGGTTCGGCGCTGGTACCCGCGTTGATCTACGTGTCGGCGTTCGCCGTGCGTTTGCTCCTGCATTTCGTTTTTCCGATCGGCAGCGTCGCCGGCACCGTCGTCGGCGATGGCATCCTCGTCTTTGCGATCGCGTTTCTCGCCGTGAGTTACTTCGCGATCTATCAGAAATTCGTCGCGTTAGAAAAATAAGAACGGCGCCGCACTGATGCGACGCCGTTCTCTCCGGTCGTGGATCGTTTGTTAGTGGACGAGGAAGCCGACGAGTAAGAGTGCGACGATGTTGAGCACCTTGATCATCGGGTTGATCGCCGGGCCGGCGGTATCTTTGTAAGGGTCGCCGACGGTGTCGCCGGTGACCGCCGCCTGATGGGCGATCGATCCCTTACCGCCGAAGTTGCCTTCTTCGATGTACTTCTTGGCGTTATCCCACGCGCCGCCGCCCGTCGTCATCGAGATGGCGACGAAGAAACCGGTGACGATGGAACCGACGAGAATGCCGCCCATCACCTGCGCTCCGGTATCCCCTTGCAGCACGTTGAAGACCGCGAGCAAGACGACGATAACCGGGACGCCGACGGGAATGAGCGCCGGAAGAACCATCTCTTTGAGCGCTGCAGCGGTGACGATACTCACCGTTGTTCCGTAATCGGGCTTCTGCGTGCCGGCCATGATGCCGGGCATCTCGCGGAACTGACGACGGACTTCTTCGACGACCGCACCGCCCGCACGTCCGACCGCTTCCATTGAAAGAGAGGCGAAGAGATAGGGAAGGAGACCGCCGAGGAAGAGCCCGACGAGAACGTAGGGATTGCCGATCGCAAAGAGATCGGCGACGCCGGCTGCACACGATGCGCCGCCGAGCGCGCCGCACTTGTGCGTCGTGAGTTCTTTGAGGAACGCGGCGAAGAGCACCACTGCGGCGAGCGCGGCGGAGCCGATTGCATAGCCCTTCGTCACCGCTTTGGTGGTGTTCCCGACGGCATCGAGCGGATCGGTGATATCGCGAACTTCCTTCGGCATCTCCGCCATCTCGGCGATGCCGCCGGCGTTATCGGTGATCGGTCCGAAGGAATCGATCGCGACGACGATGCCGGCCATCGAGAGCATCGACATGACCGCGATTGCGACGCCGTAGAGATTCGCGACGCCGTACGAGACCAGAATGCCCGCGACGATCACGATCGCGGGAAGCGCCGTTCCCTGCATCGAGACGGCGAGGCCGGCGATCATGTTGGTCGCATGTCCGGTGACCGAGGATTTCGCAATGCGCTGCACCGGCGAGAACTGCGAGCCGGTGTAGTATTCGGTAATAAACGTAATCAGGCCGGTGACCGCAAGGCCGACGAAGGCGCTGATCACGATCGAGGTCGGGCTCACGCTGCTTCCCGCGAAGACGTTTTGCGCGAGGAAGTAGATGCCGATCAACGACAGCACGCTCGCGACGACCATGCCGCGATAGAGCGCGCCCATCACCTTGCCCTTGACGACCTTGCCGAGTGTGACGGCGAAGACGCCGACGATCGAAGCGACGATCGATACTGCGGCGATAAGCAGCGGGAAGGTCGGTGCTCCAGGGAGCGAGGTGCCGAACGTGAGATTCCCGAGCAGCATCGCCGCAACGGTCGTCACGCAGTAGGTTTCGAAAAGATCGGCGGCCATACCGGCGCAATCACCGACGTTGTCGCCGACGTTATCGGCGATGACGGCCGGGTTGCGCGGATCATCTTCGGGGATGCCCGCTTCGACCTTGCCGACGAGGTCGGCGCCGACATCGGCGGCTTTCGTATAGATACCGCCGCCGAGACGCGCGAAGACCGAGATCAGCGAACAACCGAACGCGAGCCCGACCATCGCATTGAGCGAGGTCGTGACGTCGCCGTTATTGATCTGGAGCAGAATGCCATAATACCCGGCAACCGCGAGCAGGCCGAGCCCGACGACCAGCATCCCGGTCACCGCGCCGCCGCGGAACGCAACGGCAAGCGCGGGCGCCATGCCGCCGCGACCTGCTTCTGCGGTCCGAACGTTTGCACGCACGGAGACGAGCATGCCGATAAAGCCGGCGGCGCCGGAGAGAATCGCACCGATCAAAAAGCCGACCGCCGCCTCTTTCCCGAGGGTCGGCGCGAAGGCGATGACGATGGCGAGGACGACGGCGACGATGGCGACGGTCGTGTATTGCCGCTTGAGGAAGGCCATCGCGCCCTCCTGGATCGCTGCGGCGATCTCTTTCATGCGGTCGTTGCCCTGAGGGCGCGAGAGAACCCAGAAGATCAGGGCGATGCCGTAGAGGACCGCGAGGACGCCGCCGAGCAGGGCAATCAGGATCGCTAGCTGTGTGGTCACATTGCTTCCTTTGAGTGTAGAGAAGAGAGCGCGGAAAATGGGGCCCCGGGCAGACGGCACGGAGCGCTATGTAGAGTGGTCGCTCGGCCGCTACGGCGGTGCGAGCCGGGAGTCCTCCCTCTAAGGCTTTGCGCGCTCCTCGGCGCGCTCGAGAAAGCGCTGGTGGGACTCGGTAACGACGCGGCGGGCGTGCGCGGCATCGTGCCAGCCGACGACGCGCGTCTGCTTCCCCTCGAGGAGCTTGTAGCTCTCGAAAAAGTGCGAGACCTTTTTGAGCAGATGCGGAAAAATCTGCGTGAAATTGTGAATCTCGTCAAACGCCGGCTCGCCGACCGGGACGGCGAGCACCTTATCGTCTTCCTTGCCTTCATCGAACATCTCGAGCAGGCCGATCGGCCGAGCCACGACAAGACATCCGGGAAAGGTCGGCTCGATGGTCAAGACGAGCACGTCGAGCGGGTCGTCGTCGAGTGCGAGCGTCTGCGGGGCAAAGCCGTAGTCACCGGGATAGTGAATCGCCGAATGAAGGACACGATCGAGGCGGAAGATATCGAGTTCCTTGTCGTACTCGTACTTGTTGCGCGATTTTTCCGGAATCTCGACGACCACGTTGATCTCTTCGGGGGCGCGTCGGCCCAACGGAAGATCGAGATAATTTCTTGGCTTGCGTTCCCTCGTCATCTCGCCGGAGGTTCTGGTCCGCCGCGAGCGCTACCTGGGACGGAGTGACGCAGGTGCGACGCGAATGGGCAGCATCGATGATCGAGTCGACCGACCTGCTTATCGTTGGCTGCGGTCCGGCAGGCGGCATTGCCGCCCGCGAGGCCGCATCGCGTGGTATGCGCGTCGTCGTGCTGGAGAAGGATGCCGTCGTCGGGAGCAAGCGCGTCTGCGCCGCGGGGCTTCGGCCGGGCTTTTGCGCGGAGTTCGACCTCCCCGCATCGCTGATTCATTGCAACACGCCGCGCCTCGCGCTCTTCGATCCTTTCGGGCAAGAGCACGCCGTGCGCTTCGGTCCCGGACATACGTCGACGCGCGAAGAGCTCGACGGAGCGATCGCCGCGCGCGCGGTTGCGGCGGGTGCCGAGATTCGCACCAATGCGCTCTTTCGCGAGCTTACCGTTGACGGCGATGAAAAAATCGTCGACTACGCGGAGACGGCGCTCGGCGAACGTCGGCAAATCCGCGCGCGCCATGTCTTTCTTGCCGCGGGATCGACGGCAAAATTGGAGCGCCTTCCGGCGTTCGCGTTTTCGCGTTGGTCATCGGGATTGATGACGACCTTGCAGCAACGCTGGTACCTCGCGCGCCCCGCCGCGCCGATCGCCTACGAAACGCTGGAGTTGCATTACTATCCGGCGCGCGATGGCCGGTTGGTCGTCGCCTGGATGTTTCCAAAACGCGATCACCTCGCGATCGGTTTGGGAATCACCGGGAAGGTACCGGGTGCCGATCTTCGCGAGGAGCTCGACCGCTTTGCGGAGCGCACGATTCGCCGACTCGCGCCGGGGATTGAGGCACGGGTGAAGCTCGAGGGGCACCTCCTCTACGGCGGAATGCCGCGCCCGAACGTCGGAGCGGAGGGAGTGAGCGTCGGTGGGACCGCCGCCGGGCTCGTCGACGCAACCAACGGCGAGGGAATCTTCGAAGCGGCGACGAGCGGACGGATGCTCGCTGATATTGCATGGCGTCATCGCGGCGATGCTTCGCGCGCCTCGACGCTCTACGCGAGCGCACTGCACGACCGCTTCTACGCACGGCTTGCACGGCGCGTCAAACTTATCGATTACCTGGGGCGGCGCCCGGAACGCTTTCGCCTCCTCTTCAAGCAATTTGCCGCCGTCCCGCGTTTCGCCGAACTCATTGCAAACGAGCGCTCCGACCGTACGTGGGGCGATCGCATCTTTCTCTCCCTTCAAGCCGCCCGTTTCGGGGCGAGATCCTTCCTTGCGTAGGCCGCGATGTCGGTAATGCCGATTACCTCCGAACAGTATGCTCGTCTGCGCGATACCATTCGCGAGCGCTTTGGTATTTATTACGACGATTCGAAACAGTTTTTACTGCAGAGCCGATTGCAGACGCGTCTTATTAAGTGCCGCGTCGCCGATTTCGACGAGTACTATCGCTATCTCACGATCTCTCCCGACCGCGAGGCGGAGTGGGACGAACTCGCTTCGGTGCTCTCCAACAACGAGACCTATTTTTTCCGCGAGCGGGCGCAACTCGATGTGCTCGCAAGCGAGGTCGTCGACGAAGCGCTCAAAAATCGTCGTCGTCTGCGGATCTGGTCGGCGGCCTGTTCGACCGGCGAAGAGCCCTATACCATCGCGATGCTCTTGCTCGCCGGAGGGCGCATCGCGCCGTCGGAAATCGATATTAAAGCCGGCGATATCTCGCCGCGTGCGCTTGAGAAGGCGAAGACGGGTTTCTATCGCGAGCTCTCCTTTCGAGCGACGCCTCCGGAGGTGATGGCGAAGAACTTTCGCCCTTTCGAGAGCGGTTATTTTATCTCCGACGAGATCAAGCGTATGGTCGAGTTCTCGCGCGTGAATCTGCTCGACCAGCGTGCCGTCGCCGCCTACGGGCCCGCCGATGCGATTTTCTGTCGCAATGTCTTGATCTATTTCGATAAGCCGACGCAAAAACGCGTGGTCGAAAATTT
>JAJYFM010000071.1 GCA_021790895.1 bacterium
TTCGTGGTGCCGATATCGAGGCCGCAGAGCGTCCCTTGTTTCATTCACATCCTAAAATATTAACGCCGGTATCCACCATATATTGGGCTAACGGGGGAGAACCCCTACTATCCCTGCCGAAAATACCTGCCCCGAGCATCTTGGCGCCCCCTCGCACCGCTCCGCTTGAGGAGAACGCCTCGGGTAGGACGAAGCCTGCCCGAGATGAGCCAGAAGCGAACCTCCATCGAGCGCGGCCTCGTGATCTCCGGATTGATCGTCTTTGTCGTCGTGTTGCTGGTTATTCCGGCAGCTTTTTACGTCACGAATAGTATCGCGACGCAAGCAACGACGTTACATGATAAAATCGTTAAAGGCGAACTTGCGTACGCGCGCGTCGCCGACGATGCGAACGGTTTACGAGCCGCATCGCTCGAAGCTGCAACGAATACCGACCCGGCACGCGCCGCGGCAGCGTTAAAATCTGCCGTCGAACTCGTCAGTAAATTTCCGAAAGACGAACGGACGCTGGCGAAGCTGACCGGAAAAGATTCCAGCACGAGCAAACAAGTCGCTGCGTTCACCAAGAGCGCCGGCGCATATGATTTCGAATCGCTCGCGACGATTGGCCTGCTCCAACAGGGGAAAAAGGCGCAAGCGCTGGTTCAACTCCAAAGTTCGCTCGCCGATGCGTACACGCTGCAGAATACCAACGGACGCGCCGTTCTCGAAGCGCTCAATCGCGCTGCCGATTATCGCTATGCGGCGTTGATTCAGGCAAAGAATACCGCACTTGCGGTTCTTATTGCCGGAGCGGTATTCGCGCTGATCGTCGTCGTCATTGCATTTTCTTTGCTGCGCATTCGATTGCTGCGTAATATCAATCGTTGCGTCACGGTCTTCGAAGCAATGGGACGTGGCGATCTGACGGCGCGCACCGGATGGAGTGGGAACGACGTCCTCGGGCGGCTCGGACAGGCGATCGACGAGTTGGGTGACCGACTCAGCTCCCTTGTCGGGCGCATCCAGATCGCGACCCGCTCGGTGAAGGCGGCGAGCGCGACGAGCACCGAGGTCTCCCGCGACGTCGACCGTCGGGTACAAGATGAACTCACGACGCTCGGCGATGCGCTCCGTTACTCCGCCGATGTCGCGCGCGGCTCGGGAACGGTTGCCGATAACGCTGAGGCGGTCGCCCGCCGCGTCTCGGATATATCGAGCTCCATTGCGCAGATGACCGCCTCGATCCAAGAGATGGATCAAAACTTACTCAACCTCGCAACGGTCGTCGAACAGGCCGTCGCCAACACGCAAGAGATGTCCGCCTCGATCGTCCAAGTCGCCGGCAACGCCAAGCGCGTCGGCACGGAATCGACGGAGACCGATCAGCATGTCCGCACCGGGCAGAACGAGATTTCGCGTCTCTCGACCGGCATCGACCAGATGACCTCGCTCGTCAGTTCGGTCGTCGTCGAGATGGAGAGTCTCGACGGTGCATCGCGGCAGATCGGCGAGATTCTCGGTCTGATCGAAGAGATCGCCGATCAAACGAATCTTCTCGCGCTCAATGCCGCAATCGAAGCGGCACGCGCCGGCGAGCACGGCCGTGGGTTCGCCGTCGTCGCCGACGAGGTGCGCAAGCTCGCCGAGAACTCGGCAAGCTCCGTCAAGCAGATCGCCTCGCTCGTCGCCGATATTCAGCGCCGGACATCGGCGGTGCTCGAACGGACCGGGCGCGCAAACGTCCAGGTCAAAGAGAGCGCGACGCTCGCGCAATCGGTCAACACGATGATGTCGGATGTCTCAAAACGCGTCTCCGAAGTTGCGACCTTGATGAGCGAGATCAGCTTGGCGACCAACGAACAGGCGCGCGCCTCCGAAGAGCTCGCGAAGGCGAGCGAACAGATGGGCGCGATGACCCACGAGGCTGCGGCAACGATGCGCGAGCAGACGATTACCGCGAACCAGATTCTGGAGAGCGTCTCGGAGATCGAGCAGCGGACCGCCGAGGTCGCTCGCGCCTCCACCGAGCAGCAGTCCTCGATCGAAGCCCTGGGTACCCGAATCGAGCGGTCGAGTACGCTGGGTTCACAGAATGCCGACGCGGCGACGCGGCTGGCCGAGGAAGCGCTCCTGCTGCAGGAGCAGTCCGGAGGGCTCGAGGAGCTCGTCGATCAGTTCGAAATCGACGAGGCCCACGGGGTTGCCGGTGCGGCCAATGGCACGGCGGGGCTTGATGAGCGGGCGGCACTTGCGCTAGAATCCTAGACTACTGCTCCCTCGCCCCCCCTGAAGATAAGGTACCCCGTTTTGAAGATACGTACGTTTTTCGCCTCCATCCTCGCCGCGCTCGCGCTGGGTGCGACGGCACTCGCCGCCAACGTCATTAGCGCGACGATGATTCCCGACGGCACCTATGTCGCGAAAGTCATCAAGGTCGTCGATGCGAAGCATGTCACGGTGACGATGCAGAATGGTTTGGAGACGACCCTCGCGGCGGGTCGCCCGACCGTCGATTTTTCGAAACTCCACGCAAATGATTCGATGAAATTTTCACTGGCGAACGGAGAAGTGCTCGTTTACCTCGATCTTTCGTCGCATTAACCGACGACAACCCACCGCCCTCGACTTTCTTTCCCTCGACGACAACCGGAGTCGATGGAGCGCGAAGGTCGAGGGCTTTTATATGCGCCCACGTAGAGTGTAAGCGCTTCTCGAGCGCCTGCACCTCAGCGAACTTTCGCTCGAGCTGCGTCCCGTCACCGATATAGAGCAGCGTCCCGTCGGCGAGGGTTCCCCGCTCTTCTTGATAGCGATCGAGCGTCAGAGCGGCGAGCGCAACCCCCGCGGCATCGGCTCGTCGGAGCACCGAGAGCAAACGCATCGTCAACGACGCGGTTGGAAGTCGGCGTTCGCTGCAACTGCGGCGCTTTGCAACGATCGCCGGTAACGTGTCGTCTTTCGGCTGCAGCGGAAAGAGATAGCCCCGACGATCGACCGCGCAGCTTCCGTCACCGGCCACGAGCCGCGCCTCGGGAACGCGTTGGCTGACGACCAGCGTGACGCGATTGGGAAGCGATCGATGGACCGAAACGCTCGCAATGCTGCGAATGCGCAGCAGCCGTGCGGTCATTCCGCCCGAGGATTGCAGCCAAATATTGACGTGTGGATCGATTGCCGCGGCGGCAAGAATACGCGCCGTCGCGACGCGCGTATTGCCGATCACCTCGATGTGACGAGGCCGGAAGCCCCGCCACGAAGCTGCCCACGCCAATCCCGCCGTCACGACGAGCAGCGCAAAGAGCGCGACGAGGGCGAAGGGGCGGAGGCGCGACCGCTTTCCACGGCGTCGACTCGTACGCTCGTTCTTCACCGAAGCACGAACCGTTCGAGCGCTTCGCAAACGCCGTCGGCGGCGACATCGCCGACGACGGCATCGGCACTCGCTTGCACCTCCGGCGGCGCGCTCCCCATGGCCACGCCGATGCCGGCGCGCTGCAGGATCGGCAGATCGTTCCAAGAGTCGCCGATTGCAAGGACGCGATCCATCGAGAGACCGAGATACTGCGCGACAAACGCTAACGCCTTGCCTTTATCGACGCCTGCGTCGAGCATCTCGACAAACTCGGGATAACTCCGCGTAATGTACAGCCGATCGCCGAAATGCGCGCGCGCGTGTCGCTCCACCTTAGCAGCGCTCTCGGGGTCGGCGACGACGACCGCTTTGGTTGCGCTGCGACCGAAGAAACGCTCCTTCAGCGGCCCGACGACGGGAGCGACGCCGGCGAGCGATGCATAGAGATCCGAGAAGCGATTGCTCCGTTCGCAATAGTAGCGATCGTCCGCATAGAGCTGTAAATGGATATCGTCGCTATTGAACTCCGCGAGAATCTCGCGAACGAGATCGGAAGCGATCGGTCGATCGAGGAGCCGACGCCCGCTATCGGTATCAACCACCCAGGCGCCTTGATAGCAGATCGTCGGCGCGCGCAATCCGAGTTCGCGGACGAATGGTTTCGCCGCTTGAAACATGCGTCCGGTAACGATTCCGCCCGCCGTCCCCTGCGCGAGCATCGCCGCTACCGTCGAGCGTACGCGATCCGAGAGCCGCGTCTCGCGCCCGACGAGCGTTCCGTCGAGGTCGAACGCGACGTAATCGATGCTCAGTTGCTCATCCTCAAGCGCGCGCTCTGGGCATGCGCATCGAGCCCTTCGAACGCGGCGAACGCGGCAATCGCCGCCGCATCGCCGCGCATGCGCTCGGGGGAGTTCCGCACGACGCTATAGGTACGCGTGAAATCCGCGAGCGAGAGCCCCGACGAGAAGCGCGCGGATCCCGAGGTCGGCAGCACGTGGTTCGTTCCCGCGAGATAATCTCCGCAGGCGACCGGCGTCGATTCGCCGACGAATACCGCGCCGACGCAGCGCAAATGCGTGAGATAAAATTCCGGATCGGCGACCTGCAGGCTCAAGTGCTCGGGCGCGAACGCGGCGATCGTCGCCGCAATCTCACCCTTCGATTTCGCCTCGATGAAGAAACCGCCGCGCTCCAACGCCGCGGCGATGATCTGTCCTCGCGGAAGATGCGGTACGTCGATCGCCTCGAGCAATTGTGCGCAGCTCTCCAAGAGTTCGAAAGAATCGCTCACGACCGCTATACGCGCCTGTGCGTCGTGTTCGGCCTGAGCGAGGAGTTCGGCAACGACGAGCTCCGAAGATGCGGCGGCATCGGCGACGACCAACACCTCGGAGGGGCCGGCGAGGCCGTCGATTCCAACGATGCCGAAGAGCTGACGCTTCGCTTCGGTTACATAGGCGTTTCCCGGACCGACGATCTTATCGACCGGCGCGATGCTGGAGGTACCGAAGGCGGCGGCGGCGATTGCCTGCGCGCCGCCGACGGCGTAGAGTTCGTCGACGTCGCAGAGGCTCGCTGCGAAAAGCACCGCCGGATGCACGTATCCATCGCGCTGCGGAGGCGTGAATACGGCCCGACGCTGCACCCCGGCGATCTTCGCCGGAATCGCGCCCATCAGCACCGAGGAGGGGAGCGCTGCGTTTCCTCCCGGCGCATAGATCCCCACCGCTCCCAGCGGCTCGCGACGAAACGCATACTCCGTTCCGTCGTCGCAGCGATAGGCGATATCCTCGATCCGCTGACGACGGTGGAAGTCGGCGATACGCTCGGCGGCGCGCTCGATCGCCGCCGC
The DNA here is from genome assembly GCA_021790895.1 of bacterium. Classification (GTDB taxonomy): domain Bacteria; phylum Vulcanimicrobiota; class Vulcanimicrobiia; order Vulcanimicrobiales; family Vulcanimicrobiaceae; genus JABEUX01. The sequence continues at coordinate 5,190 of JAJYFM010000071.1, forward strand.
GACATCTTCCTGCAGCGCCGCGCGTGCAATCGAGGGCATCGGAATCGGAACGCGCAGGTGCGTCAGACGATACTCGGGCGCGTCGAAGCGACGAGAATAATCGAGCAGTGCGCGATCGCCGCGCGCTTCCACATCAGCAAGGATATCCGCGACGCTCGCCACGACCTCCACATCGGGGCGCCAACCACGGCGGACGACGGCGGCCATACCGACGCGATCGTCGGCGCGTACGAATCTCACGAAGCGACGCTCCTTTGCAAACGCTCGCAGAGCGAGGAAAGTATCGCATATTTGCTACGATACGCAACCGGATTGAGAACGAAGCGCGCAGTCGATACCGCAATTTCATCGACGACGACCATGTCGTGTTCGCGTAACGTACTCCCCGTTGCGACGAGGTCGACGATCGCGTCGGCGAGGCCGACTAATGGCGCGAGTTCGACCGAACCATGCAGCGCGATAATCTCACACGCAATATCGCGCTCCGAAAAATACTGCGTTGCCATCCGTTTGAACTTCGTGGCGACGCGCAAGAACGTCGGATAGCGCGCGCCCTCGTGATAGCGGTCCGAACGGCGGGCGGCAACGACGAGGCGGCACGCCCCGAATTGCAGGTCGACCGCCTCGCTCACCGAGCGATCGCTCTCCCACAACGTATCTTTCCCGACGATGCCGCAATCGGCGGCACCGAACTCGACGTACGCCGGGACATCGGTGGGGCGCAGCAAGAGCAGTTCGGCGGAGCCGTCGCTGCTCGTCATCGTCAAGCGTCGACCGGGATCGCTCGGCGTTTCGATTCCAATCGCTGCAAGTGCAGATGCGCTCGGCTCGTAGAGGCTTCCCTTCGGCAACGCAATCGTCAACTCGCTCACGACGGTGATCCTTCGTCGGCATCGAGAAAAATCTCTTCGATCTCTTCACCGCGCGCAATCAGCACGCGCGGAATCGCCTTATGTCGAGCGTATGCGATTGCTGCGGTACGATCGAGGCCGCGCACGTCGACGCGAACGCGTTGCCCGCGCGAGCGCTCCTCCCTCGCCGCGCGGTCGGAACCGACGACGAAGACGTCGACCTCTCGACGCCGCCGTTCGTCGATGTGCCGACGTTCCAAGGCGAGCAAAATCCGTTCGACGCCGACCATCCAGCCGACGGCGGGAACATCGTACCCAAAGCGCGGCAGAAGCGTGTCGTAGCGGCCGCCGCCGCAGAGCGAGAAACCGAGATCGTCGAGAAAACCTTCGAAGACGAATCCGGTGTAATATTCGAGATCCCGCAGGAGCGCCGGGTCGATCGCGACGCGCGCGCCGAAGCCGATGGCAGCGGCCCGCGCGAGAATGCGTTCGAGACGATAGATTGCGGCTTGAGCCTCCGGGTTCGGAGCGAGCTCCCGCGCGATCGCTAAAACGTCGTCGGTTCCGCGGGTGACGATCGAGCGACGGAGCAGCGCGTAGCGCTCCATCTCGACCGCAGCGCTACGCGCCAAATCGTCGAGCGCAACGAGATTGCGCACCGAGATTGCCTCTTTCCAGAGGCGAGCGGTCGGAGCCGATAGCCCGAGCGCAACGAGTGCGCCATCGACGATCGCCGAGTCGTTGATATCGAAATGCGCGTCGGAGAGCCCGACGGCATCGAGGCTCTCGATCGCCATAAAGAGCGCCTCGGCGTCGGCATCGGCGCCGGCAGCGCCGATCAATTCGGCCCCAGCCTGCGTAAATTCGCGCATCCGCCCAAGTTGCGGCTCTTCGTATCGGTAAGCCGGCGCGATATACGATAATCGAATCGGGAGACTCGCATTGCGAAGTCTCGTTGACACGACGCGCGCGATCGGCGTCGTCATCTCCGTCCGCAGCGCGAGTTCTTCACCCAACGGATCGCTAAAACGAAAGGTCTGCCGCATGAGTTTCTCGCCGAGTCCGCGCTCGAGCGATTCATAGCTCTCGAAGGTCGGCGTTGCGATGCGCGCATAGGACCACCGATCGAAGACGAGGGCGATGCGATCTTCGACGCTCTGCTTGAAGGCAAACTCTTGCGGAAGCCAATCTCGAACCCCGGGTGGGAGCCTCATCTCTCTCCTCTGCTACTCGTTCTGCAGGTGAACGCCCTCGTCACCGAAGATCGCGACGAGTTCTGCGCGCACGCGCCGCTCTCCGCCGAGCCGACGCGGCAGCTCGCGCTCCTTATTGTTACTCCGCAGCACGACGCGAGCATCGCCGGGAAAGCGCTCGAAGAGCGTCGTCAGCCGATCGACCTGCTCGCGCGTTCGTAGTTCGAGCAACCATCCGCGTGCCGGCGGCGGCGCCTCGTTTGCCGCAGCGTTGAAGAGCGAGGCTTCGTCGACCGACAACGAAACGCTGGGCGCGGCATCCTCGCTCTCACCCGGTCGCTCGCGCAAGCGAACGCGCCCCCGCAGAACAAAAATTTCATCGGCGACGAAGATCGGCGAGAGCGTCTGGTAGAGTTTCGAAAAAACCACCGCCTCGCACGAACCGGTCGTATCTTCAATCTGTGCGATCATGATCTGTGCGCCGTTCCGCGTCATCGTTCGCCGTACTGAAGCGACGAGTCCGGCAATCTTTACCTCCGCGTCGTCGCCGCACGTGATGAGATCGCGGATCGGGGTCACGCCCATGCGCGCGAATCGTTCCTCGTGCTCCGCGAGCGGATGCCCGGAGACGAAGATTCCCAACGTCTCGCGCTCCCA
>JAJYFM010000028.1 GCA_021790895.1 bacterium
GCAAGTTCGAGAGATCGCCTAAACTCGGAGATCGTCGGGCTTCTTGCGCTCGGATGCGCGCTGCTCTTCGGAATCGCGTTGGCGCTACCGCAGCATTCCGGCGAGATCGGGCGTTGGGGCGCCGCGATGTTGCATCGCATCTTTGGTGATGGAGCCCCGCTTTTCCCGGTACTCATCGCCCTAATCGGCGCGATCGTCTTTCTTGAAATCGACGTTCCACGCTTGATTGCGACCTATGGCGGAGCGGCGTTTGCATACTTTTTACTCGCCGACGCGGCCTTAGGTGCCCGGAGCGACCGCTCCGGAGGGATTCTCGGCTCCTCGATCTGGTGGATGCTCCACCGGCTCGTGGGCGGGGTCGGGGGCGCCCTGTTCCTCATTCTCTCGGCGGTCGTGCTGACGATGTGGCTCGCGAATCTTCGTCTGAAGTTGGTTCTCGGTGCGATCGGCGCGCTCGTCGCTCGCATTCGCCTCCCGCGCATCCGGCTTCCCGAGATCGAACTTCCGCAGTGGCGGATGCCGAATTTTTCCCGACCCGCCCTGCCTGCGCCGGAGCCGACGGCACCGGTGGAGAGTAGCGTTCGCCCCGAGCGCGTCGCGTACGACGAATCGGCTCCGTACGTCGAGCCGCCGCGGGCACCAGTTCCGGCGCGCATTCCGGCCGCCCCGCTCGAGGGCGAGTACCAAGCGCCCGACCCGGCGGCGCGCGCGCGCACCTACCGTCTGCCCGATCTCTCGCTCTTCGACCCGCCGGCGCGCCAAGTCGTCGACGAGACGAACCGCGCGCACGTGCTCGAAGATACGCTCGCTTCGTTCGGCGTCGGCGCGAAGGTGCAGCATATCGAGCGCGGCCCATCGATCACGCGCTACGAATTGCGGCCGGAGCGGGGCGTGAAAATATCGCGGATCGCGTCGCTCGCCGACGATCTCGCGCTCGCGCTCGCGGCGACAAGCGTTCGCATCGAAGCGCCGATCCCCGGAAAATCCGCGGTCGGCATCGAGGTCCCCAACGCCAACGTCTCGGTCGTCGCGATTCGCGAGATTCTCGAGGCGCTTCCCAATCGCGGGCAGATTCCGCCGCTCTGGATGGCGCTAGGAAAAGATATTACCGGGCGGCCGGTCTTCGGAGACCTCGGGAAGATGCCGCATCTTCTCGTCGCCGGAGCGACGGGTTCGGGCAAATCGGTCTGTTTGAATACCATCGTCGCGTCGCTGCTCGTCGCGGCGACGCCCGACCAAGTGCAGATGCTCATGATCGACCCGAAGCGCGTCGAGCTGACCGTCTATAACGGGATTCCGCATCTCATTAAAGAGGTCATCACCGATCCGAAGGTTGCTGCGGGCGCGCTCTTGGAGATGACGCGCGAGATGGATGCGCGCTACGAACGCTTCGCCAAAGCGGGCGTGCGGAAGATCGAAGAATATAACGCCAAGTACCCCGACGAGCGCCTCCCCTTCGTGGTCATCATTATTGACGAACTCGCCGATCTTATGCTGGTTGCGCCGTCGCGCGTCGAAACGACGATCATGCGCCTCGCACAACTCGCGCGCGCAACGGGTATCCACCTTATCGTTGCGACGCAGCGCCCATCGGTCGATGTGATCACGGGGCTCATCAAAGCGAACATCCCCTCGCGCATCGCCTTCGCCGTGAGTTCGCAGGTCGATTCGCGCACGATTCTCGACCAAGCGGGGGCGGAGCGTCTGCTCGGCCGCGGCGACATGCTCTTCCTTCCGATCGATGCGCCCAAGCCGATGCGCGCGCAGGGCGCGTTGATCTCCGGCCCCGAGGTGACGCGCCTCGTTGAATTTTGGGCGCGACAAGCGCGTCCGGAGAATCTCCTCGAAGTCGAGCTCGTACCGGTCACCGATGACGAAGAGGGCGGCAAACGTGAGGTCGATGCGCTCTGCTACGAAGCCGCGAAGTTTATCATCGAGACGAACGTTGCTTCGACTGCAGCGTTGCAAGCACAGTTTTCGATCGGCCATCCGCGCGCCGTGCGCGTGATGAAGCAACTCGAAGATTTCGGCGTCGTCGGCCCGCACGAAGGGACGAAGCCGCGAAAGATCGGGCTCTCGCTCGGCGATCTCGAGCTCTTGGCGCCACGAATGGGCAAGGGTATCGGCTCGCAACAGGGACTCTTCGACTGATGCGACGTTGGCAGCGTCCAACGTTGTATGCCTCGGCCGCCCTGCTATCGTTCGTAGCGGCGATGTGGATCGGTTTGCTGGTGATGAAGTTCGGCGAACCGGCGCCGGTGATGGCCTTTGCGCGTGCGATCGTCGGCGTGCACGCCCGGATCGCCTGGGATTTCACGTTGATCGCGCGCCCGGAGGTGCTGCTGCCTTTAGGGATCGCGCTGATCGTCACGGCGTTCATCGCTCGCCCTTGGCGCGGACGCATCGCCTTCTCGCTCTTCTCGCTGATCCTCTCGTGGCGAGCCGACGCATTCCTCCAGCATCTCTTCCGGCGGCCGCGCCGCACCGACTGGGTGATCCATCACGAGACCTCGTTTTCATATCCGAGCTCGCATGCGGCGATCTCGTGCGGCTTCTACCTGCTCTGGGCATTTTTTATCGCTCGTAGCGAGCTGCCGCTTGCGCTGCGTGTCGTGCTGGTGAGCCTGCTCGTTCTGCTGTGGCCGACGATTCTTTGGTCGCGGCTCGCGCTCGGGGCGCACTATCCAAGCGACCTCCTCGGCGGCACCTTCGTCGGCTTGGCGGCGGTCTTCGCGCTTGCTGCGGTAGCCGAGACGATAAAGGTGGTAGGCGCCACCTCGCGGCGGGCATAGCATCGTCGTCAATGAGCGTTGCGACGGTGGCCGGCGACCCTGCGCTGGCAAAGATTGAAGAAAAGATCGCGGCGGGCGATTCACTTTCGTTCGAAGATGGGCTCGCGCTCTATGCGACGCGCGATCTCCACACGTTAGGGCGCCTCGCACGCGAGCAAAAATTGCGGAAGAGCGGCGATAGCGTCTACTACGTTTTAAATCGCTATATCAACTCTACCAACGTGTGTTATGCCGGGTGCGTCTTCTGTTCGTTTGCAGCCGACGAATTTAAGGAAAAAGCTCGCGTCTTTCGGATGACCCCCGATCAGGTCTTCGAAAAGGCGATGGAGACCGGCCGAAACTTCAATCAACTGCATATCGTCGGCGGGCACGACCCGCGCCAGCTCTCGCTCGATTATTGGTTGCCGTTGATGCGCCGCTTTAAGGCGGAACTGCCGCACGTGCAGCTCTCGCTCTTTACCGCCGCCGAGATCGATTATATGGCGCGCCGCCATCGGCTGAGTTATCCGGCGATCGTGGCGCAGCTCAAAGAGGCTGGGCTCGACAACGTCAACGGCGGAGCGGCCGAGATTTTCGCCGAGGAAACGCGCAAGAAGATCTGCGCAAATAAAGTCACCGCCGCACAATGGCTTGAAGTCCACGAAGAGCTCCATCGGCAGGGCGTCGCGAGCAACGCGACGATGCTCTACGGACACATCGAGTCGATCGACGACCGCATCGACCACCTCATTCGTCTGCGCGAGTCGCAGCGTCGCTCGCCGGGTTTCAATGCTTTCATTCCGCTTGCATACCATCCCGATGGAAACGAACTGAGCTATTGCGGCTGGACCGGCGGCATCGATGATATTAAAACTTTTGCCGTCGCTCGATTGATGCTTGATAATTTCGATCACATTAAAGCGTACTGGATGATTCAAGGGCTACAGGTCTGTCAGGTCGCTTTGGATTTCGGCGCCGACGATATGGACGGCACGCATGGGTCGACGGACGAAGAGATGATCTATCACGCCGCCGGAACGCGCTCCGGACAGTACGTCGACGATCGCGAATTTCGCCGCTTGATCGAGAACGCCGGATACAAACCGGTGCGTCGGAACTCGACCTATGAGACGTTCGTGCATGACTGGAGTCCCGATGCTTAAGTGCGGTCGTATTCAATACACCAACGATCTGCCGATCTTCGCCGCGTTCGACGAGCGCGTGATCGCGTATCCGGGAACGCTGCACGAGGATGTCCCGACCAGCTTGAACCGGATGTTGCTTGCGGGCGAGCTCGATCTTGCTCCGATCAGCGCCTTTGCGTGGGCACGCAATGCCGACCGGCTCGCGTTGCTTCCCGATCTCTGCATCGGTGCGCGCGACGAGGTCGTTTCCGTGGTGTTGGTCTCGCAGACGCCGCCTGCACTCTTGGAGAACGCGCAGATTTTCGTTACGAAAGAATCTGCGAGCGGCAGAAATCTGCTGCGCGTGCTCCTCGAACGCCGCTATTGTATCGCGCCATCCTATCTTGAGGACGAGCAACCGATCGAGCGGGCGCGCCGAGGCTTCCCGGCGCTCTTGATCGGCGATGCGGCGATCGATGCCGTCGAAGAGTTCCCGCGTTCGCAGGTCTACGATCTAGGAACCCTTTGGCATGAGTGGACGGGGCAGCAGACGGTCTTTGCGGTCTGGGCGGCACGACGCGAGATCGTCGACCGACGCCCTGAAGAAGTGCGCGCGTGCATGGATGCGCTCACCGACGCCGTGACGTGGTCGAAGCGCAATATGTCAACGGTAATCGCCGCCGCGCAAAAGCGCTTCGCGCGTAAACCGGGCTTTTACGAAGACTACTATGAGAAACTCAACTTCACGTTTCACGCCGCTGCGCGTAGCGGCTTAGCCGCCTACTGTAAAGAGCTCCACGCGATCGGTGCCATTCCGCAGATTCCTGTCGTCGCACCGGAGGTGACCGATGCCCTCGCTCGCTGAGTTACTCGACCGCGCCGCTACCGGCGGGCGTTTGAGCGTCGAGGAAGCGGTGCGCCTCTACGGTGAAGCCTCGCTTCACGAACTCGGATCGGCAGCACATGCGCGACGACTCGCCATGCACCCGGATGACACCGTTACCTACGTCATCGATACGACGATTAACTATACGAACATTTGTAACGTGCACTGCACGTTTTGTGCCTTCTTTCGGCCGGAGCAGCATAAAGAAGGCTACACGATGTCGCACGACCGCGTGCTCGAGCGTGTGAAGTTCGCTGCCGATCAGGGCGCGACGCAAATTATGATTCAAGGCGGGGTCAATCCCGAACTCGGCCTCGCATGGTTCGAGCAATTGTTCGAGCGCGTGCGCGGCGAGTACCCGCAGGTCGATATCCATTCGCTCTCGGTCTCGGAGATCGTCGGGATCGCAAAAGTCGAAGGCTGCTCGACGCGCGAGGTCTTGCAGCGGCTGCAGGCTGCCGGGCTGAAATCGCTTCCGGGTGCCGGCGCGGAGATTCTCGTCGAACGGGTTCGCAAACGGATCTCTGCGCGCAAGGTCGTGCCGGAGGCCTGGATCGGCGTCATGCGCGAGGCGCAGCAACTTGGGATGCCGACGACGGCAACGATGATGTTCGGCTCGATAGAGACGCCCGAAGAGCGTATCGAGCACATGCGTGTGCTGCGCGATCTGCAGGATGAAACGAACGGATTTACCGCGTTCATCCCGTGGTATTACGTGCCGTTCAAAACGCCGTTGCGCGGGAAAGAAGCGACGGGTCTCGAGTATCTGCGCGTACTGGCGATCTCGCGTCTCTTCCTCGATAACGTTCCGCACTTGCAGGCATCGTGGTTGACGCCCGGACTAAAAATGGGGCAACTCGCGCTACTCTATGGGTGTGACGACATGGGCGGCACGATTCTCGAAGAGCAGGTCGTGCACGATGCCGGTGCGACCAACGAAGCGACGCGTCGCGATCTCGAAAACGCGATTATCGGGGCCGGCTTCCGTCCGGTGATTCGCGACACCTATTGGAATGTGCGTTCGGAGCCGGCGCTCGCGACGGTTGGATAGATTCGTTAGGGGTCGATGAAGTAGTCAGCGTCGACACGCTTCAAATGTATCGTTGCCGTCGTTTTTACTCCAACTCCTAAATCGAACATAATTTCAGCGAGTCGCTCTCCATTGATTAAAACGATGCGAGAGTGAAGCTTCGTCGCAGAGTCATGGGCGGCTTTTGTGAAATCGCTCGTCGTAACGAAAACACCTTCGTCGGCTTTCCGCTCCTGCATGCTCCCGGCGAACTGCTGAATGGCAGGAGAACCGACGTTGTTCCCTTCCTTGTAACGCTTTGCTTGAATGTAAACACTGCTTAGGCCAAGGCGATCTTTTCGAACGAGGCCATCGATGCCGCCGTCGTTGACGCCATCGAGCACGATTCCCGATCCATCTTCGCCGTATCCCATTGCGACAAGTACGCCGACCATGATGGTCGAAAGCACACGGGGATTAGCAGAACGAACCGTGTCGAGCAGTTCTGCGGTTACCGCGTCCTTGAGCTTACGATACGCACTTTGGATATTTTCTTCCGGGGTCTCGGCATTTTCATCGGGAGCAGATCCGTTCGCGAAAACTTCAACAGAGTGGTCCCCTGTAAGAGAACCTTTCTTGGACCTCGACCGAGTCTTGAAATCTCGGTACTCCTCAAAATTGGCGAGGTCGCCGATTGAAATCTCATTTGCAGCGTGCTTCAGAAGCGCTCGCCCACGCTGCGTAATCCGTATCGTACCTGGTGCCGTGGTTTCGACCGCCTTTGCCTGGCTCAAATGAAGTTTTGCCCAATATATTCTATTGGGCAGTCGCAAATAATGCCCGGAAGGCGTCAGCTCCGATCGGTCGGCATCCGAGAGGGCCAACGAGACGGCAATCGGATCGGTGAGGTCGGAAATATGGTGCGATTGCCCATCGAGGAGCGCGTTGAGAAGTGGGTACATTAAGCGTTCGAATGTTGGAACTGCCATCACGCGAGCTTCGATGCTCACTACACCTCTCCCGTTTGCTCCTCAGGACGGCATACGGAACCTGTTAAGGGTCTCTCGCTATTTCAACGATTCTACGTACGTTGCGATATCGAGGACGTCTTTTTTACTGAGCGTTCCCGGGTAGAGGTTCGGCATCGGCAGTTCGGGATGCTCGATCCATGCAACCGTCTGCGTGAGGTTTTTGCGAGCCGCTTCATTCTGGAGTGACGGGCCCATGCCGCCTTGTCCAGCGGCGCCGTGGCAGTTCTCACAGTGTTGCGAGAAAAGTTCGCGACCATTCGCAATATTCCCAACGACGGCGACCGCTGCGGGCGTAGCGGGTGCTACGGTGCTTTTCGGAGCGGCGGTCTTCACCGGAACCGCTGCGGCGGGTGCCTTCGTCGCCGCTGCAGCCGCAGCGGTGTGCTTGGGCGTGGTGACGATTTTTTTCGGGGAAGGCTTTGTCGTCGGCGTTTGGGGCTTCGCGGCGGCTCCTTTGCTCGCGGCGACAATTCGAGGAATCGAACTCGGTTGTATCGCCGTACGCGTTGTCGGAGATCCGGTCGCCGCGGCGTGAGCGCTCGCCGTGCTCGTCGCCGCGGGGGCGGCTGTAGCGGCCGCAGTCGTCGCCATCGCAGTTGTTGCGACCGGCTTTGCAGTCGTCGTTGTTTTCGAACAACTGCTGAGGAGGAAGAGAGCGAAGAGCGCCATTGCGGTTGCTCGCATCATTCGTTACGTACCTCAACTTTCTTGACCGAGAGAGGTTCGGCGTGCGCTCGTTCGCTCCCCCGCAGAACTATGCGACGATTGCGTCGCGAATCGTCGCTGCGCCGAGCACTTCATCACCGTCGGGAGCGAAGAGTGCGACTAACTGTCCCGGTGCGATCGCGCGTTGTGGCTCCGAAAAGTGAAGCGAGAGCGAACCGTCGGGATCGCATGTTGCGCGCGCGCGCGCCGGCTTACTGCGGTAACGGATCATCGCGTCGACATCGCGCCCTTCAGTAAAACCTTCGTCGCGAATGAGGTTTACCTCATCAGCACGTAAGCCGTCCGCGAGAAGATCCTCGCCGCGCCCAACGACGACGGTGTTGCTCGAGGCATCGAGGCGAATCACGTATTTTGGTTCGGATGATCCTCCGAGCGGCGCGCGTTGGCCGACGGTGAAGTTGGCGATTCCATCGTGCGTGCCGAGTACGTCGCCGTCGGAGGCGACGAATTCGCCGCTTCTCTTCACGCCGGGGCGAACGCGCGCGAGAATGTCGCGGTAATCCCCGCCTTCGACAAAACAGATATCTTGCGATTCCGGCTTATTATGAATCGGCAAGCCGAAACGGCGCGCGTGTTCGCGCGTCTGCGCTTTATCGAGCAGACCGAGCGGAAGCAGCAAGCGATCGAGTTGTTCGCGCGTGAGCTGGGCGAGCGCGTACGCCTGATCTTTTTCCGAGGGATTCCGATAGAGATGCGGGCCGTCGTCGCCATGCTCGATCCGCGCGTAATGCCCGGTCGCGACGTAGCGGGCATCCATGCGGTCGGCATAATTGCGGAGGGTGCCGAGCTTCACGTGGTTGTTGCAGCTAACACATGGATTGGGCGTGCGCCCGCGCGCGTATTCATCGGCGAAGCGCTCGATGACGCTGCGGCGAAACGCCTCCTCGAAATCGAGCACGTAATGCGGAATCCCGAGGATCGCCGCACTGCGCCGGGCGTCGTCGAAATCATCGATCCCGCAGCAGCTCTTGGCATGCGCCGGTTGCGTCGCTTCATACATCCGCATCGTCACGCCGATGACCTCATAGCCTCGTTCCGCCAGCAGGGCGGCCGCGACCGCGGAATCGACCCCGCCGCTCATCGCGGCGATTACACGCGTCTTTGCCATAGCTTTATACGAGGATAACGGGTTGACAAGGCTAACCACAAGCGCTAATGGCGGCTCTTGGAGAACGATTTCGCGCTGCACGTGAGGCACGGGGCCTCACGCTGCCGGAGGTTTCCGAACAGACCCGGATTCGGTCGGTCTATCTCGCGGCGATCGAAGAGGAGCAATGGGAGCGGATCGGCGCTGCCGTCTACATCCGCGGCTTCATCCGAACGTACGCGACCTTCCTCAAACTCGACGTCGAGCAGGCGCTCCGCGACTATGCGGGCAGCCCCGCCGTCTGGAACTCTCCCGAAGCAAGCGAGGAGCGTGAAGCGGCAGAGGTCGCTTCGGCGCGCGCGGCCGGAAAACGCTCGCTGGCGCCCTGGCTCTGGGTCGCCGGGATACTCGCCGTGCTGGTCGTCGCCTATCTCACGTACGCGGTGGTCACCCCAGGGCAGCAGGGAGCGCCGGTCGCCCTCGCGAGCGCGAGCCCCGGCGCAAGCCCGAGCCCCGGCGCAAGCGCGAGCCCCGGCGCAAGCGCGAGCCCCGGCGCAAGCGCGAGCCCCGGCGCAAGCGCGAGCCCCGGCGCGAGCCCGAGCCCCGGCGCGAGCCCGAGCCCCGGCGCGAGCCCGAGCCCCGGCGCGAGCCCGAGCCCCGGCGTGAGCCCGAGCCCCGGGCCGGGAACGCTGCTGATCACGCTTTCGGGGACCTCGTGGCTCCGGGTCACCGTTGACGGGAATGTTAGCATGGTGGGGACGTTTTCCGCCGGTACGCAGCGTGCTTTCCGCGGGAAACACGTCACCGTGCGCGTCGGAAACGCGGCTGCCGTCACCTTCAATGCCGACGGTATGAGCGTCGGGCCTTTAGGTGGAGCCGGCGTTGTCGTGGAACGGACTTTTACCCTGTAATGCCGAGCGAAGCTTCATTCGATATCGTTTCGAAAATCGACCGCCAAGAACTCGATAACGCGCTCAACCAGACGCGAAAAGAGATCGAGACGCGCTTCGATTTCCGCAACAGCAAAACGAGCGTCGAATCCGACGACAAGAGCATCACTATTCTCGCCGACGACGAGTTGAAGATGCGCAACGTTATCGACATGTTGCAGGCGAAGGCGACGAAGCGCGGCATCGATATAAAAGCATTTGAAATGGGTGCCAATGAACCGGCTGCCAATTCGATGGTGCGTTGCAAAATCGTGTTGCGCAACGGCATCCCGAAGGACAAAAGTAAGGAATTGATGGAGCGCATCAAAGCGCTCAAATTAAAAGTGAATGCGCAATATCAAGACGAGCAAATCCGCGTCACCGGAAAGAGCCGCGACGATCTGCAAGCGGTCATCACGGCGCTGAAATCGTCGAATTTCGAACTGCCGTTGCAGTTTGTGAATTACCGCTAGGATCCGTCGCGATGCCGTCGGTTTCATTCGTGAGTTTGGGCTGCGCGAAGAACCTCGTCGATACCGAGGTGATGATCGCAAAGCTCGGTGCTGCAGGCTGGCAATTGGAGAGCGATGCCGATGCGGCCGACACCGTCGTCATCAACACGTGCGCATTTATCGACCCGGCAAAGGCCGAATCGACCGAAGTGATTTTGGAACGAGCGCAGCGTAAGCGCGCCGGCCAACAACTCGTCGTCGCGGGCTGTCTCGCCCAGCGCTATGGCGAACAACTGCATTCGCTGATCCCCGAGATCGACGGCGTTATCGGAACCGGATCGTATGCGTCGATCGTCGAGTTGCTCGACGACGTCCAGGCGGGCAGCAAACCGGTGCGTTTGGCGTTCGACGCCGAACCCGAACATGATTTTCTTCCGCGTCTCATCACGACGCCGCAAGCAACGGCGTACCTAAAGATCGCCGAAGGTTGCGACCATCCGTGCACGTTTTGCATCATTCCGCAATTGCGCGGCGGTTTCCGCAGCCGTAGCGAAGAATCGATTCTCGCCGAGGCGCGGGCGCTTGCAGCGGCGGGCACGCGCGAACTCATCTTGATCGCCCAGGACACATCGATGTGGGGGCGCGATCGCGGCTATCGTCGCGGGGGGCTCGCCACGCTGCTCGAGCGCCTGCACGAGATCGACGGCCTCGAGTGGATTCGCCTGCTCTATCTGTATCCGGCGACCGTCGATAGCGAACTGATCGAGGCTATGGCGCGTTTGCCGAAGGTATGCAAGTACATGGATATGCCGCTCCAGCACGCGCATCCGGAGGTTTTGCGGGCGATGCTGCGGCCCGGTAATGGAGAGCGCTATCTTGAGATCATCGAGTCCTTCCGCGAACGCGTTCCGGGGATGACGATGCGCTCGACCTTTATCGTCGGTTTCCCGGGCGAGCGCGAGGAGCACGTCGCCTATTTGGAAGAGTGGATCGCTCGCGCCGGTCTCGACCGCGTCGGTTTCTTTGAATATAGTTCGGAGGAAGGGACGCCGGCCTCGGAACTAGGCTCGCGTGTACCCGTCCGCGAGCGTCGGAAGCGGCTGTTGCGTCTTCGCGAGGCACAACGTATTGCATCTGAAAAGGCGCGACTCGCGCGCGTCGGCACGATCGAGCGCGTGTTGATTGAAGAGCGTCGTACCCTTCGTCGCGGCGATCCGCTGCGTTCACACCTTCCCGCCACGGTGTGGTGCGGGCGTTCGCAAGGCGAGGCGCCGGGTGTAGACGGCGGCGTTTTCGTCGCCGGAGATTTTACGCCGGGAACGTTCGTCGACCTCGAACTCACCGCGGCGACCGCATTCGATTTTGCCGCACGCACCACAACGAGAATACCTGCACATGTCTGAAGAATTTATCCCGCGCCCACGGCGCAGCGCACCCCCGTCCTCCGAACCGCCCGCGACGCCGCCGAAACGCCCTTCGCGGCTCGCTCGACGCGTCGGTATCGTGGCCGGATTGGTCGTGCTCTTAGCTGTTTCGACCGTGCTCGGATTCTCGATCTTCAAACATGAAACGCCGCTACAGATTTTGGGCGATGCGCTGATTCCTTCACCGCAGCAGGTTTTCGGCCGGCCGCAACTGCGCGTGCTCGTCATCGGCCTCGATTACGACTACACCGATAACGATCAGCCCTTTTCGGCGCAAGCCCGCAGCGACGTCATTTGGGCGGTCAATCTCGACCTCGTCAACAAACGCATTTTCGAACTCTCGGTGCCGCGCGACATGGTCGCCACGATGCCCGACGGAAGCCAAGCGAAGATCAATCAAGCGCAGGCCGACGGCGGTGTGACGGAGGCCGAACAGGTCGTTTCGCATTGGCTCGGCATCCCTGGATTCGACCGGTACGTGATTTTGCGCATCAATGCGACGCGTGAATTAATCGATGATATCGGTGGTGTTACCGTCGACGTCGAAAACAGCGATCCGAAAGATAAGAGCCCCATAAACTACGACGATAACTGGGGGCATCTCCACATCCACTTAAAGACGGGCCTTCAACATCTAACGGGCGCGCAGGCAGTCGGCTACATGCGCTATCGCCACGACTGGTGCGGCGACCCTTGTCGCATTCGCCGACAGCAAGAAGTGCTCCACGCGTTGGCGGCAAAGTTGGAGCGCGACAAATTCAACACGCTGCTGCATGCCGGACAGCTCGTGAAAACGATGCTTGCAAACGTACAAACGAACTTTTCGAAAGCCGAGCTTCTCTCGCTTGCGCATTATTACGTCGGGATAAAGCCGTCGCAGATTATCGCGCACCAAGTTCCCTACGTCGCGAATGTCTATCTTCCCGGATACGGCGATGCCATCGTTCCCGACAAGAATGCGCGTCGTCGCCTCGCCGAATCGATGTTGATCGCGCCGCCGTCGCCCGCTCCGACCGCAGATCCGGCAGCGCTCGCCGCGATCGCACCCTCCTCGCTTCGCGTCGATGTCGAGAACGGCAGCGGCATCGATGGCGCCGCTGCGGATCTCGCGCGAATTCTCAAGGCCGAGGGATACCGCATCGGCAAGGTGGGGAATAGTGTGTCGTATCACGATAACAGCGTTGTGCGCGCGCATTCCGCTGTCGAGTTCGCCGGAGATAAAGTGGCAGCCGGGCTGCCCAAGGCGATGAAAAACGCATTGCTCGTCGAGTCGCCGGTAGCGGGGACGACGAGCGACGTTACCGTCATCATCGGTCGCGATGATGGGCTCGCCGTGCACGCGCTGCCGAGTCCCGGCGCCTCCCCAACGCCGTAAGGATACCGTCGTGCGGCCATACGTTCGCATCGCTCTTGCGGTGCTGGTAGTTTTTCTCGGTATCGAGGGAGTTCGCTGGTTTTTACGCGTCTCGAAGCCGCACCCGACGCTAATCGAGCCGACGACGTCGCTCCATCGGGCGATCGGGAAAGGCCCGTTGGTTCGAGTGGCGCGCGTCGTGGAGAAGCTCGAACCCGCACCGCGCAGTAGCGGCGAGCGTTTGATCGCGCTCACCTTCGACGACGGTCCCTATCCAATCTATACGCCGATGCTTCTCGATGAGCTCGAACGCTTGCACGTGCGCGCGACCTTTTTCCTGATCGGGCGCGACGCCGGCTGGTGGCCGCAGATCGCTCGACGCATCGCCGTCGACGGGAACGAAATCGGCGACCACACGCAGACGCATCCCGATCTCGACCGCGAGACGCCGACCCAGGTGCGACGCGAACTTGTCGAAGGCCGCAACACGCTTTTGCGTATCACCGGCGATCGCTCCGCAGCCGCGCTCTTCCGTCCTCCGCACGGCCGCTACACCGCCGCGACCCTTCGCGTCGCGCAGGCGTTGGGAATGAAGACGATCTTTTGGAGCGACGACCCGGGCGACTGGCGCGAGCTTACCGCGCGTGAGATCGAAACACACGTCGCCGCCCACGCAACCGAGCCGGAGATTCTCTTGCTCCACAGTGGAAAGCGCACGACGGTAAAGGCGCTGGAAAAGATCGTGCCGGCGTTCCGACGCGCAGGGTACCGTTTCGTGACCGTCGGTGAGATGCTCTCGCTGCTCGGTGCGCATCGTGTCGGGGAGCCTCGGAAGCTTTCAACGCGCCTCCATTATTCAAAGGAGTAACCTTTCGTGCCGCGCTCCATCATCGATGTCGAATCGAGTCGCCCGATCCATCGCCGTCGGCTCGTCCTGCGGGCGATCGTCATCGCCGCGATCCTCCTCCTCGCCGCCGTTTTGGCGCTCCGGCTGCTCCACGGTGCTCCTGGGGCCCCGCAGAGCCAAGGAAAGATTGGGGCGGGGCGGAACCTGAACCAGCTCGCTCTCAAGGAGACTTCATGCTTCGTCGTTTAACCCTCGGACTCGCCGCCATCAGCGTCGCAGTCGCGGTCGCCGCGTGCAATTCCAGCACGTCGACCAATTTGAATATCGGCCCCAATTTTGCGACCTCAACGCTTTACGCGGCGAACAGCTCGCTGAACGCCGTCGCGATATTTTCGTCGACGACCGCTTCGCTGACCGCGCCGAGTTACCAGATCGGCGGTGCATCGACGACGCTGAATGCTCCTCAATATCTCGATTTCGATGCTACCGGGAACCTCTGGGTCGCAAATTATAATGCGAGTACGGGTTCGTCGTCGATTCTTGAGTTTAAGTCGCAAGCGACCGGCAACGTCCTTCCCTACGCGACCTACATCGGCTCCGCGCTCTCCGTTCCGGAGCCACGTGGTCTGACCATCGCGCGGACGCAAAACCTGATGGCGCTCACCACGCTCAATCCGGCATCGAGCGTGTCGAGCCAATTGCTGATCTATTCGCTCGCTAGCGGCACTCCCGTTTTGCAAAACACGATCGGCGGCTCCGCGACCTTGCTGAATATCCCCACCGGGGCTGCATTCGTTTCCGGTAGTGCAGTGATCGTGGCGAACAGCGGCGATGCGACCGTCGCAACGTACACGATTCCGACGCCGTCGCCGACGCCGGTTCCGACCGCGACGCCGGTCCCGACGGCAACGCCGAGCCCGACGCCGAAACCATCGAGCTCGCCGACCGCCTCGCCGTCGCCGACGCCGATTCCGACCGCGACCCCGCTCGATCTCGTGCCGTCGTCGGCGATCGCCGGCTCGCTCACCCATCTCGGGTCGCCGCGTGGCGTCACCGTGGCAAGCAACGGCGCCATCTACGTCGCCGATCCCTCGGCGGTCGGCATCGGCCCGGCGGTGCTCGTCTTCGCAGCAAACGCGAACGGGAACGTTGCGCCGACGTCGATTATCGCAGGCTCGTCCACCGGTCTGGTCGCGCCTAGCGACGTCAAAGTCGACGCGAGCGGCAATATTTATGTCGCCGATAGCGGTGCGAACAAAGTCTTCGTATTTGCGCCGGGAGCGACGGGGAACGTCGCACCGAAGGCGTCGCTCTCGGTTGGAGGGACGGTCGTCGGCATCGCGCTGAGTCCGTAACATGCAGAGACAATGAGCCAAGGCGATTCGCAGGGGCTCTATTCCGCGCTTGCGGCGCTTATCGCCGCAAGCGATCCGCAGGAGCGCGCGAATATTCTCGCGCGCGGTGCTGCGGAGATCGCGCATCCGCGTTTTTCCTCGGCCTTGCTGTTCGTCGACGATGCATTCGTCGTCGCTACCGCGCCGGAGGGAGTCGCCGGATTTCGTTTACGCGACGGTTCTCACGAATTGCGACGCCTCTTCCTTCACGCGCTTGCGCGCTTCGAACTCGGCGGCGTTTGTTTCGTGCCGCGCGATAAACAACGCGTTCTTGCCGGCGTCAGTCCGTCGGCGCCCGACTGCGACCTGCTCTTCGTTCCGCTTATCGCATCGCAGAAGACGATCGGCGTTCTGGCAATCGGTCTCGACGCTCCCGTCGACAAAAGTGTGCAGGGCGATCTCGCTGCCTTTTGTGGGGTTGCAACGCACCTGCTCGATACCTCGCGTGCGTTGGCAGCGGCGCACCGGCTCTCGCGCGATAGCCAACTGCTGGCGATGGTCAACGAACGACTCCATAAATCGCTCGACCGAAAGGATGTCCTCGGCGGCATCGTCAGCGGGGTGCGTTCGGCATTTAATGCCGACACGTGCACGATTTTCGAACGTTCCGGGAATGCTCGAATCGTTCCGGTAGCATCGAGTGCGCCGTTCGTCGATGCTCCGACCACGGCGATCGAATTGGAGAGCGAACTACGGAAGGTCTTCTCCGGGCTCGCGGCGCGTCGAGACGACTACGACGCGGGGCACGACGCCGAAAAGGGCGGAGCGCGAAGCGCCATCGGCGTACCGTTTATCGTCGACGGAAAGATCGAAAACGCTTTGGTTCTCGAATCGGCGCAGCCGCATGCCTTCGACGACGCAGATATAAGCGCGTTACGTTCGTTGGCGTTCCATGTCGGGCTGGCGTTATCGAATGCTCGCCTCTACGAACGCGAGCGGGCACGGAGAGCGCAAGCCGAGTCCTTGGAGCGCGTCGTGCGCATTCTCCGCGACACGCAATATGTCGATGAAGTTCTTTTAGTTTTCGTCGTAACGACCTCACATGAATTGCCGATCGATTGTTTCGCCTACGTTCTCGACGGTGATGTGCTCGTACGCCGCGCCATGCGTTCGCGCGACAGCTCGCGCGGCTTCACACCGCTCGACCGCGTCGATCGTTCGCGCCTGGAGCCCTTCCTCGTCGTCGACGATCCCTCCGATTCGGCACTGCTTCCTCGCACCGCGCGAGAGGCGCTTTTCGGCGATGGATCCGGCGTCGTGGTGCCGCTGCGGATCGACGGCAATCTGTGGGGACTCATCGCCATGCGCAGCGTCGACGGCGGCTTTACCTGGCCGCAGGACGAGCGCGCGATGTTCGTTCGCACGCTGGCGTCGCACCTCGAAATCGCTTTAGCAAATGCGCATGCATACGAACGCGAACGACGTCGAGCGCAGGAACGGGAAACGCTCGCTGAAGCCGCGCGGACGATTCTCGGCCAGGTCGATCTTCCGACGCTCGCGGAGGTGATGTCGCGCTTGGCTGCATCGCTTGTCGATGCCGAGCAAGCATGCGTGTTGCGTTGGATGGGCGATCGATACGGGATTGTCGGCTCGTACGGGGGAGCGGTAGAAGAACTCGTCGCGCGTACTGGGCTCGCGCTCGATATGCGCGTTACGCAGGCGATGGGAATCGGCCCTGAGGAGCGCCGAGTTCAGCGCCTGATAGAAGGTGCGGGCTTCGCCGTTGCGCCGCTCGTGCATGGCGCCGGAGATGGGCCGACCGATGCGATCGACGCCTTTTTGCTCGTTGGGGCGAAGGGCGACATACATTTCGGCCGCGATCGGTTGCGTTTGCTGCAGGAGCTCGGAGCGCTGACGGCATTAGCGCTTCGCAACCTCGAGCTATACGCCGCATCGACCGATGCGAACCGAGCGCTCCAAGAATCGAATCAGTTCAAGGACGATTTGCTCGCCATGTTGGCTCACGATTTCCGTGGCCCGCTCACCGTTATCGAGGGCTATTGCGAACTCCTTATGGAGAACGCGAAAACAAATTCTGAGGAAATCGAAACAATTTACGCGCAAGCGAAACGTCTCGTTCGTCTTGCAGAGGACGCCCTCGCGCTTGCGCATTCGCAAGGAGAAAGCTTTGCGTTGGAGCATACCCCGACCGACTTCGCATCGTACGTCGCCGAAAATCTCACCGAAATTGCGCCGAATAATCCGCGCGTGGTGTTCGCTCCCGGAGAGAAAGGGATCGTTGTCGAGCTCGATCGTTCGCGTTTCCGGCACGTGCTCGACAATCTCATCTCCAACGCCCTAAAATACTCAAGCGAAGAGATCATCGTCAACGTGGCCAAGAAGAACGGGCGCGCCGTTCTCGAAGTTACCGATCACGGCATCGGCATTCCACAGGGCGACCTGGCTACGGTGTTCTCCAGGTTCGGGCGGGGCAGCAACGCGCGCAATCGCGGCATCGAGGGCTCCGGCATCGGCCTGTACGTTGCCAAAAAAATAGCCGAAGCGCATCGGGGGAGTATCCAGGTGCGTTCTAAAGAAAATGCCGGGAGTACCTTCTCGGTCGATCTTCCGCTCTTGCCGACGCAGGAACGGAGCACAACATCTGACCTTTCTCGGAGTATATAACTCAGCATGGCCTTCCTAAAGACGCTCTTCGACGCAAACGAACGCGACGTCGCCCGGCTTCGCAAAACCGCAATTCAAGTCAACGGGTTTGAGGCCGAGATTTCGGCGCTCGACGACGAGGCATTGCGGGGTAAAACCGCGGAGTTCCGTCAACGTCTCGACCGCGGCGAAGAACTCGACCAGATTCTCCCCGAGGCCTTCGCGGTCACCCGGGAGGCGGGGCGCCGCGTCTTGGGCATGCGCCACTTCGACGTTCAGATCATGGGCGGCCAGGTGCTCTACGAAGGACGCATCGCCGAGATGCGAACCGGTGAGGGAAAGACGCTCGTGGCGACGCTGCCGGTCTACGCGCGCGCCCTTGTTGGACGCGGCGTCCATGTCGTTACGGTCAACGACTACCTCGCTCGTCGCGACGCTGAGTGGATGGGTCCGCTCTACCGCTCGCTTGGGCTCTCCGTCGGTATCGTGCAGCACGGGCTGGAACCCGCAGAACGGCGCGACGTCTACGGCTGCGATATTACCTACGTTACCAATAACGAGGTCGGCTTCGACTACCTACGCGATAATATGGCGTGGCAGAAGGAAGATCTCGTTCAACGCGACCTCTACTTTGCGCTTATCGACGAAGTCGACTCGATTCTCATCGACGAAGCGCGCACCCCGCTGATCATCAGCGGTCCATCGCAAGAATCGACCGATCTCTATGGGAAGTTCGCTCAGGTCATACCGCGTCTGAAAAAAGGCGAAGATTACACGGTCGACGAGAAAGCGCATGCAGCCCCGATTACCGAAGCGGGAGTCGCAAAAGTTGAAAAGATGCTCGGTATTTCCAACTTGTACGATCAACGAAATATCGAGCTCGCGCATCAACTGAACGCCGGCCTGAAAGCCTGGACTCTTTTTCATCGCGATCAACAATATATCATCAAAGATGACGAAATCGTTATCGTCGACGAATTCACCGGTCGCCTCATGTACGGGCGCCGTTATTCCGACGGCATCCATCAAGCGATCGAAGCGAAGGAAGGCATTAAAGTTCGCGGCGAGGATCAAACGCTCGCAACGATCACGTTCCAAAATCTCTTCCGACTCTACAATCACCTTGCAGGCATGACCGGAACGGCGAAAACCGAGGAACGGGAGTTTCGCGAGATCTATAGCCTTGATGTCGTTACGATTCCAACGAATATGCCGATGGTTCGTAGCGATTTCCCGGATATCGTCTTCAAAAGTGAAAAAGCGAAATTTGAAGCGGTCGTCAATGAAATCATCGCCGAACACGGGAAGGGGCGTCCCGTGCTCGTTGGTACGCGTTCGATTGAAAAGAGCGAATTGCTCGCCGGGAATTTGCGCAGAAAAGGCGTGGAGTGCAACGTTCTCAACGCAAAGTATCACGAACAAGAAGCCGATATCATCAAGGACGCCGGTAGCCATTCGCAGGTAACCATCGCTACGAACATGGCCGGCCGTGGTACCGATATCAAGCTTGGCGACGGAGTTGCCGAAATCGGCGGGCTACATATTATCGGCACCGAGCGCCACGAATCGCGGCGCATCGATAATCAGCTTCGTGGCCGCGCCGGGCGTCAAGGCGACCCGGGCTCGACACGCTTCTATCTCTCGCTCGAAGACGAAGTAATGCGCCTCTTCGGGGGCGACCGCATGACCTCCATGATGGATCGCGTCGGGTTCACCGATGAAGCACCGATTGAATCGAAGCTGGTTTCGCGCAGCATCGAACATGCGCAAAAACGCGTCGAGAATCATAATTACGAAATCCGTAAGCACGTTCTCGAATACGACGACGTGATGAACAAGCAGCGCGAAATCATCTATGCCGACCGGCGCGCCATTCTGGAAGGAACGTTCGATTCTCGATCGTTCATGTTGCAATCGCTCTCTGCTAAAATCAATGAATCGATCGAACAAAACGTAGCGGAGAACGCGCATCCCGGTGACTGGGACCTCCCCGAGGTGCTCAACGAGCTTGAGATCATCTTCCCGATTAAACAGAGCGTGACGATTGAAGAACTCAGCCGCCACGACCGCGAAGGTATTCGCCGCCTCCTCGATCAGCGTGCGGTCGAAGCGTACGAAAAGAAAGAGGCCGAAGTCGGTCCGGATATGATGCGGATCGTGGAGCAGCGCTTCTTGTTGTTGCCGATCATCGACCGGCAATGGGTCGACCATCTCTACGTGATGGATCATCTCAAGAACGGTATCGGCCTCCGCGGGTATGGGCAGATCGATCCACGCGTCGAGTACGAAAAAGAAGCGTTCGAGATTTTTGAGGATCTCAAAAATAATATCGCCGACGAGGCGATCAAAGCGCTCTTCCACGTTCAAATCGAATACGGTGAAGAGCAAGCGGGAGGGGCGCCGATATCGCTCCAAGGCGCGCAGGGAGAGGCCGAGGGCGGGCATCTCTCCGAGCGAGACGTCGAGGCGCTGCTCGGGCCGATGCCTGGAGGCCCGCGTCCCGAGCGCGAGTTACGCACGAATATGGCGGGCGAAGAGCCGGCGAAGCCGCGCCATCGCGACCAACCGAAGGTCGGTCGCAACGATCTCTGCCCGTGCGGCAGCGGGAAAAAGTATAAGAAGTGCCACGGTGCTCCCGGAGCCGCCGCGCTTAGCTAGAAGGCGTCTCAAATCCGCGTGTAGCGCATACGCGGATTGAGGATCGATGGGGGAATCGGCACGCCGGGAGCTTGCAGCGGGCTCTGCGTGGCGCCGTTGACGAGATCCCCGCCGAGATCGATATTCCGCGCCGTCGCACGCACGTCGACTCCCTCGCCGTTGCGCGAGAGCGCCGTCGAGATCGTTCCACCGTTGCCGTCGTCGACGTTCACCTGCAGCGATCCGTCGGCGTTCCAGGAGATCGCTTCACCGGGGAGCGAGAGATTTTCACCGCGCAGGAGCGGCATCGTCCGCCCGTTCTGCGAGAACGTTGCGCTGCCGTCGGCGTTGTAGGTGAGGATGCTGTTGCCGCCGTTGGTGGTGATGCTCGCCGATGCGTTGTAGGTGACGCCTTGGGCGTTCGCCGGCGTCTGCGTCGTCGATATCGAGAATCCACCCGGCACCGAATCGGAATCGAGAAGATCGCCGTGCGCAGACATCGAGTCCCAGGTGCCGCCGAAGCTCCCCGCAGTGCTCTGCCCGGAGAAACTGAGGTGCGGATCTCCGGTTGAGGAAGCGCCCGCGCTCGAAAAATAATTCTCGGGAGAGGCCGACGTGGAGCCCGGTGCGGGTCCCGACGCGGTCGGTAATCCGCCACCCTCAAGCAGCGAGCCGAGCATCCCGATGAGTTGCATCAACAGGTTTGTAATGCCGGCGAGCGGGCCGGGTACCGTCGCGTTGCCGACTCCGCCCTGCCCGGCGAGCGAGCCGAGTAATCCGCCGCCCTCGGAGAAGCCCGGAGGGAGAAAGCGTGCGATGCCGTCATTCGAGCCGGCGTTGCCGAAAGCGCCGGGGCTCTCGATTGCCTTGAGCGGGTCGGCAATCGAGGTGAGCCCACTGAGAAAACTTGGCATCGTGGTGTGCGTGTTGAAATCGAGCATGGTGCCTCCGTCGAAGAGTGGTGCCGTTCATTCACGCGCAAACGCAGCGTTGGAAAGGTACCGGAGCAGAAATCGAGAAGCGACCGCGCCGCAATGAGCCAAACGCAACGAACCTCGATCTCCACCGGAATTGCTCGTCTTGAGGGCCTCAAGGAGCGTCTTTGACTATGCCGGGAAGGCGCGCCGCGCTTCGGAGCTCGACCAACGTTCGCGTGAGGAAGGTTTCTGGGAGAACGCCGGGTCCGCTCAACGGACGATGAAAGATCTCGCCGATCTCCGCGAGGAGATCGGTGCGATGGACCGTATCGCCGCCGCGCTCTCCGAAGCGCGCGAAATGCTCGATCTCTTCGGGGATGAAGCCGACGCACAAGCCGAGATCGATCGGAGCATCGCGCACTGCGAGCGCGCTCTCGACGACTTAGAGATGGCGGCGAATTTTGACGGCGAGTTCGATAATCACGGCGCCATCGTCAGCATATTCGCCGGCGCCGGGGGCGTCGATGCCGCCGACTGGACGCAAATGCTTTTACGGATGTATTTGCGCTGGGCGGAAGGGCACGGCTTCCAGACGCAACTCGTCGAAGAATCTCCGGCGGAAGAAGCCGGTTTGAAATCGGTCACCTTTTTCGTGCGCGGACGCAACGCATACGGAATGTTGGAGAGCGAACGCGGCGTTCACCGATTAGTGCGCCTCTCGCCATTCGACCAGGCGCATCGGCGCCATACCTCCTTTGCCGCCGTCGACGTGATACCGGAGATCGCCGACGAAGAGCATGGCGAAGTAACGATTAAACCCGACGACGTGCGCATCGAAACCTTTAAGTCGGGCGGCTCGGGTGGCCAATACGTGAATAAAACCGAATCGGCGATCCGCATCATTCACGAACCGACCGGCATCATCGTCGCCTCGCAGCAAGAGCGCTCGCAGGCGCAAAATCGCGAAGTTGCGATGAATATTTTGCGCGCGAAATTGGTTCAGCGCGCGGCGCAAGAACGTGACGATCGGCTCTCAACATTGCGCGGCGAACGGGCGGAAAACGGATGGAGTTCGCAAATTCGTTCGTACGTGTTGCAACCGTATCAGTTGGTAAAAGACCACCGCACCAACGTTGAAGTCGGCGACGCACAGGGCGTACTCGACGGCGACGTGGACGCCTTTATTTGGCCCTATCTCCAGACCCGTCGCGCATCGGCGACCGCAACCTCGTAAGTTAGGCGCGGGAACCCTAGCGTAGCGAGCGGAGAGCCGAAAGCGCGCGCTGTGGCCATTCCGCGCTGCCCTCGAGCGTGACGCTCGGCGCAGCCCACGGGCGCCAGCGCGCGCGCTGCAGTTCGAAATCGGGGCCGCTCTGAAAGAGCGCGACGCAGGGGGTGCCGATCGTTCCGGCGATGTGAATCGCCCCCGAATCGGGAGCAACGAGCAGTTCGCTTGCGGCGATTGCAGCGATCCAGGGCTGGAGTTCGTCGAACCATTCGATCGCATCGAGCCCCTCAGTAAGCTGTGCGATCGCTGCGCGCTCGGCGAGCGGTGCGAGCAGGCGGATCGTTCCGGCCCACGCCGTTGCACGGTCGAGAAAACTGCGAACATCGGCGACGCTCATTCCGAGTCGCTCCCATTTCGAGGTGAGTTGCAGCGCGACGCCGCGCGGCGGCGCAGCCTCGTGCGCGAGAAGAAGGGCGCGGAGGGCGCTTGCATCGCGTGAGGGGCGAGTTCCCGGTGCGAGAAGCGATGCGCCTAGCGCGAAGAGCACCTCGCATTCATGCGGTGCTCGTGGATCGAGCCCCGCGCTCCGGTAGATCGCCTGCGTGAGGAGCGACCGCGCCCAGATCGTTTTTAACGGCTTGCCCCAACCGTTCTGGAAACCGATGCGGTGCGGAGCGCCAATCGCCGCCGCAAGGCGAAAGCCGGCCTGGTCTTCGGTCGCAACGAGAACGTGCGAGTAGCGATTCTTCCGCAATTGCTCGGCGAAGGCGGCGACGGCGGCGCGGCTGGCGGCGCTCCCGTCGCGCTGCGCAAACGGCGCGACGTATGCGTGCCGAAGCGCACCGGGTGCATAGAGATCGCGCGCCGTCGGCGAGAGGATGAGGTCGACGGGAACGCCGGCCTCGCGCAGCGCGAGGAGCAATGGTGCAAGCGCCAACGTATCGCCGAGGGCGTCGAGGCGGACGATGAGGGCCGATGGGGAATCAGTCACGCCGAGCTATGCTTGCGCGCGAGAATCTCGTTACCTTTGCCGAGTTCCCAGGGAGGCGTGTTGCCCGACGCTTCGGGTACGTCTCGGGACAGGCCGAACAGCCGAAAAACCTGCTGCGTTCGACCTTTCGCAGCATCGGGATGCTCGTGGGCCTTCCCCCGGTCGAACTGGTGAGCGATGCGGAGCGTCTTCGCGTCGAGGCGCTGGAGCATCTGCGCGAACGTGCGGAGCGCGTCGGCGCAAACGCGGTTCTGGGGCTCCAATTTCACGTGAGCGAGCGTCCCGACGGATCGTGCGTGGTGATTGCATTCGGTGAGGCGGTGCGCGTGGTGCGCGAGGAGAGCGTTTGAGCTTAGAGGAACGCGCCCGCCGCGAGCGCGCATTGCAACTTGCGGCTGCACGGGCGAGTGCCTGTCGCGCCTGCGCGATCGGCGCGCAGCGGCGCAATAACGTCTACGGCGAAGGAGATCCGCTCGCCGATCTGATGCTGGTCGGTGAGGGCCCGGGAGAGACCGAGGATCGGCTCGGTCGCCCGTTCGTCGGGCGCGCCGGTGAGTTGCTGGAGAAGATGCTCGGCGCGATCGGCTTTGCGCGCGAGGACGTCTATATCGCGAACACGGTGAAGTGTCGCCCAACCTCCCAAGGCGAGCGAGGGCTGAAGAACCGCGCGCCCGACCAAGCGGAGATGGCGAATTGTCGCCCGTTTCTCGACGAGCAGATCGAAATTATTCGGCCGCGCGTCCTCCTCGCGCTGGGAGCCCCGGCGGCGAAATCCTTTCTCGGTGCGACCTACGCGATCACGAAACAACGCGGGCGTTGGGAGCGCGGACCGCTTGAGATTCCGTTGCTCGTGACCTTCCACCCAGCGTACGTCCTTCGCCAGACCGGGGGCGAGCTCACGGCGGTAAAGCGGCTGGTCTGGGACGATCTGAAGGCGGTTCGAGCGCGGATCGACGAGCTCACGGTGCAGCACGAATCGGCGGTTGTGCGCGAGGTAGGGCTCTTCGACGCCGACCCCGTGCTAGAGTAAGAGCCATGTATCGCGATCCGAAAGCGATCTGGCTGCGCGAGGTCGTCGGGCGCGCCGGATTTGCCTCGCCCGAGGAGTTCGTTGCGACCTTCGAACTCAAGCCCTACCGCATCGACCAGCTCTACCGCGCGGCGATGCGCGAATTGCTCGGCGGCGTCGACGAAGTGAGCACGCTGCCGCTCGATCTGCGCGCGCGCCTGAGCGAACGCGGCATCAAATTCTCCAGTGTCGAGCCGGTGGTGCTGCAACGCTCGAATGACCGGCAGACCAGCAAGGCGCTGCTCGGAATGCGCGACGGAAAACAAGTCGAGGCGGTGCTGATGGAGCATCGCGAGGGGCGAACGACCGTCTGCATCTCCTCGCAGGCCGGCTGTGCCTTTGCGTGCGCCTTCTGTTCGACCGGCCAGGCCGGTTTCTCGCGGCATCTCACGGCGACCGAGATCGTCGACCAAGCGCGATTTTTCGCGCGCGAACTCAAAGAACGCGGCAAAAAAATTACCAATATCGTGTTTATGGGGATGGGGGAACCATTTCATAATTACGACGCGGTGATGGAAGCCGTAGCGTTGTTGCACGATCCCAACGGAATGGGGATCGGCCACCGACACATCACGATTTCAACGGTAGGGTGGGTCGACCGCATCGAAGAGTTTACCAACGAACATCTCCAAGTCAATCTCGCGATCTCACTACATGCCCCCGACAATGCGACTCGTGGTTCGATTATGCCGGTGAATCGGCGGCACGATATCGATGAATTGATGGCGGCATGCGAGCGGTACGTCGCAGCGACGAAGCGCAAAGTCTTCTTCGAGTACGTGATGCTCGCCGGAACCAACGATAGCGACCGGCATGCGCGCGACCTCGCTGCTTTGATGCGCGGGCATCTTTATCACGTGAATCTGATTCCCTACAATGCGACGCCCGATGCGCCGTTTCAAGGGAGCAGCGACGAGCGTGTCTGGAGCTTCGCGAAAATTCTTGAAGATGCAGGCGTTCCATCGACGGTACGCTACAATATGGGAACCGATATCTCGGCCGCCTGCGGGCAGTTGCGGGCCGAGACGCAGCCGAAAGCGCACCATCTCGTATCGTGATCGACTAGGTATGTGATGTGCCGCTGATTCTGACCCAACATTATCTGCGGGATTTCAATCGCTACCTCGATCGCGAGGGAGTCATCTATCACTTCCCTTCGGTCTATCTGCCGCTCGTCAGACGTCTTGTGGATGAGTTTGGCGACCGGCGTTTTCTCTATCAGCGACCCGTCAAAGGGGCGCCGCCGGGGCAGGCGGGGACCTACTTCGGCTGTGGCTCGGTCGGCAATCCGTACCCCGACGCCCGTAGCACCGGGCATTGGTTTGTCGATATCTTCGACTACCAAGAGATGCGGCCGGTTCCGCTCCGCGCGGTCGATGGTCGCTATTATGAGACCGCGAGCGAGCAACTCGGCAACCTGCGGGGGCGCTCGATTCGCTACATCGAGCCGCTGAGATATTTTGCGATTCTGAACGACGGACACGTCCTGTCCGCCGATATGCATCTGCAAACAGAAGAGCATGAAACGTTGCAGGACCGTGGCGTATTCGCTCCCGGTGCGATTCCGAAAGATGTATTTCGCGAGATGCTCGTCGTGCCACCCGGGGTGGGCTACGTTCCACATGGGGACGCGCCGCCCGACCAACATGAAGTGGCTTCGCTACACGAACGCGCGCGCGGCGATCACCAGAGAACGCTCGACGTGTTGCTGCGACGCTTTCAGGCGATGGGTGGAAGCGGGCTCTATAACAACCACGTCGATCTCTTCGCGCGCCTCGGGGAACGGCGCTTCCTCATCGAAGCGAAGAGTCTCTCACGCCCCAAGGTCGCGCTCGACCGAACGCGCTACGGCATCGGCCAACTGATGGATTATCGCGTTCGCTACGAAGCAGAGTTGATGGGTGCCGAGCCGATTCTCGCCTTCGGAGCTGCGGTCGAGCGCGAGCAGTCGTTTATCCCAACGATCCTCGATAAGAACGGCATCGCGTTGGTGGAAGTCGTCGGCGAGCGTGCCTTGCCGGGCAACGATCGCGCCCGCGCGCTGCCGTTCTTCTAAGGCTTCCAAGGCGCGCGACCCGGCTTTCGGAGGGGTGGCCTTGTTCGGAAGCCTGAGGGGTGAGGGTTTTGGGGGCCCGCTGAGAAACGTGACGCCCTTATGGGTAGCAGCACCGACGTCCGCGTGACGATGGACGAAATTACCGCGCTTGCCAAGCGGCGCGGCTTCATGTTCCAGAGTAGCGAAATCTATGGCGGCATCAACGGTTTTTGGGATTACGGCCCG